>DATBEI010000210.1:0-42237 GCA_036269595.1 Candidatus Sulfotelmatobacter sp.
AACGCTTGATAAATAATCCCGCAGAGCTGAAAAGATCAAAGCGAGAAACAGATGAGGACCAGGCGCGAAGTCAGCGGCTGCTGAAAATGCTGCCGGACGCCTTGGTCTTTGAGTATGGAGAACAGCGAGGAGATTTGGTCGCACTGAAATTCAAGCCCAATCCGCATTTCCGGCCTCAGTCACATGAGGCTGCCGCGGTGCATGCGATGGAAGGCGTGTTGTGAACGAGAGGCAGAAACGCCTGGTGGAAATTTCTGGACATTTAACGCGTCCAGTGAAATTCGGCGGTGGCCTGCTGGGGCACTTGGACGCGGGCGGACATTTTTATGTGAAGCAGGAAGAGGTTCAGCCGGGGTACTGGGAATTGGCCGTCCTGGATGTAGAGATGAAGGGCAAAGCGCTTTTCTTCAAGACCATTGGAGTACAGGAAGAAACGAAGCGCAGCATGTTACGCAGAGTGCGGGATGATCTAACTGCCGCCCAGGGCGCCAATCTGCTTAATCAACAGGTGCGGACAATTAGTTCGGACCGCCGATGAGAAGACTGATCTGGGTTGCAATAATCCTGGCAGCGATCGGCTTATTGGCTGTGGGTGCCAAGCGCGTTTTAGACGAGCGTTCCGGTGGCGACCCTCCGGCTGCTGAGCTGGCACGCGTCGCAAGGCGGGACGTAGGTCCTGTTGTGAAGGCCACTGGGGCAATTAAGCCGATGGTCGGCGCAGAGGTGCGTGTCGGGCAGCAGTCCTACGGAGTCGCGAGCCAGCAATATAGACAGGCTCAAGCCAACCTTGCCGATGCCGTCACGCAACTTGGCTACGCCAGGATCATTTCGCCTATCGCGGGAACGGTCGAATCGGTGACCACCCAGGAAGGCGAAACCGTTGCGTCCAGTTTTGCCGCGCCGACCTTCGTCACACTTCTTGATCTCTCACGTCTCGAGGTCTGGGCCTACGTGGATGAGACCGACATCGGGAGAATCCGGCTTGGCCAAAAGGCGACCTTCACTGTCGATACCTACGGAGATGATCAGTTTCCGGGCGAAGTTACAGCCGTTTATCCGCAAGCGCAGATTCGCGACAACGTGGTGGATTACATTGCAGTGATCCACTTTCGGCCGCTGCCAGGTCACATTCTACGGCCCGAGATGACAACCACGGTCACGATTGCCCAGCAACAACACAGAAATGTGCTTGCGCTCCCGATCAGCGCGGTCCATCGCGAGGGCGGGCGTCAATATGTGATCGTCCAAAACGGTCCCTCGACAGAGCGTCATTGGATCACGACGGGGCTGAGGGACGACAGCTACTGGGAAATCCTCAGCGGGGTACGTGAGGGTGAAGGAGTGCTGATCGGTAATTCAGCGAAACAATGAGAGGTGGATTCTAATGATCGAACTGCAAGGCGTCTCGAAGACCTACCGGCGACCGGCCGGCGAGGAGGTTACGGCGTTAGTTGATGTCTCACTTCATATCGGCCGAGGCGAATTCGTTGCCATCATAGGCGAATCGGGATCCGGCAAATCAACGCTGATGAACATCATCGGTCTGCTCGATGTGCCGACCCAAGGGCGATACCGCCTGGATGGTGTGGATGTCACCGCGTTCCATGCGAACGACCAAGCCACGACACGAAACCGCAAAATCGGCTTTGTCTTCCAGGCCTTCCACCTCTTACCAAGAACTACCGCGCTCGAAAACGTCGAATTGCCTCTTCTATATTCCAACCGGAGGTCGATCACAGGTTTGGCTCGCAAGGCTCTTGAAACGGTGAACCTTGCCGATCGTATTCACCACCGGCCCTCTGGGCTTTCCGGAGGCCAGCAGCAGCGGGTAGCGATTGCACGAGCTTTGGTGAATGAGCCGGACCTTCTGCTTGCCGACGAACCCACCGGCAACCTTGATCGCCGGTCGGCGATGGAAATCATCTCGACCTTTCAGGCGTTGAATCACGACGGCCGCACCATCGTGCTCGTAACTCATGATCAGGAGATCGCCCGTTACACGAGCCGCATTGTCAAACTGGAACGCGGCCAGATCGTAGCCGATGCGAACGTCAAGGAATCGAAAATCGCACTCGCACAGGAGGCACTATGAAGGTCCGCCGCTTGATCCATCACAGCTTTCTGGTGATGGGCCGCTACAAACTCCGAACGTTCTTCATGATGCTGGGCAGTCTCATCGGCATCGCCGCATTGACCTTCGTGATTTCGGTTGGCCAATTGGCCCAGCGAAAGATTCTTAAGATGGTGGGTCTGGTATTCAGCGACTCAACGATTGTCATTCACGCCGGCGGAGCAGAGATCATGCATGGGCCACGCGGTGCGGCGACACGGCTGACCGTCGCCGACATCCAGGCGATCGCCAAGGAGGTTCCCGGCGTAGCGGATTGGGATGCGCAACAGAGCGTCTCCATGTCCGTGCGCCGCGGCGATGCGACGGACAATGCGCAAATTCTGGGCGAGTCCGAACGGTCGCAGCGGGTGTGGAGTCGGACCGCCCGGGTTGGGTTTGAGCATCTGCAAGAGAATCACCGAAGCGCACGGAGGAACAATTCAGGTGGAGAACAACTCCGGCCGCGGTGCGTCGTTCACCGTGACATTGAGAGTGACATGAGTCTATAAGTCAAGCACGATAGCCGTCCCGGACCGCCGCCAAATGTCGAGGAGGAAACGGCCGAAGGACAAGCTGGATCGAAGTTCTTATATTGTCCCTTTTTTCCCAGACGGTGCGCGCGGATGAACGGAGACTCTCCCTTCGCGGAATTTGCGACGCCCAGGGTCGGCTTTTGAGCACATTGCTCACGCCGCAACTCCTCTTCTCGCATGACCTGCTTTCGCGTCTCTCGCTGCTATTTAGGCTGCTTTGGCAGCCAAAGGAGCGATAGAGCTAAGAGCAGGGCCAAAGATCCCGAAAGGTACACCTCCGACAGTGCGGTTGAACGAGAACTGCGCAGATTCTTGCTGTGGCTTGGCCAGCTCGGGATAAACGCGCTTAGGACAATGCGACAAAGTCTCGGAATTCTGTATGCCGTGAGATTCAGCTCCCTCGAAGAATACTTGTGGCTCGCTTGGGCGGCGACTCAGGAGACGGCAGTCACGGCATAGTGTGATCGGGATCACTTGCGGCGGAGACACTGTCGGCCTAAACTCAGACTATGCGACGCCTCGCCGCCATCGCCGTCGTTCTTCTGATGATCTGCTGGACTGCCGCGCCCTTGTTGGCGTGCATGATCCCAGGCAGAGCGATGACAGCCCAAGAGCACGAATGCTGCAAGCATATGGCCCAGATGTGCGGTTCGGCGAACATGCCGCAGTCCCACTCTTGTTGCAAGACGGAAGTTCGACCAGGCACAACGATGGTTGTGATAAACAACCGTCAGCCTAATACGGTATTACAAATAGTTGCGGCCCTCCATCTCCCAACATCCCCACAGAGCTCGGATTGGTTTCACCGAAGCACTCCCCACTATCCGCCAACGGAATACCTACCTGACACAACTATCCTGAGAATCTAGGCAGATCTCCGTCCGCCCGCTTGTGTTTGGGCGTAGGCCCGAAGTGTCTTTCTACCTGACGGAGAGAATCATGAGAGTTCTATACGCGCTCTTCTTAGTGTGCGCGTGCGCGCTGACCGCTGCAGCCGAGGACCCCTTTCCCGCTGCAAATGCATTGTTGCCGCAGCACGAGCATTCGACCGCTTCCGGCCCTGCCCTCACGCTCGACGAAGTCGAGCAGATGGCGCTGGTCGGCAATCCGGACATTCGGGTCATGGTTCGGCGGTTAGCCGTCGTTGAAGCCCACGTACCCACGGTTGGCGCGCTCGACGATCCCTTTTTGATGTATCGAGGCTGGGGCGTACCTCTGCGCCGACCCTGGGATTACAACGCGGCCCAAAACATGTTCATGTTGAGCCAGACGTTTCCGGGTTTCGGAAAACGAGAGTTACGCACTGATATTGCGCGAAGCGATGTAGCGGAAGCCAAGGCTGCGCTCGAAAACATGCGGCTCGATGTCCGAGTGCGGGTGCGCAAGGCATTTTATGATCTGCTGCGCGCTGAGGATGAGCTTCGTATCCACGATGGGCACGTTGCCATCGCCCGGCAGGCGGTCGCGGCGGCCAGTATCAAATACACGGTGGGCAAAGTGCCTCAGCAAGACATCCTGAAGGCACAAGTTGAACTAACCCGTCTGGCCGAGCACATGATTCACTTCGAGCAGGACGCCGAAGTTGCCCGCGCTCGTCTGAATACGCTCCTGGGTCACGACCCCGTCGAGCCCATCAATTTACAAGGAGACTACGGTATTCCGCAGCAGCTGCCGGCGACGAAAGCGCTGGAAAAGCTGGCGCTTGCCTCGCGGCCCGACCTGGCCCAGGCGCAAGCCGCCCTGGGGAAGAGCCGTCAGCAGCAAGCGCTGGCAGACAAGAGTTACGCGCCCGATTTGACCGTTTCAGCGGGTTACATGCTGATGCCGAGCGGCTCGAATTACCGCAACAACTACATGGTGGAAGGCTCGATCAACCTGCCCTGGTTGAACCGGCGCAAACATAACGCGGAAATTTCTGAGGCCAAGGCCCAGGTCAGGGAGGAAGACGCCGAGCTTGACGCTTTGCGAAACTCTGCTTTTGGTCAAATTCAGGAAGCGCTGGCACAGGTGCGGTCCGCGAAAAGGCTTGCGGACCTTTATAAGAATTTGCTGCAGCCCCAAGCTGAGACCACTCTGCGCTCGACGGTCATCGCCTACGAGAACGACCGTACCGACTTCCTCAACCTGCTGGATAGTCAGATGACGGTGGTGGATATCGACCTCGCATACTTCCAAGCCATGGCCGACTTCGAAACCCGATTCGCCGACTTGGAATTCGCGGTCGGAGCGCCAATTGACAGGACAGCCGTGCCCAATACCCCGGAGGCGACGAAATGAGCGAACGCACTTATAAGCGAGCCTTTGTGAGTAGTGTGGTAATGTGCCTTGCATTGGCAGGCATCCTTGCGTATGTCATCTGGGGACGCACTTACCTTGCCCCCGCGACCGACAATGCCAGTCCTGTGGCGGCCAAAGGCTCAGATGTTCCGGAGCAACCACCGGCCAGCGCCGTCCCTTCGTCCGGCGCATCTGTGCCGCTTGTTCCGCTTCAACTGTCTCCGCAGCGCATGCAAGCCATCGGCGTGAAAACTGCGGTGGTCGAGATGCGAAATGTCAGCGCCGAACTGCGGGTGCCGGGCAATGTGGACATGAATCAGAGGCAACTCGCCTATTTGCAGACACGTTTCCCGGGCTGGATTCAGAAGGTGTTTGCCAATGCTACCTACCAGTATGTACGAAAGGGACAGCCGGTGTTTACCATTTACAGCCCCGAGTTGGTCAGTACCGAGCAAGAGTATCTGCTAGCCAAGCAAAATCAGCAGTCGTTCACGAGGGATGCACATGGCACGGCGGCCCAGGAAAGTGATTGGTTTCTCCAGGCTGCTGCCGATCGTTTGCGCCAATTTGGTGTGCCCCCGAGTGAGATCGCGAGACTGGAGCAAACGGGCACGGTGCAACATGATGTGACCATCGATTCCCCCGCCTCAGGCTACATTACCGAATTCAACACGCTTCCCAATCAATACGTGCAATCCGAAACCAAGCTCTACACCATTGCGGATCTTTCCACGGTCTGGGTCAACGCGAATGTATTCCAGACCGATGTCGGCGCCCTGAAGCCAGGAATGCCCGCCACAGTAACGGTCGATGCCTATCCAGGACGTACGTTCAGGGGGCGCATTGATCAAGTCCTGCCTCAGGTCGACGTCGCAACGCGTACCGTACCCGTGCGCTTCGTTTTCAACAATCCGGGAATTGCGCTTAAGCCTGGCATGTACGTCAACGTCAGCATTGCGGTTCCGCTTGGCCGTCAACTTGTCATTCCTGCGTCTGGCGTCCTGCAGTCCGGCACACAGGAAATAGCCTTTATCGACCACGGCGACGGGTATCTCGAACCGCGTGAGATTGAGGTTGGACCGCGGTTGGATGATCGCGTAGTGGTGTTGCAGGGTCTGAAGACTGGCGAGCGTATTGTCAGCTCGGCCAATTTCCTTGTGGATTCAGAATCGCAGCTGCAGGCAGCGATTGGTTCGTTCGCGCCTCCTCCGCCAGGGGCAGGAGTAGCGGCGGCGATGAATGCACCAGCCGCGCGCATTGCTGTCGATTTCAGCACTGATCCGTCACCGCCACATAAAGGACCGAACTCGGTCCGAGTGAAGCTCACCACCTCGGACGTCAAACCCGTTGCCGGAGCGGAAGTGACCGCGACCTTCTTCATGGCAGCGATGCCGGCGATGGGTATGGCCGCTGTGCGAAGCGTAGCCACACTCCGCGAAAGAGGGGAGGGCGTTTACGAAGGCCCACTGGACCTGCAGACTGGGGGGACCTGGCAAGTCACAGTAGTGGTGAAACGTGGCGGTCAGACGATTGCCAGCAAACAGCTCAGCGTGAGCGCCCCGGGAGGCATGTGATGATCTCCCAAATTATTGAATGGTGTGAACAGAATCGGTTTCTGGTTTTCACTGGGGTCGTGCTGCTCACGGTGGCGGGGATTTGGAGCCTGCGCCACGTACCGCTGGATGCCCTCCCGGATATCAGCGACGTGCAGGTTGTCATTCACACCGAGTGGGCGGGCGAACCGCCCAATGTGATCGAAGACCAGGTCACTTACCCAATCGTCACCACTTTGCTGGCAGCGCCTCACGTGAAGTCCGTGCGCGCGCAGACCATGTTCGGGGACTCGTACGTTTTCGTCGTATTTGACGACGGAACGGACCTTTACTGGGCGCGTTCGCGGGTGACGGAGTACCTGCAGCAGATTGGCGGGCGGCTGCCAGCCGACGTTCATCCTGCTATCGGACCCGATGCGACTGGCGCCGGTTGGGTGTATGAGTATGCGGTCATTGATCGTACTAACACCAAGAGCTTAGCCGATCTGCGGGCCCTACAAGACTGGTATCTCCGCTACCAGCTCGAAACCGTTCCTGGCGTGGCCGAGGTTGCAACCATTGGCGGCTACGTCCGGCAATACCAAGTGAAGCTCGATCCCAACAAGTTGTTCTCCTATGGCATTGCTGTCTCTACCGTAATCGATCGTGTGCGCGACAGCACAAACGAAGTTGGCGGCAACGTCCTCGAAATGAGTGGCGCCGAGTACATGGTGAGGGGCCTTGGGTACCTGCGCTCAGTGGCCGACTTGGAAAACGTTCCGGTCGCGACGAAAAATGGAACCCCGGTCCTTCTACGCGATTTGGGCAGCGTGGATTTCGGGCCCGAGGTACGCCGCGGAGCTACGGATTGGCAGGGCGAAGGTGAAGCCGTTGGCGGCATCGTGGTCATGCGGTTTGGCATGAACGCGCTTGACGTGATCAGTGGTGTGAAAGCCAAGCTGCGTGAGATCGCGCCGTCACTTCCTCCGGGAGTTGAAATCGTAACCGGCTACGATCGCTCATGGCTGATCAATGAATCGATCAAGACGCTGAAGCGGGATCTGATCCTGGAAGCCATCATCGTCAGCTTCGTCTGCATTGCCTTCCTCTTCCACCTCCGCTCGGCGCTGGTGCCTATCATCACGCTGCCGATTGCAGTGCTCGCGGCTTTCATTCCTATGTACTGGCTCAATGTAAGTTCCAACGTGATGTCGTTGGGCGGACTGGCATTGGCAATTGGGGTGTTGATTGACGCGGCGATTGTGATGGTGGAGAACGGCTACAAGCATCTGGCAGAGCGAAGTGGCCTTGCTGCCGGTGAGCATACGGAGAAGCTAACTTCCCAGGAACGTCGAACTATTTTGGTGCGCTCAGCAAAGCAAGTCGGCCCTGCGTTGTTCTATTCGCTGATTATTATTCTGGTGTCGTTCCTTCCCGTGTTCTTGCTGGAGGCACAAGAAGGTCGAATGTTCCGCCCGCTGGCCTGGACGAAGACATCGGCGTTGGCATTTTCCTCGCTGCTTTCAATCACACTGGTCCCCGTGCTCATGCCATTGTTCATTCGGGGCCGGTTGCGTCCGGAATCGCAGAACCCCGCGGCGCGAGTCACGCAAGCCATCTATCTGCCGGTCTTGCGCTGGTGTCTGCGGCACTGGAAATTACTGATCGCCATCAACTTGATTTTTCTGGCGGTGACCATTCCCCTGTACTTCAAACTAGGCAGCCAATTCATGCCCGCCCTGTATGAGGGCTCAGCCCTGTATATGCCAACCGCTCTGCCGGGGATTTCCATCCAGCAGGCAACATTGCTGATGCAGGAACAAGACCGTATTATCCGTTCCTTTCGAGAGGTGGAAAGCGTGTTCGGCACGGTGGGACGTTCCGACAGCGCCACCGACAATGCACCGCTCGACATGTACGACACCACAATCATGTTGAAGCCCCAGGAGAAGTGGCGACCGGGCATGACCTATGAAAAGCTGATCGCGGACATGGATGCCAAGCTCCAATTCCCCGGTCTGACCAACACCTGGACCATGCCGGTGCGAAACCGGCTCGACATGGAACTCACCGGCATCAAAACCCCGGTTGGGCTGAAGATTCAGGGACCCGATCTGGCGCATATTCAGGATATCGGCGCACGCATGCAACAGATTTTTACCAGCATACCTGCGACCAGTTCGGTATTCGCAGAGCGAGTGTCGCAAGGGTTTTACTTAAATGTGGAAGTAAATCGGCCTGAAGCCGCGCGGTACGGGCTAACCGTAGGAGATGTGCAGCGGGTCATTACCTCTGCCGTCGGGGGCGCGAATATCGCTCAGAATATCGAGGGCCGGCAGCGCTTTCCGATCAATGTCCGCTACGAGCGCGATTTCCGCGGTGATCCCGAAGCTCTAGGCCGCGCGCTCGTCGGTACGCCGTCAGGAGCCCAGATTCCCATTAGTGAAATAGCGAGACTCTCCTTTTCGCGGGGGCCGGCAATGATTCGCGATGAAGACGGTGCGCTCACCGGCTACGTCTATCTCGATTTGAAAACCAAAGACTACGGCGGATTCGTGGATCAAGCCGACAAGCTGTTGAAGAGCAAGCTAGATCTACCCGCGGGCTACACCTATCGCTGGGCGGGCGAGTATGAGTTCGAGCTGCGTGCCAAAGAGCGGCTGAAAATTATCCTGCCGATCGTGTTCTTCGTCATCTTCTTGTTGCTCTACACGGTCTTCAAGTCCGCCGCGGAGGCCGCAGTGCTCATCTTCCCGACCGTCTATGCCATGTCTGGTGGACTCATCCTGCAATGGGTGCTGGGCTACAACTTCAGCGTTGCGGTGTGGGTGGGATACATCGCGCTATTCGGTATCGCCGTTGAAACGGGAGTGGTGATGGTGGTTTACCTGCACGAAGCCCTTCAGCATCGGCTTGCCATCGGTACACCGTTGACTGACGATGATGTGGAGCAGGCGACCATCGATGGTGCAGTTCAGCGATTGCGTCCGAAGTTGATGACCGTGACCGCGGTGATTCTGAGTCTCGCGCCGATCTTGTGGGAGTCGGGCATTGGATCGGACGTCATGAAGCCGATCGCCGCGCCTATCGTGGGCGGGATGATTACATCGACCATTCACGTGTTGATCCTGGTCCCGGTCTTTTTCTTCTTAATGAAACGCCGGGCGCTGCGAGCTGGGACACTGGCTATCAAGACAAAGACCGAATAGAACGGCCAATTGCAAGTTGCACGCTTCTCATCCTGGACTAAGCAGTAGATGAAACTAACGTTTTGGGCGAGTATGTCGTCACTGGATAAAGCAAGGAGCGGCCTGCCGTTACCGCCCCGATTAGCTTAGCTAGAACGACCCGGAGAACCGGGCTTCCAGAAACTCACCTAGGCAGTAGCCTTAAACTGCGGAATTGGCTCAAGTTCCTTGAACGCCCAGGTGAAGGCATTCGAGAGACTCCAGATCGTTCGTGAGCGAAATTCCTCGTACTTCGGCTCGAAGTAGAGATCATGGACCGTCCGCGCAAGGTGTTTGGGAGCTTCCAGTTTGCCCTCCACAAACGCTTCGTAGATGACCACCTTGGCGGTGACGTCCGTCAGTTCACTTCGTTGCCATGCTTCGACCTGCTTTCGCATCGGCTCGAAGTTGCGTTGCATTCGATCCACGCCAACCGAAATGCAGTCGATGAGCGAGAACGACTTTGAGTGTTTTGCGAGCACCGGCGTAAACACGCCTGGGACAATGTGGATAAGGTCCGCCGGATGCTTTGATTTTGGGCCCTCCGCGTGACGCCGGAACAACTTTTGTGCGGAGGACATAAAAGCGCTCACCTGCTACCGCCCGGTGGGTACTTGGAGCAATCTTTCAATTTCATCCCTAGTATTGTCTATGGCGCCCACTACGGGAACTCCCGAGGTTGCAGGTTTCGGCGGCGCTTCGTCCCATATTTTGCCCGGCTGATACACCGCCACATAGTCCCAAACCACTGAGCGACGGTCGCGTTCTCCAAGCAAGTGCGAAACCAGATGTCCCTTGTCCCAGTACTGAGAGACTCTGAGATCAGAGATTCGCCGCAGGGTGACCGTCGAAGGCGCTCCGAAGTCGGTTGGCAATACCGGCTCCCAAACTATGAAGACCCGTATTCTCGAGTCGCGCTGTTCAACGAGCAATTTTTCGAGTGCAGAGGCCCCCTGCAGGCACACTGCTCAAGTCGGAGAAACCAGGGCAAGGACTCGTATCGAGTCAGAGGATTGATTGAAAGCGCTCCTCAATGACGCAAGATTGGAGGGATTCAATCGAACCAGTGGCTGCTGGCCGCTGGGGACAGTGCTCCCGCCATAGAGGTAGTAAACGACAAGTACCAGGGTCGCGACTATAACTGCGGCAACGACGTTCTTGCGTGTCATTTTCATCCTGCCCAAGGTGCGAGAAGTCGCTCAGCCTCCCCAAAGGTTAGCGACCAGGTTCGCGAGCGCCTGTGGGAACAGAATGGAAGAAACGACAACCAATGCTGAGAACCACAGAAGAACGGTGCTCACGAGGCTTGGCCGGGATTTGCACCGTTTGGCCCGCCATGCCTGATAGAAACCAACGGCAATAAACAACAAGGACGCAGTCAGAAGTAACGGCCGCAGTTTCGCAAAGAATGCGGAGGTCCCTGCTGCTCCAGCGGCAGCAAGAAACGGAAAAAGCGGCAAGCAGCAACTCGACGCTAAGATTACACTGCCCAGCGCAGCCACACTGGCCATAGCTGTGTTTCGGCGACGCGGGCTGGTCGCGCTTGTTTGTTGTGTCGTCCTGAGCATCGTTATTGTCCGATCTGCAATTTTTTCGCGTACCGGCCGAAAGGAATCTCGGCACAACATGCCAGGCATGTAAGTCCGAATACCACGATCAGAAAAATGTCCGGACGCATCGGCACAAGATTGAATCCCGCAAGTGCGGCATAGACCGCCGCCAGCAGATAGATCGGCCCGGTGAAATAGCAGTGCAGCCGGCCACATCGGGCGGCGTTTACTACACACGCTATCCCCATAATGAGGAATCCAGGAACCCACAGCCACACGCGAGCCGACCCCCACGAAAGACCTGCGATGATCGCGATGACCGGGACGTACCACAGAACGGCGCCCTTCCCGCAGGCTAGGTCTTTGGCATGGCAGCGTTCACTGGAAACAGACTTGGGTTCGTCGCCATTCATAAATGTGCTTCTCGCATCCTTGCCGCCAAGATTGCATGGCGAAGAGCTTTTTCCGACGGCAGCCCATCTCCCAAATAGAGCCTGCACGCAATGCCAAAGGACTGGTCGTTGACTGGCTCGGCGTCTAGACCGTCAATCCTTATGGTCGGAGAACCGGGAAATCGCAGTGCCCGGGCAGTCGCCTCATCCGTGATCGCAATTTCGCGAATTGGAAGATCCATGGCCTCCGATCGCAGGATCTCCCGCAGCCTACCCATCGCAGGCTGATGGTTCGGGCATCCAGGCACATAAAGAACCTCTAGCAACATGGAGTGCCTTTCTTCTTTCCGTTGCCGGCGCCGTCACTGCTGCCTAAGATCGGACAACTCTTGGGCGCATGACGATTTCGCCCTTGCAGCTCACGCTTGCACTTTCGCAAGTCCACCGCCAATTCACGCTCAAGCTGTTCCAGTTCTCGAATCTTTGACTTGACCTTTTCGAGTTTCATCTGCAGCAAATCTCTGACCTCATGACAAGCTTCGCGGTGATGTTCGCGCAGGTCCAGAAGCTGGCTGATCTCACGAAGGGAAAACCCCAAGCCTTGCATTTGCCGGATGAAGCTCAAGCGCGCCACATCTTGATTCGTATAAATGCGGAAGCGGCCCGCCGTCCGCGGCGGCTTGGGAAGCAGAGCGCGCCGCTCGTAGAAACGAATGGCGTCCACAGTGAGTGCCGTCAACTTTGCCACTTCACCAATCTGCATCGCGCCTGCTGCTTGGACGATGGCATGCACCATGTCCATAAGGATACACTCTGGACAGTAGTCCAGAGTCAAGAGCATTCGCGGTCCGGAGGTAGCGCCAACCACCTAAATCCAGGGCGGTAATCGCGAAGGCGATTCCTCGAAAGAAGTTCTTCATGGCGTCACCTCCCATTAGGATGCTGAGGCGAGCGAGGAGCAGAGGAGCAGAGGAGCAGAGGAGCAGATGAGATTTGCCCTTTTTCAGCGCTAGCGATCTCAACTGGTTAGACGTTTGCTATTCTCGAAAATATATCAATGCCCGATCTTCAGGCGTTCGCAAAAGAGGTGTTGGTCGCCGACGGTCCCAGTGTCCGCGTGCCCTATAATAAGGATGTCAACTTGAAGTTCGTGGACCGTGATCCAGATTTTCCATCCCCGAGGTGGTTGACGGAATCTCAGAGAGACTCCGCAAAGACTGAATGGGGCAAGCTGTCGCAAGTCGGAACCGCTCCGAACTACCTGGCAGAGCAGGTCATTGCACACGCGAAACAGCGCGGCGAAGATCCGCGCTTACCCTAAGCCTTGTATCTAGGTCTACGTGCTACCCGTTTCGGATGCACTAATGTCGAGACCAGTAAGTTCTCGAAGGCAACGTTCGATTTCCTGCACGAGCACTATCCACACAGCGAATGGGCCGCGAAAACAAAGTATTATCACTGAGAAGCCTCTATCGATTGGGTGAGAAGAGGGGTGCGCCGGCACCACCCCACAAACTAGAATGACTGGGAGAATCGGCCCTCCAGGAATTCACCCAGCTTCGCTGTGGCCCTGAATTGCGGGATGGGATGCAGTTCCTTGAATGCGGATGTAAAGGCATTCGACAGACTCCAGATGGTACGTGAACGAAATTCCTCGTACTTCGGTTCGAAGTACAGGTCGTGAACGGTGCGTGCGAGGTGTTTGGGAGCTTCCAGTCTTCCCTCGACGAATGCCTCGTAGATGACCACCTTGGCGGTGACGTCCGTCAATTCACTTTTCTGCCAGGCTTCGACCTGCTTTCGCATCGGCTCGAAGTTGCGCTGCATTCGATCGACGCCGACCGCGATGCAGTCGATGAGTGAGAACGACTTCGAGTGTTTCGCGAGCACGGGGGTAAACACGCTAGGGACAATGTTTCCAAAATTGGGTTCCGTGAGCCCGTGAGCGTTCGGTTTCCTAAAAGTCGGCTTATGGGCTACCGGGCTCTCCGTGGCTCAATTTCTGGATTGCCCATGATCCGCTCCGAATGGCAAATTCGCGGCGATTCTGATCCAAGCCACAGCACCAGCAGGCATAAGGGACAACTGCCACGTTGAGTTGTCGTACTAACGCAGAACTCGGAAAGCCCGCAGTGTGTTCGAACGGCTAGTGCCCAAATATCGGGAACGAGAAGCGGAGCCAGCGTTTGTTGATAACCGCAAGAGCTGATTTCGCATCGAACTCAAAAAAAAACAACGACTGCATCCATGCTCAACATAAGCAAGGCATTCAGCAGTTTTTTGGCGAACGATATTCAGAAAGCCAAGGAATTCTATGGCGAGACGATGGGCTCGAACTTTCTAACGGCCCGGAAGGCACGCTGGTTGTGCCCCTTTCCGGCGGCACCAAAGCTCTGATGTACCCTAAACCCAATCAGCAGCCTGCCACTTTCACGGTCCTAAAGTTTCCCGTAGACAGTGTAGAAAAAGCTGTGGATGAACTGAACCAACGCGGGTGCGATTTGAAGTCTATAACGAACCCAAGTTGAAACCGGACGCGCACGGGATTTCTCGCGGGAATGGGCCGACGATCGCGTGGTTCAAGGACCCAACGGGGAATATCTTATACATGCTGGAAGCGGCTTAGCGGATCGCTTGCCTTTTGACTAACCGAGAAGGGCCTCACATTGGCTGCCCGCCGGGCATCCACAACTTGCCCACGCGCAAGTTCTGGTTGTGCTCGCTTCCTACACTGTCACGCTGGGCCAGAGCGGGGACGTCACCACTGGTTCCCAGCGCTGTGGTTGGGTAGCGAATTCCCGGGGTGTGCACTTTACGTGTTTTTTGAATACCGAGGCGAAATATGCGGGATTACAGAAGCCACAGCGCTCCGCCACTTCCGCTACGTTGAGCCGCGGGTCGAGCAAGGCCCGCTTCGCCAGCTCCATCCGTTGCTGAATCAAATATTGTTCCAGAGTCGTCCCGGTCGTCTTTCGGAAGACCCGGCTCAAATGCCCGCAGGAGAGATGTACAGCGTCGGCCAAGTCTTGAATCGTAATCTGGGCCGCCCCCCGTTCCTCAACCACCCGACTGACTGCCAGGACAATCTTGTATTCGCGCTGGCTGAATGCAGATGCCATTTGCAGGGAGATAAGATCGGCAAACCGGCCAAAAGCTTCACAAGCCGCAAAGGGGCTGGGAGCATGCAACACGCTGGTGGTGGCCTTCTCCTTGGCCGCCTTGATTTGGACCGGATCGATGCCCGAACTCACCGTTTCTAACGCAAGATGCTCAATGGCCCACGTAAGCAGGGCTCGAGACTGCTGCATCTCGCCAACTGAATGATCAGCCGGCATTGCGAGGGCGAGAAATTCCCGCAACACGCTGGACGCGCTTGAACCTTGCCGGAATGCTTTGAGCAATCGCGTCATCACGTCCGGAACCTGCGCCTTTTGCGGCTTGGGATCGCTGAAGAATGTCACCGGGGAGCCACCCGCATCTAATGCGGCGCACGCTTCCTGATAAGCCTTGAGTAATTCCCCGGGCTGCCGGTGCTCTTCGCTGATGCCAATGCGAACGCTCGCATTGGTATGGGATCGAACTTTGCCCAGAATGTTTTCCGCCATATCTTGCAAGGTAAGCCGCTGGTGGCTCCGGTTGCGAACTTCCTGGCTGGTAAAAATGCAAATCTCTCCTGGGCGGACCACCGTGGCCAGAGAGTTGGAAAAACTCTGGCACAAGTCCTCAACCACATGCGACAGGCGATTCAATGTGGGCGCAGGCGCGGTGTGACGGCTGGCGTTGGATCCCAGGTGTTCAATATGCAAAACCAAAACCCGTTCCGGCATTCTCGCCAAGCCAGCTCGACGGGCAAGTTGTTTCAGTTCTTGAAAGTCTCCAATCTCCCCTGCCAATAAAATCGATGCCAATTCCTTGCGGTCCAGGCTAAGTTCACGATCTTGCTTTCGTTGCGATTCACTGATCAGTTGCAGGCGCTTCCAGGAGTTTGAAATATAACGAGCGAAGAGTTCCAGGATTCTCACAGTCTCAGCAACTTGCGCCTGGCTGACGACCGGCACACGGAAATATGCATCCTGCAGGCTGGTGAAGTTGATATGGTCCCGACCTGCCAATGCTTCGCGTACAAATCTGAAACCTTGCTCTGTCGGTGGACTGGTTAGCACTTGCCCAGAAAAAAGAGTTCCCAAGTACTGGCCGTCGCAGATGACCGGCACCGCGATATCCGTCAAGCCGACGTGACAGGCGTACACCTGCGTGCAGCCAGTGGCACGACACCTCTGCTTAGCCGGAACATCCGAGCGGGCACAAGTTTCCTCTTCATGTGCGCCAAAACCATGAACGAGATCGCAGAAGAGAGTGCTCGGCGAGATGCGGTTGCCCTCTGGCGCCCCTGCCGGCTGCAATTGCACAAGAGCATCCTCGGTTCCCACACGGCTCTTGAACTTCTCTTTGTTAGGATCGAGTTCCTCGCCCTCTTCGTGCCACATCAGTTCCACATTGCGAATCGGGCTGGTATTGTTCAGGAGAAGAAGAAAATGCTTGAAAAGCTCCAGATCCTTTTGGAATTCCCGCTTCAGAGCCCCACTCAAAACAGTCGATGCCTTTTTCACGACGCCCCCAGACGGGGAGCGATTCTATTACAGAGAGACGGCCGAGTTCATCACTAAAACAACAGACGCCATCGTTTTAATGATTCAAGCAACGGATTTTCGGCTTAGTGGTGCGCCCTCACGGTAAGGCCGCCATCCACGACCAGATCGGTTCCAGTGATGAATGCGGAGCTATCCGAAGCCAGAAACAACGCTGCCTCGCTAACATCGTTGGGCATTCCTCGGCGACCCACCAGATGCAGAGCCGCCGTCTGTTCCGCCAGGACGCCGGGGTTGGCAGAACTTCGTAGATATTCTTCCCAGAGGCGCGTATCGATGTACCCCGGGCAAATACAGTTCACGCGAATATGGCGGCTGGCCAATTCCAGGGCCAAGTTTCGCGTGAGAGCGACCATTCCGGCCTTGGAACAAGCATAGGGAATCGAATCCGGGAAAGCATGGCTGGCATGGATCGAACTGATGTTCACAATGCTGCCACCCGATTCTGGAAAAAGTGGAACGATTGCCCGGGTCAACAAAAAGGCACCGCGGAGATTCACGCTCAGCACCAGATCCCAGTCCGCTACGGTCAATTGCTCCAGCGATTTCTCCAGTTCGATCCCCGCATTATTGACCAGGACGTCGACTCGATCGTGGAACTTCTTGATGGCATTCGTGGCATTCTGAATTTCAGCCGGCTCGCGCAGGTCTGCCGCTAGATACTTCACCGGTCGCGAAGGAATTTGCTCCGAAAGCTCGGTGGCAGTTTTCTTGCCCGTGACCGAATCGCAGTCCAGGATGAATACGCACGCACCTTGTTTTTGGAACAGAGTGGCAATGGCACGTCCAATTCCCTGCGCCCCTCCCGTGATCAGGGCGACTCGCCCGCCAAGCCGGGTAGAAGAATTCGTCTCATTCATGGTCGATAACCCGTTGATTCGTTCTCCCCAGCGGCCACTATCTACTTTGCCCCTTCGATGAAAATAAGTTCGGAACTGTTGGGCACTCCGAGCGTAACCTGGAGGCCGTTTCGCATGAGTTCCTGGCCGGTCAAGGATTGATCCGTACCGCTGTGATCGTGAAACTTGATCTGATATTGAACCGATGGCTGCAGGCCTTGCAAAACGAACGAATGGCTTTTCTCTGTTTCAGTCGTTCCGCGGAAAGCGTAAACGACTCCTCGTTTGTTCTCCGGATCCCAATATTCAATGCCATCCCAATGGACTCCGTCCGGACGGGGTGAAACATGATAAAGGTTGGCGTCGCGAATCAGGCCGCGAAGTTCTTTCTTGTACAGATCGATTTCTTTTTTAGCCTCGGCATGCTGTTCTGCCGACCAGGCATTTGTGTCGGTCATAATGGTCAGCCAACCCATCATGCCGCTACGCAGCATGTAGCGGAAATTCTCGATTCGTGGTGTGGGCCACTTCTCCACGTAACTTTCTAGCATCGCGGGGGGCAGCACGTGACTGGTGTCGTAGAAGGCGCGGCGGTTGGAGAGCGGGTCGTAGGTGTCGGTAATGGAAAAATAGTCGCCGTGAGCGGCAGTACCGAAGTCGACCATCCGGCCGCCATCGTTGCAGATCTCAAACATCAGCCCCGGGTGATTTTTCCGCATTTTCGAATAAATATCGTAGTAGGCGCGAACGGCATGGTAACTCACGTCGGTAGAGTTCGAACTGTCGACAAAGTATGCGCCCGAGGACTTGTACACGCATTTATTGAGCGGATCGGGTGCGGCATGCGGATGGTCGGTGCGATCGCATCCGTGCGCGACGAGGTACCCATCGTGCTCCAGCATGTCGAGATGGTAGTCGGTGATGATCCGTTCCACCTCCTGCTCCGCCCACTGTTTTGCCGCAGGGACTCCCAGATCGATCGTCTGACCTTTGAAAGGCTCCGGCTTCCAGTCGGCAGGAATGTCGGTCACCATCCAATCGCGAACTCTGGGATCGCGCGCGTTCAACGCTCCGCGCTCGGTCGATAGGCCCGCTTGAGTCCAGTCCACCCAGATGCCGAACTTCAGCCCGTGCTTATGAGCGTCGTCGGCAATGACTGCAAGACCGTTGGGGAACTTCTGCGGATTCGGAAACCAGTCACCTACGTCGCGAAACCAGCCGGCATCGATGTGGAACATGTCTACGCCAAGTTCGGCGGAATCGCGAATCATGCGCGAAGCAATCTCTTCGTTCACCTGCATGCCGCCGCCCCAACTGTTGTTGACGACCAACGGATAGTTGGGGTCTTTCCAGGTTTCCGGATTGCCCAGCACCGCGCGCACCCAGCGGCGGAGAACGTTTCCGGCTCCATCAGGCCCATCGCGGAATGCGCCAAGGAACACGATTGGCGATTCGAACACTTCGCCGGGTGCCAGCCGCGTACGAAATGGACTCGGATCGGGATTGAGACCGAGGACTCCCTTCAGAGAATTCTTTTCTCGTGCTAGCGCAACGCGCGTGCGGCCGCTGAACTCAATGCCGGCGTACCATCCGCTATGCGTGCCATCGTTCCTTTCGACTAGCGTCCACGGAATAATCTCTCGCGGCTCGTGGTCTTTAAGGTCTCCGTAAGTACTGGATGTGCCAGTCCAATGCAAGCCTTCTCCCAGCGACAACTCGTGTGTGCCGACGTTTGAAGGGGTGTTCGCGCCTTTTTCAACAAACAGTTGCTGCAACGACGCCTTGGAATCGACCTGCCAATCGAAGGCAAGGCTGTCCTGCATCGGAATCCAGATTTCTTTCGAGTCCAGGTTTTCGATTCGTATCTGATGCTCGAGGGGGCCATACGCCTGCCGAGTGCGCCATTCCCAACTCAGTAGCAAATGCGGAGAAGCGGAATCGTAAACGAAAACGACGCGCTGTTCATCGCTGTGACTTGCAGCAGCGTTGAATGTCCATTTGCAGGCCGCTTGCGCTCCGGAAATTTCCACGAAGGGAATTAAGGCTTCAGAAGTACGGTTCTCCCATGGAGGCTGTCCGGGAAATTCAAGGCTCGCCAGCCGCGGCGCATCGGGGGAAGCGTCGAGAACGACTGCCGAGTCTGAGGTCCGAAGCTGTGCTTTCATCTGCCCAAAAGCCGAGTAGGCCAGAAACATGCCGAACAAGCATAGAAGGCCGACACGGGTTGCAAGCGACATGAGGAAAGCTCCGAAGGGAGAACGGAGCCGGAACATATCCCTGATCCGGCTCCGCGCAGGCTTAGAAGAAGAAACGAGCACCGACCTGCATAATGCGCTGGGTAAGCTGACCCGGCTGGCCGCCCTTACCCAGCACGGCACCGAATGCGGCATCGGTGGGGTTGTTGTCGATCTGGTTGAAGTTGGCGTGATTAAAGATGTTCTGTGCCTCTAGGCGAAGTTCGAAGTAGCGCGAACCTTCGGCAGAGAGTGGGAACTTCTTCAAGAGCGTCGCATCGGTGAAGAAAGATCCTGGATTTCTTATATTCGGAAACACAAAAGGTGCGTTGCTGAGGGTAAAAGCGGGAGTGTTCACGAAGGCCGCGGAGTTCAAAACGGGTTTGGAATTGTTACTCAAGAAAACGCTCGTGTTGGGATTGACTACTGCGGCAGAATAGTTGGTGGACTGCACGACTTTTGTCCCGGGGGCCAGGGAGTAGCGTAGAGCAGCACCGGGCGCCGTGACACCTCCGGGGATGTCAGGCATGAGCACTGGCGTGCCTTTGGGATTCCATGTAGTCACACCGGCGATGTTCCATCCGCCTACCACCTGGTTGAGAATTTTGTAGTCCATGCTATCAGTGCGACTTAGGAACTGACGTCCGCGTCCGAAGGGAAGTTCATAGGAGTAATTCAGCAGCAGGGTCTGAGGCATTTCGTATCCCGCCACGCCGTAAGCTTCCATGATGTTATGCGGATTTTGCAGCAAGCCCATACCTGCCGGACCGCCGTGCTGAATATCCTTCCCCCAACTATTCGTCAGAGTTTTGCGAATGTTGTACGAAGCCAGCAAGGTGAGGCCGTGGTATCCGCGGCTCTGGATCTGCAGGTTAAGGAAGTTGGCAAACGAGCGTCCCCAGGTCGCCTGCCCAGGTGTGACACTGGAGTACTGCGGAGAAAGACCCATCAATTGGCCAAGGGGAATAGTCGGCTCACTGGCAAATGTCTGGGATTGCCCGAAGAAAGGATTCGGCACGGATCGGGCAGTGAAGACATTGTCCCCATTGTTAGCTGCCGCATAGGCCGTTCCTAGCGGATAGTAACCAAGTGGAATGTTGTTCAGACTCCAACCCCAAAGTGGCATAAGCAGATGGATGCCGCGAACGCCCGTGTAGTCCGCTGTAGCCACCCAACTCTTGCCCAGTTGCCGCTGAACACTCAGATCCCAGGTGTAGTCTTGCGGACTCTGGAAGTGGTTGATGGTGGAGGCTCCACCCTGGTTGGGATTGGCTGACTGTCCAAAGGTCTGGAAGCCGTAGTCTGCATTCGTGGTGATGGGAGGATAGTAACCCAGGTTCGCTCCTGAGCCTTGCAAAGGGAACGTTCCCAAGCCATGCTCTTGACCGAGTTCGCTGATCCAGTGCTGGTTGTCGAGCGTTGACTGCTGGTTCAGAACGATGGTGTTGTAGTAGAAGCTGAACCAATCGGTGGAGAGTCCGTTCAAGCCCTGATCGATGATGCCAATGCTGCCATGGACCACCGTTTTGTCGTTCACCGCATAAGCGATTCCCAGCCGCGGCTGAAAATTCTTCCAGTCTGTGTTGTAAAGGTTCTTCTGGGGATATTCCGGAGTATGCAACAACACGATGCGCCCCGTCGCCCCCTGCGAAATCCAGGCAGGATCGGGCAAAGCGGCCAATCCGGGGACCTGCGATGTTACCTGACCCCAATTCCATGTTGAATTCGGAGTCAGCACATTCTTTGCGTTGATGTCGTACATCAGGGGAGACGACTGTCCCGCAGCAAAACTCTTGGGTGATCGTGCGCCGTCATGATCCCAGCGCAGGCCGAACTGAACTGTCAGCTTGCGGTTCACCTTCCAGTCGTCCATGGCAAATGCAGCTTCGTTGAAACCGTAGGGAGAAATGTTCCAGTTCCCCCACTGGAACACGTGTGAAGAGCCCATCATCAATTCCGCCAGCGGGAAGCCGGTCGTGGGATCGCCGGAGTTTCCCCAATCTTGCTGAGAGCCGCCGCCATTGTTGATCCACGCGACTCCAGTATGATCGCCGCCGTTCTCGTTGAAACGGTAGTAGTACTGCTCGTAGCCGACCTTGATGGTGTGCCTTCCCAATACCTTGGTGAACGCAACCGAGGCATTCTCGGTCTGGTTAATGAAGGTATCGAACTGTGATCCGCCCACATTGGAGAATCCTTGAGATCCAGTTGCCCCCACCGACGCAATGTTGAGAACTGGCGCGATATGGTTGGTGGTGCGGGAAGGATTGTTGACAATCAGCGGATCAAACCCCCACTGTGTGGTATCAATGTTAGGATCCGCCTGCGATCCGTCGCCGGAAACGCCATCGCTGTAAAGCTTCGCCACGCCGAAACCAAGATGTACATCCAGAATAGAGGTAGGAGAAACCACCCAGTTGTATTGCAAACTGCCGGTGACGTCGTGGTCGTAGGTGTAGGAGCGCGCAGCATGCAACCATGGTGCCGGAATGTTGTCCGTCATGTGGGTCCGGCTGATGCTGAGATTGAATCGCTGGCTATTTGAAAGGTTGTGATCCAGGCGCAGGAAGAAGCGGTCCGTAGGACGAGTCAACGCGATGGTGTCGAGCCGGTTGTTGCTATAGCCGTCAGCTCCCGCCGGGTTATTCGGCTGAGGATACAAAGCTATATAGTGCGCGAATACGGCGCTTTGAAGAGAAAGGCTTTGGCTTGCGACGGGGCAGGTCCCTCCCGTGATATCGGCCTGGGAACAGATCTTGCTGCCCGACAATCCGTTGGCGCCGACCGGTGCGCCCGGAACTGAGCCGTAGGCCATTCGATTCCCGCTGGAGTCCAAGTGGAAGGGGTCAAAAATCGACGCGTAATCAGGCGTGCCGCCGGGACCGTTGGGAAAATCGATGATGGTCTGAGAGAAGTCGCCCTGCTGTTGCAGCGCGGTCGGGACCGTCGTGAAAACTGCCTGGCCGGTATTGTAGCGTTCACCCTCCCACCCGAAGAAGAAGAACGTACGATTCGAGCCGTTATAGACGTGGGGAATGGTGACAGGTCCGCCGATCGACAACCCATAGTTGTTCTGATGAAAAGCCAACCGGGGAACATTTTGTAAATTGTTAGACCAGCTGTTGCTGTTCAGGAGTTGATTGCGGAAGTATTCAAACAGGCGGCCGTGAAACTGGTTGGTGCCGCTCTTGGTGTTCATGGTGATGACGCCGCCCGAGTAACGGCCACGATCTGCCGTGAGGACGCCGCTTTCTACACGGAACTCTCCAATGCTGTCCGGCGTCGGAATCGCCCGGTTGACGGCGTTGAACTCGGAGTCCTGAAGCTGGTTGCCATCCACCGAAATATTTGTGCCGTTTACCTGCCCTCCCGAAATTGCATAGGAGTTGCCATTGTTCGCGATCAGGTAAGCCGCATTACCCAAGGAGGCGATGTTGTCGCTAAGCGGTCCTTTGCCTTGAACTTGCGGGATTACCCCGGTGAGATCGAGTGAGTTGCGGTTCAACTGGGGCAACTCCGTGATCATCTTATTGTCGAGAACCGTTGACTGGCTGGTCTGATCCGCCTGCAACAGCGGCGCCGATTCTGTCACCGTCACAACCTCTTTCGCGGTGGCCGGTTTGAGGGTGAAATCCAGCGAAAGATGGTCGCCGGTCCGAACGGTAAGCTCTGTGCGTTCAACGGTGGCAAAGCCTTGCTTGCTCAATGACACTTTGTAGAGACCAGGAATGAGTTGCGGCAGCACATACACTCCCGCACCGTTCGTCGCACCGTTGTAAGCGACTCCGGTCGCGATATTGTCAGCGGTGACCCTAGCGCCGTCAATCGCCGCTCCAGTCGAGTCTGTGACCAGGCCGGTGATCTGTCCGTTCGATGACTGTGCGAATCCACTTTGACTTGCGGCCAGAAACCCCAAGAGAGCCAAGAGACACACCAGTACTCTCGACATGGAGGTACGCTCGCTGTTCTCTGCTCGATACATCATCCCATCCCCCCGATAAAGCCGATTCCCCATCTACCCCGCCCACGGAGATCAGGCGCACTGATTGCTCCGGTCTTGCAAGTGTCGGGCAGGCGTCTTCCAACATCTATGCGGACGGGTGTTTTTTCTATCGTTTAAGCGGCAGCCGGATAAACGGAAACGTTTTCACGGCTGAGGAGAGGAAGGTTCCTGAACCGAAAGCCGCTGATCGCACATAACATCTTTCATTTTCTGGACCACACCAGACGGCCACTGAATCTCGATAGAAACTTTGCTGTCATCTCCCAGGCCGAAGTGCACGCGAGAGTCGCTGGCACACGCATAACCGACGCTATTCGCGACGAAAGAAACCTGCATGCGTTGAGAACCATGACAGATTACTTTGGCGCCGAGTGCCGATGCGTTGCTGCGCGTTCCCTTGAGTTTGAGTTGCAGCCAGTGCTGCATCGGACTGCGGTTCATCCATAGTTCCACGGGCCCATTGATCGATGTCACTGCGGCATCCATTCGCCCGTCGTTGTCGAAGTCGGCGAAAGCTGCGCCACGATGCACGCGGGCGATGCTAAAGTCGGGTCCGGCGTCGGCGGAAACATCCACGAACTTGCCTCTGACGTTGTGGAGCACGCGGTTCGGTTGAGGTTCGTTGGTATCCAGGCCGCCGCAGGCGACGAAGATATCAAGGCGGCCGTCGTTATCGAAATCTACGAAACCGCAGCTCCAACCGCTCCACGGACGGCTCAATGCGAGCAGGCCGCTGCTGGCACTGGCATCTTCGAATGCTCCTTTTCCGTTATTGCGAAATAACTCGAATGTCTCGTTGCGCAGGCCGGTCATCAGAATGTCGGGCAACCCGTCCCCATCGAAATCACGGAAGTCGGCTCCCATGCCGGATATTTGTCGTCCGTCTCCGTTGTAAGCGATGGCAGCCGCCATTCCTGCTTCCTTCAGCTTGCCAGCGCCTAGGTTGTGGATGAGAAGGTTGCGGTCGTTGTCGTTAGCTATGAAGATGTCCGGATGCCCGTCGCTGTCGTAGTCGGCGACGGCGATGCCCATTCCTTTTCCAAACAGATTTCCGATGCCAGCTTTCTCTGAAACCTCGGTGAAAGTTCCATCGCCATTGTTGTGATACAGCAGCATAGGCTCGGCTCGATACTTGTCCGGATGGCAGTAGGCACGGTCGGCCTCATTGAGTCCGCCGCAAACCGGATCCTCGCCCGGCGTCCAGTCGCAATAGTTCGATACGATCAAATCCAGATGCCCGTCGTTGTCGTAATCCACCCAAGCCGCAGCCACCGACCACAGTTTGTGCCCCTGAGCACTGGCGCCGCTGACGCCCGCAGCCTTCGTCACATCGGTAAAGGTGCCGTCGCCATTGTTGCGATAGAGAGTGTTGCCATGCACTCCGACCACATAGATATCTTCGAAGCCGTCGTTGTTGTAGTCACCGACCGCCACGCCCATCTCATAGCCATGCCCCTGCAATCCAGCCTTGTGCGTGACGTCGGTAAACGTGCCATCGCGATTGTTGCGGTATAGACGGTTGAAGAACTTGGGATCGGTCTTCTGCAGCGCAGGCAGCGCCGCTCCGTTCACACAGTACAGATCGGGCCACCCGTCGCCGTCGAAATCAATCACGCCCAACCCGCCGAGAACGGTTTCCACCTGGTACTTGCGGCCGCCGGCGTCATTGCGTAAAACGAAATCCAGCCCGCAGGCGGGCACGGCATTCTGAAATCGGATTGGGCCACCGGGCCCTGCGGCGGTGAGAGCTTGGGGGATCGATAAAGCAAGGCCCGCGCCCCCTAACAGCTTGGCGAATTCGCGTCGCGTCAGTTGCGGATTACGGCTGCGCATCCGGATCCTGGTCACGGTACGATTTATGCTGGAACGCATCGGAAAGCTGCGTTGCCACTGCAAACGCCTGGTCCGCATCGGCAGTTCGTCCCATCCTCTTCAAAACACTCCCTAGAAGATAATGTAGGCTTCCCTTCTCATCGGGATATCCATGCGCAAGCGCAGGCGCCAGATTCTGCCGGGCCTCGTCGAGCGCGCCAGTCTGAGCGCAGGCTTTTCCCAATTCAATTCGTCCTGTTACATCGCGCGGATTGCGGGCAGCAAGTTCCCTGAGATAAGGCAATGCGGTCGCATAGTCGCGATCCTGAATGGCGATTTTCGCCAGAGTGCGCTTCGCCCCGAGTCGCTGGGGATCGACCTTCAATGCCGCTTCGGCGCTTGCCCGGGCAGTGTCGGCTTTGCCGGCACCGAATTGAGCTTCAGCCAGCCTTTCGAGGACTGAAGGATCGTTCGCCTCGTGCGCCAGCGCCTGCTGATATTCGCCCACGGCCAACTCTGGTTTCGCTTGCAGTCGCAGCAAAATGTCTCCCCGCATGATGTGTAGAGAGGCTTCACTGTCGGCAGACTGCTGTACCTGTTGCGCAGTACGGCCCGCCTCTTGTGAATAACACCATGACAGTTGGAATAGTCCATATAACTCAGAGGATGATCCCGACAAGCCGCGCTCAAGCGCTGGAATCGCCCTTCCACAATCATCCAGATGGGCGAATGCTACACCGCGCCGCAACCATGCTTTACTCTGCTCTGAATTCGGAGGCGGAAGTTTTATCACTTGTTCCCATCTTTGTTCACGAAACAGCGTGACCGGTTCAACACTCGGGCTGGCGCGGGGGACAATCTGGCAAGCTGTTGTCTCTTCCCTTACGCAAGCAAAGAACTTCGCGGCTGAGTTTGAAACCGCACCCTCTGGAGGCAACATCTGGTGATGCCACTTTCCTGCTTCATGAGACAGCGTCTGTGGAGATCGCTGCGCAATGGCATTGAGGCGCTCATTGACCCGTTTCCAGTCTCCTTCTTCTGCTGCCAGTTGGGCATCGACGATCCAAGCCGCAAGATCGTTCGGATCCGCGTCCAGCGCGTGGTGACAGTCTTCAGCGGCGGCACGGGAATCGCCGGAGGCAACGGCAGCGCGAGCCAGATCGGACCAAATTCCAGGCGCGGCCGGATCGAGATCCGCAGCGCGTTGCAAGAATGACTGACGAGCGGTGTCGCTCTGATTCGGGGCCAGCGCTCGCAATCGATATTCAGCCGCCAAACCTTTCGTTGAACTCCGCAATGAGGCGGAGATGTCGGCAAAGCGGGACAGTGCAAAGTCCACGAAGGCTATCGAAGACTCCGCAGACCCGGGAGCTACATCCACGGCCTTGAGGTAGGCCGCAACCGCATCGGCGTAGAGCTCTTGCTTCGCATAGGCCTCACCTAAATACGCCAGCGGATACTCTTCCTTGGGGCGTAATCGGGATGCTTTCTTTAAGTAGGGAACGGAAGCCTTCACCTCGCCAGTTCGGAGCCAGTCAATGCCCATGAGCAGGTTGACAAAGTAATCGTCCGGTTGCATCGCGTACGCACGGCGCAGCAGCGGCAAAGCCGCAGAAAATTGGCCGTGCTGGTGCAGATCGAATGCCTTCTGCATCAAGGGTTTGAAGTCGTCTTCCGCGACTCCATAGACGTGCGTGCCGGCAACAGCCATCAATGCCAGTATTCGGAGCCAACTCTCCGCCGTCGATCTCGCGATTTTCATCAGACTGCCCTGTGCCCCTGGCATGCGACACCCTCAGGATAACCCGCAAAACCTTGATCAGTCCTCAAGGCCGCCGAATCTGTGAAGGAATATCCGATAAACATTCGGCTTCGGCCCCGCGGGTCCAGTACTCTTTCGACGAATCGTCGTGACTCGTCCTATGCCCATGAGACTCCTGCCCTTATTCCTGTTGCTTTTCGGGTCTCTTCCTGGGCTCGCCCAGAAACCGCTTCCCCCTTTGAAGGATGGCACGGTCATCAATGAGAAGGCCGGATACCGCCACGATGGCCCCCTTCACATTGAAGACGCGTGCGGATTCAAGGAATCGATCTTGATCTTCGCGGACCGATCACCGTAGATGCGGGGGCCGATCTGGAACTGCAAAATGTAAACATTCAGGTTTCCGACCCGCCCGATTCTGCAAACGGAGCCAGCGGTTTGCGCTGTGCAGGTCCTGCCAGGATCACCATCCGAAATTCGAGGATGAGTGCCAGTGGTAGCGCCCATCCCATTTGGTCGTTACAAGGAAATTTGACCGTGGATGACTTCCAGACGGTGAACTCGGAGTTCCATCTGGATCATGTCCAGGCGGAGCTCACGAATTTCGCTATCTTTGAACTCGAAATCTCTCACTCCAGTGCGGTTGTCGGAAAGAATTTGCGCCTGGTTTTCCT
Source organism: Candidatus Sulfotelmatobacter sp. (assembly GCA_036269595.1). Lineage (GTDB taxonomy): Bacteria > Acidobacteriota > Terriglobia > Terriglobales > Acidobacteriaceae > Sulfotelmatobacter. Next base: position 27,595 of record DATBEI010000210.1, read on the forward strand.
TTCTACTCACACGGGCGACGACGAACATCTGGACTTTTCCGATATTCCGGCGGATCGCCCGTTCTCGCGTAAATTGCGCATGGGATCTCTTGCTGAGGCCGACCTGACCGATACCTCAGCTCAACTCTTCCTGCTCTATGTGCACGGCAAAAGTGACGTGGCCTTAAATCGCATCGGCCGCGCTCAACTTGCGTTCTTCCCCAGTTGTCGGGGAACGCTGACTCTGCCGCATGGGCGTGTCGGCTCCGCGACATCTCCCGTCGTAATTCCTGACGCGAATGGCTCTGATTGTCCCTTCCGTTTCCGGATGATCGATGTCAATGCAGATACCTGGGACGTTTACGCGGGCGGAGAAGCTGACCTGACCTTCACCAACAGCGTCATTGATGAACTGACCGCGGATGGGCATGCAAAAGTCTCCGTACGGGACTCAGATGTTTATGCCGACTGGCTCTCATTGGGGGGTGATGCTCATTTAAGAGTGGAGCATTCCAGCGTTGGAGCTCGGCGCATGGCCGCGCAGCGGCCCGATCTGGCAACCAGTCAGGTGCGACTCGGCGGACACAGTGAAGCCCGCTTCGATCGTGTGAAATTCGACTGCGGCGTAGTCGCTGCCGGGGCTTCGAACCTTGTGATCCGCGATCCTGTAATATCCCCCAAATACATTCGCCAGGCAGATGGAGCAACCGTAAAAACCGAACCGTCGCTCCCGGTTGAGAAATCACGAAAGGAACGCTGATTTATGCAAGTTCGCGTGTCCACAGACTGGTCGTTTCGCGGGCTCGACGCGGTGGTGCTGGAAAACCGTATGCTTCGCGTTGTCATCCTCCCGCAAGCCGGCGGCAAGATCTGGCAAATCACCTACAAGCCGTTGGATACAGATCTGCTGTGGAATAATCCGCGCATCTCTCCGGCAAAGTTGCCCCTCAGTTCCCGCTACGATGACGTTTGGAGCGGCGGTTGGGACGAGCTATTTCCCAACGATGAAGCTTCCGTAATTGAAGGCGAGGGTTATCCGGACCACGGTGAGTTATGGACGGGAAACTGGACTGCCGACGCGTTTTCGCAGGCCGGCCTCGCAGGTGTGCGGCTGAAGTATGTAACTCCCATCAGTTCGATCGAAGTGGAGAAGACAATTCGCCTGCGACAGGACCAGTCTTGCATCGAGTTCGATCATCGCTTCACGAACCGGGGAAGAAGTAGCTTCCCATTCCTCTGGAAACTTCATCCCGCTATGGCCGTCTCGCCCCAGCATCGAATTGATTTTCCGCAGATGAAGGTCCGATTGGAGCCGGCATTTGCTGGTACGCTGGCAGGCGCCTCTGAACCGACCGAGTGGCCGCTGATCAATACTCCGGCGGGCACGATTGATTTGCGACGTGTCCCCCCGGAGAATGCGCGCCAGTTGTATTTTTTTTATGGGACCGAGATGAAAGGAAATTGGTGCGCCCTGACCAACTCTGCAACCGGCCTGTCATGCGGTCTGCAGTTCGATCCTCAAGTTTTTCCGTGCTGCTGGCTCTTCGCCACCTACGGAGGGTGGCGAAATTACAATGTCGCGGTACTCGAGCCGTGCACCGGGTATCCGCTGAACTTTGAGGCGATGAAAGCAGCCGGACGCCACCGCAGTCTCGCTCCCGGAGAATCGTTGCGCACCGAGGTCCGCTTTCTCGTGCAAGAAGGATTGCGGTGCGTCGGTTCGATGGACGCGTCGGGCAACATGAGCGAGGCGCAGCGGTAATCTGCCGGTTTTACAACTTGGCTTCTGGTGCTTTCGGCTCCAACGAAAGCAATATCGCAGCCACGATCGCCAGCCCCACTCCCACGGCCTGAGTCAGCGTCAGGCGCTCGTGTAAGACGGTCACTGCGAACGCGACGGTCACGAGCGGATAGAGCGATATTAGCGAAATGACGACAGACGCTTTCCCGCCCGACTCAAGCGCAGTGAAACTCGTCAGCGCTCCCAGCCCGTTGAGGGTGCCGCCGACAACTGCCGCCCAGAAAATCAGCGGCCGGGCGTGCCAGTGAATGGGAACAAACAAAGCAAGTGTCGCCGAGATAGCGATCATCGCGTAGGCGAACCATATGAAGGACAGTTCGCTGGAAATTCGATTGGTGGCGAGTTTTTGTGTGACCCCGGTGATCCCCCAGAAGACCAGGGCAATCGCCGCAAACCACAACCATCCAGGCACGAAAGACATAGAACTCCAATTACATGCTTAATAAGTAGATCGCCACTAATGCCAGAGCCAGCCCAATCTTCTGGGTGGTGCCCACACGTTCGTGCAAAAGTGTCACCGCAAGGATCACCGTGACCAACGGAAACAACGCCGTGACCGGAGAAACGATCGACGCTTTGCCGCCCATCATGAGCGCACGGAAAAACGCGATGTTGCCCGTTCCGCCGAGGATCCCCGTGAGAAATGCCCAGCCGATTCCGATGCCTCGCCCCGTTCCGCCTCCGGCATTTCTGCGGGAGCGCCAGACAATGGCGATGAGGGGTAACAGGCCGAATGTGAAGAAGACCTGGTTAGTGTCGGCGTCAATGCCTTCCGATGCCACTTTCGACACCGCCCCCCACGCGCCCCACACTAATATGGTCAGCAGCGAGAATGCGAGCCAGCGCGGCATTCCCACGATCTTGGGCATGGCAGCTCGCGATGTGGTAGCGGTGTCCGACATCATTTCACGAGCTGACCACTTCCAACATCATCTTCAGCGAAACTCCGGGATCATGGCTCATGCGCTCCATCGCTTCCTGCCCTCGCTCCAATGGCATGCGGACAGTCCACGGCGTCAGATCAATTTCGCCGGCAATCAGGAGGTCGAGTGACCGCCTGAAATCAACGGGAGTGTAGGCAAAAGACATGACCACACGATGCTCTTTGCGGATGCTGGTCACAAAATTGACTTCGCTGCACTGCGTTCCCATGCCGAGAAGCACGACCTGCCCTCCTGGGCGGCAAAGATCGAAGGCCATCTGCCGAGCCGGGGCGCTCCCGCTCGCGTCCAGGACAACATCGTATCCGCGACCGGCCTTGCGTTGAGTGTCCGCGGCTGCTCCCGTTACAGTCACATTCGCGACAGCAGACGCGCCCAGTTTGCGCATGGTTGCAAGCCGTTGATCGTTCACATCAACCGCTAGTACCTCCCGCGCTCCAATGCGGAGAGCGGCCAACAACGCGAGGGCGCCCATCGTCCCGGCCCCCACGATCGCCAACCGGAAGAATGGCGGCGCAGAAACGATTCGGAACATGTGAACAATGTTGGCTAGTGGCTCAGCCAGAATCGCTTGCTCTGCAGTGAGGGAATTCGGCACATCGAAAACCTGAGCCGAAGGAAGGCTCACGTATTCGGCGAACGTGCCCGCAGTCGTCCCGAGCCCCAACAGTTTCCAGGACACACACAGATTCTGCGCACCTGACATACAAGGGTCACAGTGACCACAGCTCACGAGAGGATTCGCCACTACTCGCCGCCCGTCACGACGCCGCCCTAGTAGTTCATGCCCCAGAACCAGCGGTGGACGCCGCAGCGCGCTGTGACCCAGAAATCCGGAAATATCGGAACCGCAAACCCCCGCCACCTCTATGGCGATCTCTTCCTCTCCCGATAAAGCGGCGGGACGAGGTCGTTCTTCTATCTCCACGTGTCCAGGGGCCGTATATACCAAAGCTCGCATCGGGACGAAGTATACGGCACACTTCGTGGCCGGAACATCGGATTAATGATCTTTTTAACCGGGTTCTGAGTTCAGGGAGAATCCGGAACAGGTATAAAAGAAGATCGGTGCCAGAGGTTGAAATGCAAGGGTCACACTGGAGTTCCCTGTGAAAATAGAGGCGGTCGACTTCTTTTATCTCTCTATGCCGGAGGTGACCACGGAAGGCGATGGCAGCCAGGATGCACTCTTGGTCCGGGTGGTAGCAGGCGGCTACATCGGATGGGGCGAGTGCGAAGCCTCGCCTCTGGTTTCGATTGCAGCCTTTGTGTGTCCCATGTCCCACGGCGCTTGCCGTCCTGTAGCAGCTTCTGTGCTCGGCCAGCCTATCGACCGACCGGAAGACATTCAACGGATTGCAGCCCAGATTGAACTCGACAGCATGGACCTGCTGCAAGCGCCTCATACCTGGTCTGGGGTTGAAATCGCGTTGTGGGACTTGCTGGGAAAGGCACGCGCTGAGCCGGTCTGGAAGCTGTTGGGATACCGCCAATGCTATCGCAAGCTGCCGTACGCGTCGCAATTGTTTGGAGATTCTCCTGCTGACACATATCGGCTCGCTACGGCCGCCCGCTCGAAACAATTTCGTGCGGTCAAATTTGGATGGGGACCGATCGGTCGCGGCGAGCTCAAGACTGATCTTGAGCATTTCTCCGCCGCGCGTGAAGGTTTAGGCAAAGATGGCCTTCTCATGGTGGACGTCGGCCAGATCTTCGGCATCGACGTCGAGGCCGCCGCTGCCCGCCTCCCGATGCTCGCCGAGATCGGAGCAGTGTGGCTGGAAGAACCGTTCTACACCAGCGCGCTGGATGCCTATGCGGCTCTCTCCCGCAAAAGTTCCATCAAACTCGCCGGAGGAGAGGGAGCCCACAATTTCTTCATGTCGCAACATCTCATCGACTATGGCCGAGTCGGAGTCATTCAAGTCGATGCAGGACGCATCGGGGGAATTGGCCCGGCCAAGCGCGTAGCCGATTACGCAGCGGCCAAAGGAGTGAGCTTCGTCAACCACACCTTCACGTCGCACTTAGCCTTAAGCGCGTCTTTGCAGCCCTATGCGGGCTTGCCCGCCGACGAAATTTGCGAATACCCTTTCGCTCCGAAGCCGCTCGCGATCGAACTCACCACGAACCACCTTGCCCGTGACAATGAAGGCTACGTGACGGCGCCAGAATTCCCCGGCCTCGGCATTGAAATCAATCCCGAAGCCATCCACCGCTATTCAGTCGACGTTGCAATCAAAGTAAAAAACAAACTTCTGTTCGATTCGACGAAGCAAAATCCCATTCCGTGATACAACATTTGTCGCTCTGGTATTCTCCGAACTGTGGCCGATTGTCCTTTTGAGTTTGCAAGTACGGAATTTGCAGGACGTGGTCATGAGAGTGAAAACGTTCAGCCCCTTTTTCGGGACCAGGCGTCCTGAAATCACAGTCCCTCTCCCCGCACAATTCTTGTTTTTCTTGTCCCCTGGAAGATCAAGACGAAAGGTTTCTGCAGGTGGGATAAACACTTGCGCCAATCAATACCGCTCAACCGCAAAATGCCTGTCCAATATGCTCGTCGGTGGATTAAGCAAGGAGCGGGTCGGCCGATACCGCCCCCTAAGCTAGAAAGGCCTGAACCGCGCCTCCAAGAACTCGCCCAGTTTGGCCGTCGCCTTAAATTGGGGAATTGGATCCAGTTCCTTGAACGCAGAAGTGAACGCATTGGAAAGACTCCAAACGGTTCGTGTCTTGAATTCCTCGTACTTCGCGTCGAAGTAGAGATCATGCACGCTGCGGGCGAGGTGTTTGGGAGCTTCCAGTCTGCCCTCGACGAACGCCTCGTAGATGACCACCTTGGCAGTGACGTCCGTCAATTCGCTTCTCTGCCATACTTCTACCTGCTTTCGCATCGGCTCGAAGTTTCGCTGCATTCGGTCGACTCCGACCGAGATGCAATCGATGAGCGAGAACGATTTCGAGTGTTTCGCGAGCACCGGGGTGAAGTCTCCTGAGAAAGCCATGTTTGAGCAAACGAACACCCGATAACCACAAGTCATCGCCAATCGCATGCTCTTGTCATGCGAGTTTCTGAGGCCGATGGAAAACCTGCATCCCTGCATCTCAGTTGCGAGGTCAAGGACCCCGAACATCTTCATGCCGTCCGGCGACACCGCGTATTCATCATGGACGACTCCAATGTGGCGAAACCCGAGGGTCTCTACTAAAGCTTGTACGATCTCGTGGTGCGGGATCGGACGGTGGGTTTCCGTTGCCGGTGGTGTGGGCACCAGAGTTAGTTCTTCTCGGCCAATCGTTCGGCCGCTATAGCCAATGAGCGTACTTGTTTCTGACATACTGCTTTCCTCCTTTATTTCGGGTTGAAATCCGAACTCTAGTTACGAAATCGGAACGCCGGCCGCGGAATCTTTGAACTGGTGCCGCGACCCGATAAACTTGAATGTGGGTTCGATAGACAGGAATTCGGGGGTCGGCCGCTGCACTCGAATTCCTTGCGAGATTCCGATTACCCTCACCAGCCTCGATGCGGTTCAACCGCTTTCCAACACATGTCTGGTGATTCTGGTAAACCCTCAGGGGTGTGCAGTTCGATTCGGTCAGCCGCTGGCAGTTGGGACGACAGTGCGCTTAGAGCGACTCCCAGCAGGCGGGAGCGTCACTGCGCGAGTAGTGAATTGCATCTCGATGGGGCAGTACGAAAAGCTTTGGCTCCTAGGATTGGCGCTGGATGAGCCGGGCAATGTCTGGGGCATCCAGTCGCCTCCTGAAGACTGGACGCGGTAGAACTCCAAAGAGGCGCACCTCTCTCTGTCCATCAACCGAAGTTGAATAGCGACGCTTGCTCCGGGACAGCCTTGCTGCGCGGCCTCCTGCGCACTGGAGAGCCCGGCCGTTGCCCGAAGATCAGAACTGAGTCGCCTGCGATGGCTTCTTCCACGAGGTCTCGAGCGTTAGCCTGAGTCCCTGCCAACACCGTCGCGTCGATCAAAGCAACATCTCCGTTTGATCCAGAGGTCGCAGGAAAGAGTTTCTGATGTTCTGCGTTGAGCGCTTTCCATACAGCATCCGCAGAGTCTCCAATGCCATTTCTTTCCACGAGTTCTCTGGCCATCGCCGAGAGCATATCATCGTCTTCGTCGATGTTCTGGAGTCCCTCGCCCGCAAACTTGCCCTCCATGGTGAGCGCCACCAGGAGTTTCCTTCCCATCAAGCGTAGACAGGCGGTCTGCATCGTCCCTTCATAGCAAAGAAACGTCACCCGCACCGGCCGGCTCTGGCCGATTCGCCAGGATCGGCGGCTGGCCTGGCGCAACGTATGCAACGAATACCCAGACTCATAGAAGATGATGGTCGGAAAATCCAGTAAATCCAAACCGGTTTCCACCAGCTTGGGATGGGAGATTACGACCTGCACTCCTTCCTTGATCTGCCGTGCGTACCAGGCCTCGCGTTTCGAGGTGTCCACGCTCGCTCGTAAAACTGCCGTGCGAATTCCTTCATTCGTCAGAATGCGATGGAGTCTGGCCGTAACGTCATGTTTCCGTGTATAGACGGCGAATACCTGGCAACGGCGTCCTTCGGCCAGTTCCTTTCTGATCTCGTCGATGATCTTTCTTTCTTTGGAATAGAGCTGCTCTTCTGGAAGATCGCGCGTCTCGGCAATCACAAACCGAACATTGCGTTTCAGTTCGGGATCAAACTCCGTCCCGTACAGGGTTCCCAACCCGTACGGATGATCTGGATAGAGCAGAAGTGTATTCAGCATCGTGCTCAACACAGACCTGTTGCCTCTGTGTTCTTTCAAGGCTTTCCGAATGGCATCTTCCAGTTCCCGATATGCACCCATCATCAGCCCATCCATCGGAATGCTTACGTAGCTCTCTTCATACGGCGGCAGTTCTCCCGAGATGTCTTCGAGGAAGACGAAGGCGCACAACTGCATCAGGAATTCGCCGAAGAGCAAAGGCGAAGCCCCAGGTTTGCGGCGAACCATGCTGGTGGTCTTGGCTTTCGAGCAACGGTTCTCGGCCGGCTCGATTTTCGTTACGGTTTCAAGGACACCGTAGTCCTGGATGAATGCGCTTCGTCCGGTCGTGCCCCATTCGTATCCGTGCTCCTTCATCTCCGCGGCTTCGAGCCGAAACAAAGTGTTGAATAAGTCGTCTGCGTATCCGCCCAGGAGCGTTCCTGTCAGGCCCACGATCCGGTCAGTACAAGACGCCAAAGTTCCCAGCGCATTGCCTTGGGCGGTGTCGCCCGCCAACTGGTGAATCTCGTCGCAAACCGCGTAGTCAAACCATCCGGGCATGTAGCGTCCGATGAACTCGATCGGTGCCATGCGGCGGATTTTGTCCTGATCGGCTTGCCACAGAGGACTGTGAAACGGGCGACATCGCTTGTCACCTCTGGTTTCGATGGTCTCTGTAATCTTGATCTTCTCAAACTCGACGGCTGTCAAACGACTCTCGTCCAGGATCACAGGTTTGCCGGTGTCGGAATTTACGACACAGCCCAGGTAAGGCCCTGATCGCGGGATGCGATACGCGTGACGCCAGAAGTAGCCGAGCTTTGCTCGCTCGCGTCCCACGATGAACAGCGAAGGTCTTCCACAGAGGGACAGCCAGCGTTTCCGAGAGCTCAGTGAATCCCGGCGCAGCCGCAGCTCACTCAATGTTGTGTTCAACCCTTCTCGGAGGATGCGTCCCTGTCTGAGCCGCACTTCGTTCACCCCGTGATGCTTGTTTTCATCGCCGCCATTTCGAAGATCGTCGATGACGAATACCCGCAGCCCGGCCAGGGTGAGAAATGCTTCTCGCGCCCACTTCTCGACGAGGTGAGGAGGGACCATCGCCAGTGCCGTGAACGGACGTCCTTCGCTATGGACATGGATCGCACCAAGCGAGATTAGTGTCTTGCCGGTGCCGCATTCCGCCACCACCATGCCGGTCCGCGCCTGCTGCCAGCGCTTGGCCAGCCCCATGATCGCGATCGCCTGTGCGGGGAACGGCTTGCGCAACAACGCTTCGATGCGAGGTGAGAAGGGATCGTGAACCTGGTGGAGCGCGGGAAATTGTTCAAGTATCCGCGTTCCCAATAAATTGGCGTGGACGCGCATGTAGTCATAGATCGTCGATAGCTCTGGCATGGAAGCTCACTTGCGAACGGAGAACGTATGCGGGACAAGAAAACTGGAGAGAAAAGGTTGCGGTAGGATCGACTATTCAGATCGTGGAAAAATATGTTCTAGGCGCATCGCAGGCCAATGAATGGGACCTGCTTCGCCGGGAAATCGGACTGCATCACTCTCGACACCCCAGCTGAGCCAGTCCAGAAACTGCTCTTTCTCCCCTTTGATGGTGACGGGATCGCATCCAATACCCAAGACCGAAGCGATGGCATGATGAGTGTTCAATTCGCCTTCGAACCAGTCAGCCCATCCCGGAATGCCCGGGATCCCGAAGATTTCGGCGACTGAAGCCCAGATGAATTCCTTGTCCGATCCTGCAAGGAGGAGCCTTCCGGCGTTGGCCGATCTGTTTCCCACAATCAATTCTTCCGACAGGCCAATGAGATGGCGCAAAGGCTTCTTTCGTCCCGGAAGTTGAATGGACCCTTTGAAGCATTGAGCGTTCCGCTCCAGGCATACTCGGATGGGTGGAACCTCCGGGCCTTCGATCATGAATCGATCTCCGAGGGAAATGGCCGCGCCGATCGCCGAGATCTGAGTATCTCCACCCACGACGGAAATAAGGTGGGCCTTTGCCTGTCGCGGAGGATCCGGTAGGAGTTCACCGATGAAACGATCCAGATGCAGCTTGATACTGGTCGTGGTCTTCTCTGTGCTTTTCACATAAGTGAGCCAACCGAACCGAACATGTGCATTCTTCATTCGGAGTCCTTCTTTTCATGGGTAAGAATCTGTGTCTTGCCATGGGCAAAGACCAGCGTCAGTTCGTGCGAGAACCGCTCGCGGTCGTGCAGGATTTTGGCGCCGTCCTCTTCCTCTTCTTCCCAGTGATCGGTGAACTTCACCGACCGCCAATACGCGATATGGCGATCTTCCCCGTCGCCGAACACTCCATTGAGCATTCCGGCGGTGCACAATAGCCCCACGTGTCCGCCATGCAGTGGTGTAAGTGGCCGTCCTCGCACATCCCGCTGCTTGGGAAGAAGGATCCGACTGGCTTGACGATAGGCCGCGGAATCGAGCAGCAGATCCTCAACTTCATCCAACGGAATGCCTGTGTTGGTGAGTACGATAGGTCCAGAGGGCGGTATTTCGTAGGAGACTGGCGGGTGGTCAGCCAGGTCAGCGAGATCAGGTTTCCAAGCCAGCATCTCTAACCAGCGCACGCAGTTGAGCAACTCGGAATCACGAAGATGCTCGTGACGTTTGCGGCGCCTTCCTAGAACTACAACCTGCTTGTACTGGACACTCGCCGGTTCGGTGAGCCGGTATATGACCAGATCGCCAAAATGCTCGCTCAGGATTCTGGCACACGGCTTCAACTGCGGTTGTGGGATCACAAAGACGAGAACGCCACCCGGTTTGAGCCATCGGTACGTGTGCTCCAGAAACACCAACTCCAGCCGCTGATTATTCGTCTGCCCTACCTCGAGGTCGTACGGAGGATTGAGATAGAGAAGAGAGATTGACTCAGCCGGGCACCGCACATCCATCGTGTTTGCGTGCAGGGAGTCGATTGCGAGTCCTCTGGCTTGCTCGGCCCGGTTGGCATCAACCTCGATGCCGTATCGATAACCACGGGCTCCTCTCAGCAGGCTGGTGAATGCCACGCCATCGCCGACACATGGATCAAGCGCCGAGAACTCCGGAGCGAACGTGAGACAGTTTCTAAGGCGCTCCGCCTCCGCCGTTGGAAGCGGGAAAAAACCAAGCTTCGTTTTACCGTGAGGACGCATGGAAGACCTCTTTTCAAGTGGTCTGCTTGAACCCATACCTCTATCGGAGAGCGTCGGGGTTCCAGAGGGATCAGCCGCAAAAGGATTGCAACTTGAGCGAAGCGTTGCGGAGGTTCTAAAGAGGGACAGGAGTCCGCACTGGCGGTTCGCTCCTGTGGACACAATTACTTGGGATCATTCTTGCTGGCAGAACGCAGCTTCTTAGCATCTAGAATATCTTGCTCTCGTCCGGTCGCAAGCTTATTTCGGATGAGATCACTCCTGGATATGACTGCGGCTTGGATTCCGCCTTCGATGAGTCCCTCGATTCGGTTCTGCCAGGCCTCATCGAAAGTGACACCATCAATGTGCTGCAAGATGTCAATTCGAGCCGGGGGTTGGCCGATCTGGAAGGTACTCCCATCCATAAAGTCAGCTGGAGTTAGGTCGACGAGGGGCGCCCCGTACTGAGCAAGGGCGCGAAATACAGCTTTGGCGTTCTGCTCGTCCGAACGAATAAAAATGTCAAGATCCTTGGTTGCGCGCGGCTCTGCATGAACGCCGAAGGCGTAGCCGCCTACGATGAGATACTTAACCCCGTGATCGTTGAATGCGCGTAATAGTTCTTTGAGGTCGTCGGGAATCATTGAGCGGAACTCCGTTAAAAGCGGCCGCGAATGCATAAGCGGCAGCGCTGACATCCCACACGGCAGACAGACGTGCCCCAACCGTCAAACTTTGCCAGCAGCGATACGCTTCTGCTTGCTGTTGTTCGGTTCCCACGACCCTGTGAATTGTTCTGTTCGTATTCAAGTTTTGCGCTCACTGGTGAGGGCAAGAAACACTCTGCATCTTTCCCTCAATTCATTATAGTCTGTGCGCCAGCATTTCCGATCTGCAGCCGAGCCAATGTACCTATAAAATCAATGACTTGGATGCCTCCGCCGTCAGCACGCGAAATGGAGCGCTCCGCGGTGTCATAGTCAACACGGTGACCGAATGACGGATTAGGCACCTCTAGTATTCGGCAGGGAGGAGCAGAGTCGTGACTGATCGATCCGCTTCGGTGATGACCCAGAGTTTTTCGGTGTCTGTTATCGGATAGCTGCTCATCAACCGGAAGCCATACTTCAGGCTTAATTCATTTTCCGTCTTGTCCTCTTGGCAGAGATCGCCCCAGTCGCCGCGCAGATGTCTCGAAAGGAATTCCAAAGGTGACTTATGGGTCTCGTCCAGCAAGGCGAGGGCGCCCGGCGTGGCTACTATGCGGCCGGGTGGAAAAAGCGGAATGGTCGGTAGGGAGTTCATGATTCATCTCCAGGTTCAGAGCTTGGCCGCACATCAATAGCTGGTTGCTCCTCACGACCGGAGGACTCTCGGACCACGATGAGGTTCGCGTCTTCAGCTCTTCTTTTGGCGATCTTCGTGTAAAGGTGAATGAGGTACAGCGACTCACATCCCTCACACTTCCCGTCGGGTGGACGTCCATCGCGCTTGGGGTCGTAGCGAGGATGACGTGTACAGCGTCCATCGAAGCGAAACCGGATTTTGAGAGACATCAAGCACCTCACCAATCCCCACGAGCGGGGTGGTTTCCGTTGAGCGCCTCCGCTACGAGATCGGCAAGCCTGTCTGAAGCGGACAGCTCGCGCACGGCGACAAACGAGCACAAACCGTTCACCGGAATCGGCCGTTCATCTTCAATCCGGTAACCGCGTTCCATGATGTCCTGCTTTCGTTTCTCGTACAGATCGGCTCGGGTGGTCACACGAATTCTCATGGCCATCCTCATTTCTAATGAATTGACAATCGGGTTGAAGTCGGAGCCAGGCGGGCGTTGATTGAGCGGGAGTTCGCGCCGGCACTACTCTTTGTGCATGCCTGAAACCGTTCGCGGAGACGCAGAGGCTGCCTCCGGCTCACTCTCCTTCGTTGGAACGAGCCTCTCCCAACGGATCGAAAAACGGCGACTGGGTTGCCCACCGTCGTAGAGCTCAAAAACGAGTCCGTCGGAGATATAAAGCGCAATTGGCAAAGGAATCAGTGGCACACGGGCGGCGTGAGGCGGAGGATTATGTTCGACCATTTGGCCGGTCCTCCTTTCCTAGTGCTTTGGGCTGAAATTCGTAATCGAATCCCTCGACGAATAGAATTCTTAGCTAGGTAACTCACATTCAAACCAACGCGTTTTGGATTGATCCACCATCCACCAGCGCGCCCAAAATTGGCGGGTCGAGGGGGTTGACAACACGGGCGCATCGGGTTTATGGTCTGAGTTAGTTAAGTAACTAACTCCTCCGAGTCGGAGAATATGCGAACGGCACAACCGGACAAGCGAACGCGGCTGATTGAAACTGCGACGAAGCTGGCGTATGGACGCGGTTTCCGAGAGACGAGTCTGGCGGACATCGCCGAGGCGGCTCGCGTGCCGGTAGGCAATGTCTACTACTACTTCAAAACCAAGGAAGAACTCGCCGAAGCGGTGGTGGAGCGGCGCCTCGAGGAGTTTCGCGCAGACCGGGCGGAGTGGGACCGCTTGCGTTCTCCGAAGGAGCGGCTGTTGGCTTTCGTGGGTAGCGTCCAAGCGAACCGGGAGCAACTTGCGCGCGGAGGATGCGCTCTTGGCGGACTGTGCACGGAGTTGCACAAGGAGGGCGGAGCTCTCGCGAAGAGATCCGCGGCGCTCTTCAATGAGCCCATGCGTTGGCTTGAGGAGCAGTTCCGGGCCCTTGGCCATGAAAAGGATTCACGAGAACTCGCGGTCCATTTGTTCTCCGCCTTTCAGGGCATGGCGGCTGTTGCGCTCGGCACCAACGACCGCGAGGTGGTGGTGATGGAGGCAAAGAGGCTTAAAGACTGGATCGGGACCTTGTGACACGCAATCATCGAGCAACCAAGGGGCTAATGCGCACCCGTCCGATCAACAGTGTCCGAAGTGCTCAGAAGCCGGGCGTCTTTGATTGAAGCGGGATATTTAATTATGAAACTCACGAGCAATACGATTTTGATCACTGGCGGTGGCAGCGGCATCGGTTACGAACTCGCCAAACAACTCACGGCACTGGGGAACACGATTCTTATCACGGGCCGCGATCAAGCTAAGATGGACCGTGCGAAAGCGGCCTTTCCACAAATTCACACCTTTCGAAGCGACGTTTCCGATCCGAAAGCCATCGCCACTCTTTACGAACAGGTCACCAAACAATTTCCCGACCTCAACATTTTAATCAACAACGCCGGCATCATGCGTGAGATCAATGTTCACGACAAAGCTGGAAGCCTCGAAGACATCACTCGCGAGATTGAAATCAATTTGAGCGGGCCGATTCGCATGGTGAGACAGTTCTTGCCGCATTTGAAAACCAAATCAGAGGCCGCAATCATGAACGTTTCATCGGGATTGGCATTTGTTCCATTGCCCATTTCACCGGTTTATTGCGCCACCAAGGCCGGTCTGCATTCGTTCACCGAGTCTCTTCGTGTGCAACTGAAAAACACCAAAGTGAAGGTATTTGAGCTAGCACCGCCAGCGACACAGACCGAACTCTTGGGTGCCTTTAATCCTGATGACATGAAAGGCGTTTCTATCATGAAGGTGGAAGACATGGTTAAAGTCGCCGTCAAAGGAATGCAAGCCGATCGATTTGAAATTCGTCCAGGGCAGGCGAATCAGCTCAAAATGATGAGTCGCGTGGCGCCTGGATTTATTTTGAAACAGATGAGCCGATCGGTCGACCGTATGCTCAGAACACAGAATTAGTTCGAAGATTGCGATCAAATGTGCTCCACAGAGCGGGACCACCCTATGAAGCAACTACCGTGGCGATTTTTAGCGTCACCTGATGCTCGCTAGTTACTAGGCAAGTGCTCGACACTGCTGGCGGATTGGCCCCCTAAAGTGAAAGCGAATAGATGGGTCTTGAGATCAGAAACGAGAATGGAATGTTTATGAAAATTATTTTGATTGGTGCAAACGGAAAGATCGGCGAATTGGTTCAAAAGGCATTAGCGGGT
>DATBEI010000212.1:0-7637 GCA_036269595.1 Candidatus Sulfotelmatobacter sp.
AGCTTCGTTGCCGGGCTCCCCTCCGGCCCATTCGACTGCGCTCAGGCCGGAGTGGAACTCGCCAGTTTGGCCTTGACCAAATTGACGTCGCCCGAGAGACGCTGGCAATTACGATCTGGCCATTGCGGGCAGAGACGGCTATCTGACGCGAAGGGCAGAAGCGCGAGCTGCTCGTGCGTGTGAAGTCGTCGGAGTTGGCCAGAGGGAGGGGAGGACGCGATCGAGGCAGACAGAGGTTCCGGTGGGTTGGCGAATCGGAACTGATCGTGGTTTCAAGCGCTGCGGTTGTTTTCGAACGAACGGGATACCTCGCTCTCCCGTTTCGGAAGACCCTTAGCTCCTCGATGATATGCCCATGACCGTCCGGCCATTGATCACGTCACGGGTCCACGACTGTGGCTCCGAATGAAGGCATAAAGTGGCGCTTCCAGCTATACATGATCGCAGGCCTTGAGATCGATTCGATAAGGCCTATTCTCATGACGTCCGATATGCGCGGCATCGAGGTATATCGATTCCATGCGCCGATTCTGGTCGATGCGGCAGGAAACGCCTGCCGCGACTGAACGCTTCGGCCGTCCCAATTCAGGGTCAGTAGAAGGTATCTGCGATGGAATCGTGGGCGCGGATCAAAGGTTTGTTCGACGCGAACCTCCGGCTCGAATCCCCCGCACGAACGAGTGCCAAATCGCCAAATCGCTCATCGACGGCAGACAGGTAACGAAATGTCGGCTTCTCGGAAGGGATCTTTCCGTTAAGGAATTCATCAGCGGTAATGCTCCCGTTGACAAACTCTCCTCAGCTTTCGTGCCGGTAACCACGTCTGCTGGCTGCGCAATCTAAGCGGTGCCGCTGTTTTTCACGACGGATGACTTGGGAAGAGCGATCTCTATCCTCAACCCGCGAGGTGCGGCATTTTCCGCATGGATCGTTCCTCCATGAATCCGGATCACTCGGTCAGCGATCGCTAAACCGAGCCCAGTGCCGCCCGATTGACGATCGCGAGCGCCTGTGACGCGAAAGAACGGCTGGAATATGTTCTTCAGTTCGGACTCGGGAACACCCGGGCCATAGTCGCGAACAACCAGGCGTGCGCGCGCTCCGTTTGATGAGTCGTCGCACTCAATGCGAACTTCAACTTCGGTCCCGTTTTCCGTGTAGCGGATGGCATTGCGTACTACATTTTCGATGGCACTGTGGAGTAGTTCCGCGCTGCCGCACACGATACATTCACCCGACCGGATGAGCCTGATCCGGCCATTTGGCTCCTGTGACTCGAATTCGGCGTTGCGGACGATCTGCGATACCAGATCTGCCAGGTCGAAATCCGCCCTCGGCACCTGAGGAGCAGAAATATCCAGTTTCGCGATCGTAAGCAATCGTCCAATCATCTCATCCAGAAGCCGGATGTCTTCCTGCATCTGCTCGAAGGCTGGATCATCTCCTTTCCGCTCGCGGCCCAGATCGAGCGCGACATTCAACCGCGCCAGCGGTGATCTCAATTCGTGCGAGACATCGGAAATGAGCTGTCGTTGCCGCGAAATGAGTTCTTCGATTCTGGAAGCCATCGCATCGAAATCGCGAATCAGGTCTCCGATTTCGTCCCGGCGTTGCATCAGGCTGGAATCGGCCCGGGCACGCAAATGGCCGGACGCGAGCTCTTGCGACATCTCCCGGAGCCGCAGAATCGGAGCGGTGAGATAGCGAGTGAGGAGAGAACAGATCAATCCAGAGACAAGGAGCGCAATGCCCCACTGCAATACGGCTGCGGAACGATTGATACCGAGAGCTGCGCGAGGACCGGCTGGAAGTTCAGTTGCGAAGATGTAGCTACGGCCGCTTTGCCCGCTAAGATGCAATGCGACCCGCGCAATGCCATACTTCATATTGAAATCTGACGCTTCTGAGATAACTACATGCGACGTCATGCTCTGGAAAGAACTACAGCCGGTACCGGCGATTGCCTTTCCTGCAGAGTCGAAGAGACACGCCTTCATATGCGTTTCGTGCTCGATGCGCTCCAGGTAAGCAGACGCAGCAACAATTCCATCCCGCTCAGATGTCTCCACCGCGATCGTTCCTGAGTAGCGGGCCGTGTCTGTCAGGGTTGCGTGCCATCGCGAAGGGACACTCCGGGGTTCCAGGATAAACGTGAGGATGAGCGCAACTCCGGTGACAATGACCGTTGCCCAGAACCAAAAGAAAATCTTCAAGAAAAGGCTACGCATGATCCACGTCCTTCGTACTCGGTCGCGATGCGAATAGATAACCGCTGCCGCGAACAGCCTTGATTCGCTGGCCGTCCTGCGCTGGTCCAAGCTTCCTGCGCAGATTGCTGACGTGAACATCGATAACTCGATCGAAAGATCCGAGATGCCTGCCCAAAACTGCCTCGGTGAGTTGTTCGCGGGAAAGCACTCGACCCGGCTCGCGCATGAATACTTCAAGCAGTGCGAACTCGACGCTCGTCAGATTGAGCAATGCGTCCTCTAACCATGCTTCGCGTACTGCCGGATCGATGCGGATATCCCCGACAACCAATGGTCCGGCTGCGGCCTCGGTCCGGGCGGTTCGCCGCAGGATGGCACGGATACGGGCGATAAGTTCCCGCGGGTTGAACGGCTTCTGGACATAGTCGTCCGCTCCCATCTCCAGGCCAAGAATGCGATCCGAGTCTTCGCCCCGCGCGGTCAGAATCAGCACTGGAACGGGCGAGACTTTGCGGAGCCGCCGCAACACATCAAGACCTCCCATTCCAGGCAACATGAGGTCAAGAACCACAAGCGCATGTTCCATCGACAACGCGCGCTCCAGACCACGCGATCCATCGTGCACCGTCTCCATGGTGAAGCCTTCGGTCGCTAACCGCTCGGCAAGAAGCTTGCAGAGTTGAACGTCATCGTCGACGAGCAGAACTCGGTCCATACTCTGGCCCAGCCGCCTCCGACCCCGATACTAGACGATCCCATCGTCGCTGCGGTCTGTCTTTACATAACTTTACTTTGCTTAACTAACCTATATCGCAGGCTCCTCCTCCCGATGCTGAAATCGAAGCGTGGTGAATCGGTTCAGCACGAGCGCGGCGCGCAAGCGAACGACAGCCGCCGCCCTTGGCAATAGAGGAGAAACTATGAAACGGATTAGCTTACTGGTCGTCAAATCGCTTATCGCTGCGGCGGTTGTTACCGGACCTGTTGCATTGACCCTGCAGGCTCAGAGCAATCTTGAAATTACAGCCAACATCCCGTTCCCTTTCACCGTAGGAACGCGGAGCATCACACCCGGAAGTTACCAATTCAGTCTGATAGGTAGTCCATTCCTGCTTTCTGTACTCAACGTGAAAACCGGTTATCAGGAGTTGTTTCCTGTTCATCCCGGAAGTCAACAAGCATTCGAGTCGAATGGATGTCTCACCTTCCAGAAGTCCGGCGCTTCTAGCGTTCTGACCGATGTTCACTTCTCCGGCACCGACACGCTCACTGAAGTGAATGGACCGCACGGCGTTCCAGGGCCTCAAACAAGGTTGTGTTCGAAGAGCGAACCGTTGTCAGTAGCCGAACGTTGAACGCATAGCCACAGGCAAGAGCCCGCTCCTGCCTGTTCCAGGGCTTATATCGAATCAACGGATGGGGACTTGCATGAAGCGAATTGTGGGCCACCGCATGCCGCTGACCGCTTTGGAACGAAATCAGAAAAAAGGAGAAAGTACTATGGTTGTTCAGCGCCATGCCGGCCCCTCTCTTCTCGCTCTTACCATCGCCTACCTCGTGATGCTTGTCGTCGGCGGATCTAAGGTAAGTGCTGCTTTCCACGTGCCACATGTTTCCGCAGCTGCTGTTGCCTTCGTAGCTCAAAATAACTCTGCGATTCGGTGGGGATCGTTTGTCGAATTGGCATCCGCGATTCCGCTGGGCATCTTCATGGCTGTCGTCATCAGCCGGTTGCGGTTTTTAGGCATCCGTGCCGCGGGCGAGCAGATTGCCGCTCTTGGGGGAATTGCCACGCCCATGATGCTGGCCGGCTCTGCCATGGCCACATGGTCTCTCACTCGACCAGGCGTAGCTGCGGCACCGGGCGCTGTCGAAACGCTGCAATCCCTCGGCTTCGACGGAGGCGGCCCCGGGTTTGCAGTCTTTCTTGGGCTGTTTCTCGCCGGAGTATCCGTTTCGGCGGGCATGTCCAAACTTATCCCAGGCTGGTTAATGTGGCTGGGTATCGTTGCTGCAGCAGCGGGTGAGCTTTCTTCATTCACACTCGTGAATTTCACCGCCGGCTATCTCATACCTGTAGCACGTTACCTAAGCATCCTGTGGATGTTTGGCCTGGCGTTGAAATTACCAACTACTCCTCCATTGAGAGAGACCGATGATCTGGGTCCGGCGGGGGGAGTCAAAACATGGACTGGTACCCCTCGGGAGTTTATTCAGCCGTAGCGGTGGCAGATCGTATCCTCTCGGGTGCTGTCAAACGGCGCCAGGGCAAACCGCGTTTCCAGAGGCAACTCTCTGGAAACGCGATTTGGCGTGTCGCCGGTCGGGAAGGCAGATCGCTCTACTACCGGCAACCAGGAACTACACTATGGTGGATGGTTGTGGGAACCTGGATGGAAGTCGATATTGATGTATCAAGGCCCGCACCTCTGCGGCCTTAGCCATTCATTGGCAAAATGAAATGGAGATTGGGTTTGAAGATTGCAGTACTTCTTTCAAAGAAAATTTGTGTTCCGCGTGGCTTAGTCATTGGATTGGTATTAGCCCTAACCATAGTCACGGGGCCTGCCTCGGCTCAGGTGGACGATGTCGATCCCACCATCGGCAATGTCGGCATTCTTCTCGAGCCAACTCGTCCCACCGTGTTCCTGCCCAACAGCATGGTGCGCGTTTATCCGATACGCAAAGATGCTCTCGACGATCAGATCAAGTCATTTCCCCTGACGATCAGCTCCCATCGGATGGACGAGCTGTTCAGTATCATGCCGGGCGACGGCGGCCCAGCAGCCTATGACCAGGAAAAAACTACGCCATACTACTACTCCACTCGCTTCGACGGATCGCTGATTCAGGTGGAGTTTTCGGCAACAGAACGGTGCGGCTATTTTCGCTTTACCTTTCCGAATGGCAAAGCTTCCGTTGTGCTTGCCAACCGGCGTTCCGGCGATCTGCAGGTACAGGACGGCAACGCGGTCATTGGCGAAGAACGTTTTGGGGGAATGAAGGCATATGTTTATGGCGAATTCAACTCAACCGTCACTTTCAAGACGGAAGATTACAAAGCCGGAAAGCAGTTGACCCTCTCCGCGGGCGACGCCAAATCTCTGGAGTTTCGTTACGGCATTTCTTTCATCAGTATCGAGCAGGCAAAGAAAAATCTGCAGCGGGAGATTCCCGCGTGGGGTTTTGACAGGATTAAGGAATCGGCAAAGGCAAGTTGGAATGAAGTGCTCGGGCAGATCGCGGTACAAGGTGGCACTGAATCGCAACGCAGGGTTTTCTACACCGCTCTCTATCGCTGCTTTGAGCGCATGGTCAACATTACTGAGGATGGCCGCTACTACAGCGCGTTCGATCATCAGGTACATGAGGATGCGCGTCCCTTTTATGTGGACAACTGGCTTTGGGATACGTTCCGCGCATTGGAGCCCCTGCAAACACTTCTCAACCCTGAGATGGAAGCGGACAAGATTCAGTCGTACGTTCGCATGTATCAGCAGTCGGGTCTAATGCCTACATTTGCAGTTCTGACGGGGAATTATGCGTGCATGAATGGCAATCACGCGGCACCCTGGTTTGCCGACGCATGGTTCAAAGGTGTACGAAACTTTGATCTGCCGACAGCCTATGAAGGTGTCCGCAAGAGATCGCTTGAGGTCACCATGCTTCCCTGGAGCCTTGCTCCAAAAGGGCCGCTGGACGATTTCTACGCCGCGCACGGTTACATGCCGGCGTTGCATCCGGGAGAAAAAGAAACGGAGCCGGGCGTTCACCCATTCGAGAAGCGTCAGCCGGTGCCGGTCACGCTGGAAAACAGCTTTGACGACTGGAACATCGCCCAGCTTGCCCGTGTTCTTCATAAGCCTGAGGACGAAAAGCTCTTTCTTCGGCGAGCAGCGAATTACAAGAACCTGTTCCGCGCAGAGAAGGGGCTCATGTGGCCCAAAGATTCAGACGGGAACTGGATTGAACCGCTGGACCCGAAGTTCGACGGCGGATTGGGCACGCGGGATTATTACGATGAGAATAACGGTTATACCTACACCTGGGATGTAATGCACGATTACAACGGACTGGCTGCGTTGATGGGAGGAACCGCAAAGGCCCAGGCCAATCTGGACCAGCTCTTCCGCGAACCGCTGGGTCGTCCTAAATATGAGTTCCAGGCGAAGCTTCCCGATTCCACGTCGATGGCGGGCCAGTTCTCGATGGGGAACGAGCCGAGCCTCGCCATTCCCTACATCTATAACCGGCTGGGAGCGCCCTGGAAGACCCAGAAGCGCGTGCGTATGCTGCTCGAATCGTTCTTCACCGATACACTGCAAGGCATTCCGGGTGACGAAGACGGTGGTGGCATGAGTGCATTCGTGGTCTTTTCGATGATGGGCTTCTATCCCGTTACACCCGGAGTTCCAACGTATGACGTGGGCAGCCCGGTCTTCGATAAGGTAAGCATTCACCTGAAGAATGGAAGGGAATTTTTGATCATTGCTCAGAATAATTCTCATGACAACAAGTATGTTCAGAGCATCCATTTGAACGGGCAGGCAATCGATCGAGTCTGGTTTCGCCACTCCGATATTGCAAACGGCGGCACGCTTGAATTGACGATGGGCGATACGCCGAACAAGTCGCTCGGCTCCGCCCTTGCCAGCTTTCCGCCAGCGTCCCTGGCAATGAAGCCCGAAGACTTTCGTTAAAATAGGCCTCTCGTGTCGATCAAATGGCGCTGACAGGCCAAAGCACGTTTTCAAGCTGGTCAAATCTGGAAACGCGCATTGGCGATTTAGTGCAATCCCGGGTAGCGGTGAAAGAAAATCAGCAAGAAGTCCACTGTATCCGTAATGCCATGGGCAATGATCGGCACCGCCAATTTGCGTCCAAACTTCAGATAGAGCGCTCCGAGAATGAGCCCATCGATAAAATTTTCACTCACTCCCGTGATTCCCTGCATGAAGTGCGAAAGGCCGAAGATTGCGCTCGCCAGCAGTAGAACGACGGTCCAACCGATCCGCGTGCGACCAACGAGATCAGCAATTCGATTCATCAGATAACCGCGGAAAATGAACTCCTCCCCAAAAGCGAAAAGCGTCCACGTGAATGCAAGCGACATCATTAGCCATTTCACGTTTCCGGTGACTCGGTCGAATGCAGATAGATCAGGCATTTGGCCTGTGAGATGTACAAGCAGGGGCTGCGTGCAGAACAGTTCCATCATTTCAATACCGATGCCTGCCAGTATTCCGATCGAGAGCGTCCTACCCCAGCCTTCGTAAAGGCCGAGACCAACATCGCGCCAGCGCATTCCCCGTAGGCGCAGCGATAGCCATCCCAGTAGAAAAAGATATGGGACTTTGCTGAGAATGATATGGTGCTTCCAATCGGCAATATAGACTGCTGCGAACAACGCAAACTCAAGCCAGACAA
>DATBEI010000218.1:0-21838 GCA_036269595.1 Candidatus Sulfotelmatobacter sp.
CGTACCGCAAAAACGCTATCCAGCCTCCGCCGGCGCGCCGGAAAGATTCGTGACATGGATGTGTTAACTGCTCACGCGGCCAACATCAAGCACACGCACGACGAGAACTATTGTTCGGTGGCGCTGCTGGAATACCTGGGAGCGCGGCGACTGAAGCAGGCGCGAAAGTTTCACGCTGCTGTCCGCCGCCACGGCTCGAAACTGCGCAACCGCCTGAAGCGTATCTCAAAGGATATCGAACAATTGCTGCCCGACTCCAAATCCGGGGGAAACGTTCATTCTCCCGCCTCCAATGCAAATGCGGCCGCCTGGAAATTGATCTCCGAATTAGCCAAAGCCTCGCGCGTGGGCCGAACCAACCTGCACTCGTATCGTCTGAAGGTAAAAGAGCTGCGAAACCTGCTTCAAATGGCCGACAACGGCGGAGACGAATTCGCCAAGGAGTTAGGCGAACTCAAAGATGCCATTGGTGAATGGCATGACTGGGAAGAACTCATAGCAATCGCGGAAGAAATTCTCGACCATGGTCCAAAATGCGAGCTGACGCGCGAACTGAAGAGCACTCGCGACAAAAAATACAAGAACGCGATATCGCTGTTCGAAGGAACACGAAATAAATACTTGCGTCATTTCGATCAGCGCCGCGGAACCGACTTGCCGCGTGCGATCAAGAAACCGGCGGAGTCAGTCTTGTTTGCCACTGCTGCAATCGCAGCATGACAGCGCTAAGTTTTGACTCCGTTGCGCAATTCAGCCGTATCGAGCGCAAGCCGGACTGCGCCCATCAATTGCGCATCTTGCCCTAAGCTGCTGATGATTACTTTTGGCGGTGTCGGTTCCGTGTAGCGATCCAGAAAACGCTGCGTCGCTTCCCGCAAAGGTTCGCTCATCCCAACTCCTCCGCCTAACACCACGAGCGTGCTATTCAACACGAGGGAGATGTTGTAGACCGCATAGCCCAACGTTTGGGCTGAATATTTCAGCACCTTGGCCGCCTGCGCATCGCCGGCGCACCCTAGTTCGAAGATTTCTGTGGCGCTAAGGTCGCCGGTCAGTGAAACTCCCTCGTCTCTGCAACATCTCAGCCACTGTTGACGAATTCCGTCGCCGCCGATTGTGCTCTCCAGAGATCCGGGCGCGCCCCGCTCTGCTGGTTCTTCGGGCGTACCTGGGACATGCATGTAGCCAACTTCTCCCGCGGCCCAGTCCGGACCGCGCACTAACTTCCCGTCGACGAAGATCCCAGCGGCAATTCCTGTGCCGAGAGCAAGAAACACAAAATTCTTAATGCCGCGCGCTGACCCAGCCCAGTGCTCTCCAATGGCCGCCACTCTTACATCGTTTTCCACAGCTGCGGGAACGCGCAGAGCAGACTCGAGCAGGCTTCGCAAGGGAACATCCCGCCAGCCCTTCAAGAATGAAGTCGCGATCACGATGCCGCAGTCTGCATTAGTAATGCCCGGTGCACCAGCGGCGACAGCCAGCAGTGAACCATGCGAGATCAGCGATTCCTGAAGCAGTTGCTCAGCCGCATCGTGGATCTTCTCGACGACCGCTTCGGGAGAAGTAGTTTCCCTCGTAGACGCGGACCTCTTCCCTAAAATCTTCCCATTCATCTCGGCCAAGGCGATGCGCAAGTTGCTTCCGCCAATGTCGACACCAAGCACATAGCCACGGTTTGTTTTCGGAGATTCCGCTGGAGTGTTGGTCATGGGTAGCGTGCTTTATCACACGCCCAAAGATGGCGGCGTTGCGCCTTCCGCGGAACCGAAATCCGGATTGGGTGTACTTCCCATCGTGAATAAAATGTTTGCGCCATTCGCAATATCCGCATGGCGAAACCACAACTTCGTATGTGGCTTGCCGTTGAACTGCACCGACTGAATGTACTGATCGGTCACGGCGTTGCGTTTCGCTTCGACGACAAGAGTCTTTCCGTTGCCGAGTTCAACCTCTGCCCGATCGAACAGCGGCGTTCCGAACACATAATTCCCGCTGACCGGATCGACCGCGTAGAAGCCGAGCGAACTGATCACGTACCAAGCCGACATTTGCCCGCAATCTTCGTTGCCGGCGAGCCCGTCAGGCTGGTCGTCGTATTCCAGATCGAGCAGCTTTCTTATGCGGTCTTGCGTCTGGTGCGCGGCGCCCGCGTAACAGTAGAGATAAGCCATGTGATGACAAGGTTCATTTCCATGCGCGTATTGCCCGATCATTCCGGCGATGTCGGGCGGCGCGTCCGCAGGAAGCTGCGAACTGGTCGTAAACAAGGCGTCGAGTTTGTCGACGAAGGCCTTCGGTCCGCCACAAAGTTTGATCAATCCTGCGGGATCATGCTGCACGGTAAAAGTAGTCTCCCACGGATCAGACTCGGTGTAGTCCCGCCATTTCTTGGAATAGCCCATCTCATTCGCGTGAAAAGGTTCGGCCCATTGCCCATTCTCGAGGCGCGATCGCATGAACCCAGTCGAGTCGTCAAACAGATTCTTGTAGTTACGAGAGCGCTTCAGCAGTGCTTTGGAGTCTTCAGCCGCGCCCGCGGCCTCGGCAATGTGCGCCACCGCCCAGTCGTCGTAGGCGTATTCCATGGTTTTACTGACGGACTCTTCTTCTTTGTCGCAAGGAATATAGCCGAGTTTGCGGTAGTAGCCGAGTCCCCGATAATCCTCGACCATCGCGCGTTTTCTCAACGCTGGATACGCCGTGCTGAAATCGATGCCTTTGAATCCCTTCACATGCGCTTCCGCAATTACCGAACTCGCGTGGTAGCCGGTCATGCAGAAAGTTTCCTTCGCCTGCAACGGCCAGATCGGCACGCCGGATGGACTCTCGTTCCCCATGCGAATCAGGCAGTTCACGAAATCGGCAACGCGATCAACCTGGAAGAGCGTGTACATCGGGTGCGCCGCGCGAAAGGTGTCCCACAATGAGAACGTGCTGTAGTTATGCAGCCCGCTGGGCAGCGTGTGAGCCTTGCCGTCCATCCCCGGATACTGGCCGTCGACGTCGTCAAAAAGCGTAGGAGCCAGCATCATGTGGTAAAGAGCGGTATAGAAAATTCGCTTGTGCCGCGCGTCCGCTGTGGTGATTTTGATGCGCGACAGGTTCTTGCCCCAGGCAGCATGCGCCGCGCTCTTCACCTTGTCGAAATCCCAGTCGGGAATCTCGGCCTCCAGGTTCCTCTGCGCGCCTTGCGCGCTCACTCCGGAAATGCCGGTCTTCACTAAGATCGTCTCGCCTTCGGTGGTTTGGAAATGAACCAGGCATTTCAGCGAATTGCCTTTTGCTTCGCGGATGCTCGGGTCCAGGCGCTTTTCCTCGGAGACGATTTCGGAAGACGTAAAGGGCTTAGAGAACTTCATCGCAAAATAAATCTCGCGTCCCGGAGCCCATCCCTTTACGCTGCGTCCTCCGACAATCGTATCGTTACCCACGATTTTCAGATCAGCCCATAGGATGGGCGCGTTTCCGTACGTGTGAACCAGATCGAGAATAAAGTGGCTGCTGTCGCTCGAGGGAAAACGATAGCGGTGAATGCCGGCGCGCTCGGTCGCGCTTAACTCGGCCCGAATGTTGTAATCGCGTAAGGTAACCGCATAGTAGCCAGGCACCGCGATCTCTTCGTCATGACTGAATCGCGAACGGTAACCTTCGCCCGGATTCTGGCGCTGGCCGGGGACAGTTTTCGCAGGACCGACGCCGGGCATGAGCAGAAAATCCAGCATGTCGGAGGCGCCTGTGCCGCTCAGGTGGGTATGGCTGAACCCCATAATCGAACTATCGGAGTAGTGATAGCCGGAGCACCAGTCCCATCCGTCGTTGTAAGTGTCGGGACTGAGTTGCACCATGCCAAACGGAACGCTCGCTCCCGGATAGGTATGCCCATGACCGCCAGTGCCGATGGCAATTTTCACGGACTGGGTCAGATCGTCCGGATCGGCAGAACCTGAAGGAGATGCCAGACTTGTCGGCGAAGGCGACGAGAACAGGGAATGCGATCGTAGTAAACGGGAAACCGGCAGAGCAGACAAGGCAGCCATAAAGCTGCGGCGCGATAGCATGCGGATCACCTCGTAAGACTTTCGTTGATTGTTCCGCGCAAGTCAATGAATGCGGAAGTACGGTCGTCGCGCCATGCCCTAACTCTTCGGGAAACGGCGAGACGGTGTGTTAGCCTAATCGATTGTGGCCGCAGCGCGACGTTTCAAATTTCGCTCGCGCTTGGCCGCTTTCTTCCTTTTTGCATGACGGCCGACCCGGAATCCCCGAGACCTCCCCTATCTCCCTCAAATGCTGGGACTTCCAACCCCTCCGGTGATGCGAAAAAAACGAAACTTTCGGGTCAAGATGGGGTTGAAACTAGTGTGAGCACTGCCGCAATCGATCGGGGCATGCTGATGGCGGCGAACGCACCGCAGGCGACATTCTCCGCCGGTGTGGATTCCGACGCTGAGTTCATGCTGCGCGCCAAGGCAGGCGATCAGTCGGCGTTCGATTACCTGGTACAGAAATATCGCCGACCGATGATAAGTTTCATGTACCGGATGGCGCGAAACGCGGCCGCTGCCGAAGACCTGGCGCAGGAAGTGTTCTTACGCGTTTATCGCTCGCGCCAAACGTACGAGGCAAGTGCTAAATTTACGACCTGGCTGTACCGCATTGCGACCAACCTGGCCGTGAATCATGCGCGCGATACGCGGCACGAGCGACCCGAGGTAACGGTCAGCCTCGATGAACCGGATGAAGAGACGGGCACGACGCTAGAGTTGCCCGACGCGACATTGACCGCCGAACAAAACATGGTGCGCCGCGAGCGCCTGCTGGCGATTCGGCGTAAGGTGGAGGCTCTCCCCGAGCAGCAGAGATTGGCGGTAATCATGCATAAGTACCAGCAGATGGACTACAAGCAGATTGCCGAGGTTTTGAAAAAGAGCGAGTCGGCGACCAAGTCGCTGCTCTTCCGGGCCTATGAGACTTTGCGGGAACAGTTAAAAGAATTCGTTTAGCAATACTTTGTTTTCTTCGAGCGACATTGGCGAAAAAGTTAAGGGGAAGTGGTTATGAAATGCGATCAACTTCGTGAAAGGATGCCCGATGTGGCGGCTGGATTCGAGGGGCTCGCTGCGGACGAGGAAAAGCATCTGCAGAGTTGCAGCTCTTGTGCGCAAGAGTTGAACGGGATGCGCGCCACCATGGCGCTGCTCGACGAGTGGAAGACCCCAGAACCATCGCCGTATTTCGATACGCGCCTGCGGGCGCGGCTCCGCGAAGAAATGGCCAAACCGCAGACTGGTTGGGCGCGCTGGTTTCGTCGGCCCGTGCTGGCGGCGGCACTTACCGTGATGATGGGCGTGGGCGCGGGCGTGTTCTATACCCGAAACAGTTCACGGTACAAACATACTGAGCAAGCTTCCAGTGTGGCGCCGGTGGGCAGCGCAGTCAGCGATCTGCAGACTTTGGACAGCAATCACGAGATGTACGCGGATTTCGATTTGCTGGATGATCTGGAGTTGCAGCAGGACGTCGCAGCGAATCCGTAAAGTCGGCGCCAGGTTCGCGGCACGGCGAAGTGCAAGGCGGGGGAAATGCGGCACGGAAGGAACAGGACGAGATGGCTGGCGAGCGCCGGTTTGGCGATCGCTATGGCCATTTCCGTCCCCTTCTTGGGGCACGCCCACACCATGCTTGCGCCCCAGCAAAGACATTCTGCGGCGCCTCCGCCTCAGCATCAATCTGCGGCTCGGCCCCAAGGCCACGCTGGAGACTGGCTGCGCCGCTACAAAGACTTACCTCCAGCCGAACAGGAACGCGAACTACAGAACGACCCCACGTTTCGCAGGCTCCCACCGGAACGCCAGCAGCGCCTTCGACAACGGTTGCAGCACTTCTCCAGCCTGCCTCCTCAACAGCAACTGCAAATGCTGAACCGCATGGAGACTTGGGAACACTTAACTCCTGAGCAAAAGCAGCAAGCCCGGCAGATTTTTGGCCAGATGCGGCAACTGCCTCCCGATCGACGGCGCATGGTGATGACTGCCATGCGCGACTTGCGCGGAATGCCGCCCGATCAGCGCGAGACGGTCATCAATTCAGATCGATTTAAAGGAATGTTCTCCGATCAGGAGCGCGAGATGATGCGCAGTGCCACCCGCTTGCCCTTGGCTCCGCCTGAGGGCGGAGAGAACGGGGAGCAGCAGTAGGGGAACAGTTCTCAGTCTCTGTTCTCAAGACTTCCCAACGATTCTCGCGAACTCGTTTCAATCGTCCAAACAAAGATATTGTCTCACTTCCCGCGAGTTGAAAGTGCGAACCCGTCCCTTGCGAAGACGTTCGAACACGGGCTCCGCAAGGTAATAGTCCTCGATCTCGCCGATGTGATTAAGAATCATCTCGCGGATATAGAACGCCTTAGTGCGCCCGGTCTTTTTCGCGATAGCGTCAAGACGACGCTCAACTTCTTCGGGAAGTCGGATGGAGGTAGGCATCGAACCTTTCAAATACTAGTGCCGTACGTAATTCAGTCTATCGCGCCGGGAACGCCCACTATGCCCTCAGCATGTTCCGCGCGATAAAGAACACATTCGCTGGACGCTCTCCCAGCCGCCGCATAAAGTACGGATACCATTCGGTGCCGAAGGGGACATAGACGCGCATGCGCCAGCCGTCGCGAACCAGACTCTGCTGCAGGTCGCGCCGGATCCCGTGCAACATTTGAAACTCGAAACTGTCGCGCGAAAGTTTTTCGCGCGTCGCAAAAGCCTGGGCCTCGCGAATGATAGCTTCGTCGTGCGTCGCCAAGCCATGATAGACGCCGCTCTTCATCAGGATCTTCATCAGCTTAACGTAGTTCGCATCCACGTCCGCCTTGCTCTCAAATGCGATACTCGCCGGCTCCTTGTATGCGCCCTTGCACAGTCGAATGCGAATTCTTTCCGCCAGCAGCTTTTCGATATCGCTTTCGGAACGCTTCAGATAGGACTGGATGACCGTGCCCACGCGGTTCTGATTCCCCGGCATGCGGTGCAATTCGTGAACGAAGTCGAGCGTGCGCTGCGTATACGGCGATCCTTCCATATCGACGCGCACAAATCCGCGCTCCATCGACGCGGCTTTTTTCACCAGGCCGGCCACCAGGTCGCGCGCCATCGTTTCGTCCACATCCAAGCCCATGTGGGTCAGCTTCAGGCTGATGTTTGCTTCGAGTTTGTTAGCGACGATGGCGTCGAGAATCTGATGATAGAGTTGTGCGCTGTGCTGGGCCTCTTCCGCGTTGGTGGTGTTCTCGCCCAGATTGTCGATGCTCACGCTCATCCCCGCCTGGTTAACGGCTTGCGTGACACGCACCGCGTCGGCTATTTCGGTTCCGGCCACGAAGCGTCCGGAAACGCGGCGGCCAATCGCCGAGCGCTCGGCAAAACTGCGCAGGGAACGATTTTCAGAAAGATGGACGAACAACGCCCTCAGCATGCGGTACCTGCCAGGTTAAAAATGAGATGAAAAGGAATATGCGGCGCTTGTAGGAAGATCACAGAGTTTTGTATCACAAACCGGGCGCTACGCCGAGGATGGTGATCACACTTTAAAGAAGTGGACAGGCTTCCTTATTTGCCGTGCTCTTCCAGGAACTTTTCCACTTCAATGGCGGCCATGCATCCGGTGCCCGCGGCGGTGATTGCCTGTCGATAGCGGCGGTCTTGCACGTCGCCGCAGGCGTAAACGCCATGCACGCGCGTGAAAACGTAATTGTGAGTCTTGAGATAGCCATCGGCGTCCATGTCGAGTTGACCTTCAAACATCTTCGCATTGGGCTCGTGCCCGATCCCGAGAAACAGAGCGCTGGTAGGAAAATCCCAAACCTTGCCCGTTTTCACATCGCGCAACTTCAGGCCGGTGACTTCCTTGTGGTGCACGTCGTAGACATCCTCGACCACAGTGTTGAGCAGAAAGTGAATCTTCGCGTGATGCTGCGCGCGCTCCAGCATGATTTTCGATGCCCGGAATGCATCGCGACGATGAATCACTGTCACTTTCGTCGAAAAGCGCGTAAGGAACAGTGCTTCCTCCATGGCCGAGTCTCCGCCGCCCACCACAACGATCTCCTTGCCCGAAAAAAAGAAGCCGTCGCAGGTCGCGCACGACGAAACTCCGTGGCCGATGAGTTGCTGCTCGTGCGGCAAGCCCAGCCAGCGCGCCGAAGCGCCGCTGGCAATAATCAGAGTCTGCGCGTGTACCTGATGAACTCCCAGATGCAGGAGAAACGGCCGCTTGCTCAGATCCACGCTGGTTAGGTGCGTCATCCGGTATTCGGCGCCGAAACGTTCGGCTTGCTTGCGCATATTCTCGACCAACTCAGGCCCGAGAATGCCTTCGGGGAATCCCGGAAAATTTTCGACGAGCGTGGTCATCGACAGCTGACCGCCGGGTTCATGGCCTTCAATGACCAGGGGTTTCAGGTTGGCGCGCGCCGCGTAGAGAGCGGCAGTGTGTCCGGAGCATCCGGACCCGATGATGACAACGTCTCGAGTTTCGCTCATGAAGTGTAGTTGTCGATTAGATGGCCGATTTCAGATTTTGATGCAACCCGCTCGCGCCGCTAGCAAACTGGCGAATCCTGTCATCCTGAGCGAAGCGAAGGACCTATGTAGTTAACCGTCGAGTGCATCGATCTTTCGCTTCGCTCAAGATGACAATCCCTACTTCGTCAAAGTTCCCTTCGCCGGCTTCGCCATGGTTCCTTTCACCTTGGAAGGAGATTTCGACTCTCCGCCGATTTTCGCCAGCTCCTCCGGCACAATTTTCTTTACTCCCAGCAATCCACGATAATTCGCCAACACGTCCGATGCACCGCGGAAAAGAGGCTCGTAGACAGTTTGATCGGGCGGCGGACCGGCTTCGGTAGCGGCGCAGCGGGCTAGCGCCACCGACGGCTTGCCGAAACGCTCCAGCCGCACCCGCGTCGCCGGAGTATTTGCCCCCAGCATCGCCTCCGAACTCGTAACTGACGAGGCGCTGTCTTCCAATGAAACCTGAATCAGATCTTTGGGATCGCGCACGTGCAGAACCAGGGTCTCCACCATGTTCTCTCCATCATTGCTGAAGGAGTATTGCACGCTGGAAAAGAGTGCCTGCACGGAGAACTCGCGCCGAATCCGAACGTACGTCGCAATCGACGGCTCTCCGGCAACATGCCCGCCCTGCCCGGGCTTCAGAAAATTCGGCATGTCAGTTAAGGTCGACCGTCCGCGCGAAACTTCAAAGTCGGCCCCAAACAGCGGCTGCTTGGGGACCCGCGCTAGCGCTGAAGCAATCTCCTTCTGCTCTTCGGCTGAAGGCGTACATACATTCAGCATGTTGACCTTCACCTGGGGTTCGTTTGATTGTGGGTTGGTCGCCGGCTCCTGCGCCGAAAGCAGGGGCCCGAATGCGAAGGCAACAATACTTATCCTGAGTGTGGTAGGCAGAATTCTAAGCACTGCGGAATTCTAAACGAGAAGCCTGGAATCCTAAATGCCAAAGCGTGGTTCGCGGGACTCGCCGGTAACGTCGTAAAATCAGTCATGGCAAATCTGACGCTCGTTTATGGCATGAGGCTGTTGCCGTCCGAAGACGTGGTTGAAGTGGGCGAGGCTCCCGTAAAGCTTGCGAATGGCAGGGAAGCCCACGTCACCATGCACGTACTCGAAGGCAGCAAGGAAGAGATTGAAAAGCAGTTGCGCACAAGTCTGGAAGCGTTCTTCGATCTTTATCCTGAAATTTAGTGAATGAGACGCGGGTAAGAATCGGCGCGCGGGGCAAGGTTGAGTTTCCATCGTCTAAAAATCCTGACCGCTGCGCGCGGCCCGACGAACAACATGCAATGGTCCAATTCAAAATTGCGGCTCCGGTTGATCAAGGCCGGATTGTGGCCCGAGGGCCGAATGGCGCGCCTGGCCTGCTATCTCGCCGCCATGGCCGTAGTGCTGCTGGCACTGGAAAAGTTGCTCGGCTTATTAGCTCCCTCCTGGGGCGACCACTTAGGCGGATGGGTCGAGTTCCTGACCTTCCTCGCCATCGTACTTTTTGTCGTCCTTGCCTTCCGCTGGTTAAAGCGCCGGGTCTTGTGGCGGCTCCGCAATCGCCTCATCGTCACTTATGTTTTTATTGGCGTGATTCCCGCAGTCCTGCTCGTAACCATGGCCTTGGCCACACTCGATCTTCTCGCCGGACAGTTCGCGGTCTTTATCGTAACCTCCGAGATCGACTCTCAGCTGAGGAGCCTGGACGCGGCCAACGCCGCCGTTAGCAACGAACTGGCGACGCGTTTGGAACGGGGTGAGAGCCCGGAACTGGCATTGCTGGCTGGATTACGCAAACGCGATCCCGCATGGAGCCGGCGTCACGTATGCGCCTGGTACGCTGGCAAGCCGCTGCCTCTCTGCAAAGAATTTAACGGTCAATCCCTTACGCTCCCGACTGTGGTGAAAGGTACATTCCGCGACATCGTGCGCGATGGAGACCAACTGCACCTGCGCGTCGGCTCCTCAATGCCGGTCAAGTCCAGCGAAGTGACTGTCATTGCCAGCGAACCGTTCGACCGGGAACTTGTCGGCAATATTGCGGCCAGCCTAGGAGAAATCACACTCTTAACCCGGCCAATCACGCAGCAGCTTCAGGCGCCCCAGCCTGTCTTCACAGTCGGCGTTCTGCCCAGCCCGGCAGGTCTATTTGATTTTGAAATCCCGTTCGCCGGCTCATCCCTGTCGGTGGTTGACTGGAGGCCCGGCGCTCAGGCGCGCGCCTGGACCATAAGGGTCCGCACGCGCCCCTCGGTCTTGTACCGCCATCTGTTTGCCGCGCTCGGAGAATTCGTTCAGGGTGTCGCCTATATTCTCCTCGGCGTCGGAATTTTCTTTGCCATCATCGAGCTGATTGCCCTTATCATCGGCACCCGCATGACCCGCACCGTCACGGCAGCTGTGGCGCAACTGCACGAGGCGACCCGGCACGTGGATCGTGGCGACTTCAGCCATCGCATAGCGGTCCATTCAAGCGACCAACTCGCCGACCTGGCACTCTCGTTCAACTCCATGACCGCTTCCATCGAGAAGCTCATCCAGGAGCAGAAGGAAAAGCAGCGCCTGGAGAACGAACTCTCCATCGCTCGGGAAGTGCAGGCGCAGCTTTTCCCGCGCCAGGTCTCAGAACTCGAGTCGCTTGAGGTGCATGGATTCTGGCGTCCCGCCCGCAATGTCAGCGGCGATTACTACGACTTTCTAGCCGCCAGTTCTCACAAGCTGATCCTCGCGGTCGGCGACATCAGCGGAAAAGGCATTTCCGCCGCACTATTAATGGCTACCATCCATTCTGCGGTCCGCGCCTACAGCGTCGAGAACCTGCCCCAAATGCGGGAGCCGGTGGCGGTAGGCGCAGTCTCCGGCGAGAGCCGAGTCATGGCGACTTGGCCCGAGGGCATCGAAGTTTCTCCTGGAGCTCTGCTCGGCCTGCTCAACCATCAGCTCTACGAAAGCACACCGCCGGAAAAGTACGCGACGCTTTTTCTCGGAATTTACGACGGCCGGTCGCACCACCTTACCTATAGCAACGGCGGACACTTGCCACCGATTCTAATCAGTAAAGATGGCAGCGTGCGCAAGTTAGAAGCCGGAGGAACTGTTGTGGGCCTCTTCGACAATATGACTTACGAAGAGGGCGCAGTAGAAATGCATCCCGGGGAGATTTTCCTGGCATACAGCGACGGCGTCACCGAGCCGGAAAATGACTTCGGCGAATTCGGCGAGCAGCGCCTGATCGACCTGGTCCGCGACAATCGCGATCTCCCTCTGCCGCAAATCAGCCAGATCGTCACCATGGCAGTGGATGACTGGATCGGCGACCACGAACAACCCGATGACGTTACGCTCGTGCTGGCCCGCGCCCGCTGAGCTCTGAGCCAATCCGCGCCCCTATCGCCGCCAACGTAAACATCCTCGCTCACCAAGACTTGGCAAGCACGTCTACCAACGAGTAGAGTACTGTTCGTCGATTTCCCGAGTACAAGTCCCATACAACAGGAGTCCCTTCAATGCGTCACGCAGTCATTGTGTTGGCGGCAGTTTCATGCTTGAGCGTTTTGGCCCACGGGCAAACGGCTGAAGAATTGGTCAGCAAGAATATTCAGGCCAAAGGCGGCATCGACAAAATCAAGGCAATCAAGTCGGTGCGCATGACCGGCAAACTGAATATCGGCGGTGGCATGGTCGCTGCCTCCCTGCAGGAAAACGAGCGGCCGAACCTCATTCGCGAAACCTTCACACTGCAGGGCATGACCGCCGTCACCGCCTACGACGGTTCTACCGGATGGCAGATCCAGCCATTCGGGGGACACAAAGATCCCGAGTTCATGGGCGAAGACGACCTCAAGGATCTCCTACTCGACGCCGATTTCGACGGCCCGTTGGTCGACTACAAAGAAAAGGGAAACACAGTTGAATTCCTGGGCCATGACGTAGTCGATGGCGACGACGCACTCCGCCTGAAGGTCACGCTGAAAGATGGCGACATCGTTTACTACTACCTCGATCCCGACACTTTCCTTGAAATTCGCAAGGAAGTGCAGGAATTCATCCGCGGGTCGGTGCGTGAGTCTGTAACCGACATGGGCTCATATAAGCCGGTCGCGGGCGTGATGTATCCTCACTCCATTTCCCAGGGCACCAAGGCTAATCCAGCCGCGCAGACCACAACCATCGAAAAAATTGAAGTCAATGTTCCCATCGACAAGGCGGATTTCGCTGTGCCGGCTTCGCTCAAGCAAGGCCCAAAGGCTGACGCCGAGAAGAAGTAAATCCCGCAGTCTCAACCTGAACAACTTTTGCTCAAAGAGGAATTCTCAATGAATGCTGCCAATCGCAAGTGCGGGTGGATGATGAAGCTGAGTTTAGGTTCTGGAATCGTACTGTTGAGTTGCGCGGTTCTCGCTTTCGGTCAAGGCAATTATAAATTCGACGCCGCCACGGTCTCCGGCCTTCCGGCGCGCAACATCGGCTCGGCGGCCATGAGCGGGCGCATCGCGGCCATCGACGCCGTTGAACAGGATGGGCGCATCACTGTCTTCGTCGGTTCGGCTAGCGGAGGTGTCTGGAAGTCGGTAAATGGCGGGACGACCTACAAGTCTGTGTTCGACCGTGAAAGCGTGCAGTCGATCGGCGCGGTCGCAATCGATCCCTCTAATACGAAAACCGTTTGGGTGGGATCAGGCGAGGGCTGGCTTCGCAATAGCGTCTCGATCGGCGACGGAGTTTATAAATCAACCGATAGCGGTGAAAACTGGACTAACGTTGGCCTTAAGAACAGTGAGCACATCGCGAAAATCCTGGTTGACCCGACCAATGGAAGCAATGTTCTGGTCTGCGCCATGGGACACTTATGGGACGACAGCGACGAACGCGGCGTCTACAAGACCTCTGACGGCGGCAAGACGTGGAATAAGGTTCTAGCTGGAGCGAATGGATCGTCGGGCTGCGCGTTGATGGCGATGAGCCGTCAGGAACCGAAAACGATCTACGCCTCCATGTGGGACTTCCGGCGTCAAGCTTGGACGTTCCGTTCCGGCGGACCGGGCAGCGGACTATTCAAATCGACCGACGGCGGCGACCACTGGAGCGAGATCAGCGATAGCAGCGCCAAGGGATTGCCGCCTAAGCCTTGGGGACGCGTTGCCGTTGCCGTTGCGCCCGCCAAACCCCAGGTCGTTTATGCCAACATCGAAGCGGAAAAAGGTCGAGGACTCTACCGTTCCGATGACGGTGGCGCGAACTGGACCAAGCTCGACGCCAGCAATTTCATGGTCTGGCGCCCATTTTATTTCGGCAACCTGATCGTCGATCCTAAAGACGAAAATAAAATCTTCAAACCCGATCTCATCTTGCTCTACAGCACCGACGGCGGAAAGTCGTTCAACGTGGTTTCCGGCTCGGATCACGGCGACTTTCACGACGTTTGGATCAACCCCAAAAATCCAAACATCGTAATCGCTGGCGACGACGGCGGATTGTGGCGCAGCGAAGACGGCGGCAATCGCTGGAAACATCAAATGAACCTGCCAGTGTCGCAGTTCTACCACGTAAGCACCGACAACTCCGATCCGTATCATGTCTATGGCGGATTGCAGGACAACAGTTCCTGGGTGGCCGATTCATCCTACCCGGGCGGCGTTTCGAACTCGCGCTGGGAAAACATGTTCGGAGGCGATGGTTTCTGGATGTTTGAAGATACCTCCGATCCAAACTTCATCTATGCGGAGGCGCAAGGCGGCGAAATTGGCCGCGTGAATCGCTATACCCACGAGATTCGCGGCATCAAGCCGCTGCCTAACTACGGCGAGAAGAAACTGCGCTTCAACTGGAACACTCCCATTCACGTGAGCCCCAATGAAAAGGGCACGATTTATATCGGTGCGCAGTTCCTATTCCGCTCGCGCGATCACGGGCAGACCTGGGATCGCATTTCTCCCGACCTCACCACCAACGATCCGGAAAAGCAGAAGCAGGAAGAATCGGGCGGCGTCACGGTTGATAATTCATCTGCTGAAATGAACACCACGATTTATTCGATTTCCGAATCGCCCAAGAACGGCCAGGTCATCTGGGTTGGAACTGACGACGGCAACCTGCAGATTACGCGCGACGGCGGCAAGACCTGGACCAACGTCGTGGGCAACGTGTCGGGCTTGGGCAAAAATTCCTGGGTCTCCACCGTTGAAGCCAGCCACTACGACGAAGCCACGGCTTATGTCACCTTTGATCGCCACATGTTCGGCGACATGGCGCCCTACGTCTACAAGACTACCGACTACGGCAAGACATGGACGGCGCTTGCCGCGCAGAAGAGCGGCGCCCGCGGATTCGCTCACGTGATTAAAGAAGACACAGTCAATCCCAACCTGCTGTTCCTGGGCACGGAGTTCGGGCTGTGGATCTCCGTCGACGGCGGCCAGCACTGGGCGCAATATAAAGGCAGCAACTTCCCCTCGGTCGCGGTCGACGACATTGCCGTTCATGCGCGCGAGAGCGACCTGATTCTGGCTACCCATGGGCGCGGCATCTGGATCATCGACGACATTTCTCCGCTGCGGGCTTTGACTCCCGACCTGATGTCGAAGGAAGCTACTTTGATCCCCGGTAAGGCGGTTCAGTACTTCGACACGTTCGGTGGTTGGCCCGAAGGAGATGAAACCTTCAACGGCCGCAGCCGGCCGGGCGAGGCGCAGATCACTTACTACCAGCGAGGACGCCATATTTTCGGCGATCTCAAGATCGAAATTCTCGACTCCAACGGCAAAGTGGTCGATAGCGTGGCGGGAAGCAAACACCGTGGCTTGAACCGCGCGAATTGGTCCATGCGGATCAAGGCTCCAGCGGTTCCGCCCGCAGCCAGCGCCCTGTTTGAAGCGGCCCAGGGCCCACGCGTGCTGCCCGGAACCTACACCGTCAAAATGACCAAGGGCGACAACGTTTATACCGAGCAGTTAAACGTCGTTCTCGATCCGCGGGCAAAATTTTCACTGGAGGATCGCAAGGCGCAGTTCGACTTGGCGATGAAGATTTATCACACCATCGAGCACATGACCTTCGCGGTCGACGCGATCGAAGGCGTGCGCAATGCAGCCAACGCGCGTGCGGCCAAACTGCCGGAGAAAGATCCGTTGCGCAAGCAACTGCAGGATCTGGCAGCAAAGTGCGACGATCTGCGATCCAAGGTTGTGGCCACAAAAGAAGGCGGCATGATCACGGGAGAAGAACGCATTCGCGAACTTCTCGGTCAACTCTACGGGACAGTCAACGGCTACGAGGGGCGTCCGGCGGAGTATCAGGCGACGCGCGAGGAATCTCTCTCGCATGAATTAGAAGATGTGATCGGAGATTTCCAGAAGCTGACGCAAAAGGAACTACCGGGAATCAATGCCGGACTCAAGAAGAAGAAAGCCGAGAGCATCACGGTCCTCACCGAAGCCGACTGGCAGAAAAAGCGCGAGGCAGAAGGCAGTTCTGGCGCTGCGGCCGGCATGATGCTGTTCAGCGCACAGCGGCGAGAGATGGACTAAAGTCAACATCCCCACCCTGTCCCGCCAACAAGCGGCGGGACAAGGGTGGGGCACCCTTTTCCTGACAGCATCGGCGCCTGCCCGCGAAGTATCCTGAGAACATTCCTTCTAGAATAAAAATTAAACTCAGTCCATTTGATTCCCGCCGTGGGTGCGAGTATGGTGGTCTGTCCCACGCTAGCTCGCGGAGAAACTGAGGAGAATTCTCAATGCTGAAACGATTTATTATTTCAATCTTTCTGCTGACCGGCTTGACCATGCTCGCCTTCGCTGCCGACGAAAATCAGAATGCCTGCAAAGGCGATCCCAATAAGTGGCAGGAGCTTTTCAACGGCAAGGATCTCACGGGCTGGAAGCATGTTGGCCCCGGCGGCGACACCGTGGAAGATGGCCTGATCCGCACCCACGGCGGCATGGGCTTGCTCTACTGGACTGGCGGCAAAATTGGCAATTGCACGGTTCACGTCGTATACAAAATGCGCGACGAGAACGACAACTCCGGAGTCTTCATTCGCATTCCCGTCGAGCCCCGAGAAGAGTGGATGCCGGTACATTACGGATTCGAAGTTCAGATTGATAATCATCCTGAAACGTCGGGCGAAGATGAATACCATTCCACTGGCATGCTCTACTCGCTCACCAAGCCGCTGGCCAAGGCATGGAAACCGGGGCCCGAGTGGAACACCATGGACATTACGCTGGACGGATCGCGAACCATTGTGACTCTCAACGGGGTCAAGATCACCGACTATAAAGATGGCGATCCCGTGCCGGCGCGAAAGTTTGATTTCGAGCCGCAACGCGGCCCGCGCCCCGACTTCGGTTACTTCGGCCTGCAGAATCACAGCGACAACGACATCGTTTTCTTCAAGGAAGTAGCCATTAAACCGCTGAAAAAGTAGCCGGCATTAACGGACGGTTGGAATTCAAATCATTCGGAGGGATTGGCATGAAACGCATTCTTTCGCGACGCGCATTCTTGCAAGGAAGTGCGGCGGCTGCCGCTGGCGGCCTGCTGGTTTCAAAGACCATTCGGCTGGAGGCTCAGCCATTTCCGCGAGCCGTGGCACCCAGCGATCGCGTTCGCTTTGGCATGATCGGAATTGGCATGCAAGGCTCCGGCCTGCTCACAGGCGCAATCACGATTCCCGGCGTGGAGTGCGTGGGCGCCGCCGATTTATATGACGGCCGCCATACTCTCGCCAAGGAAATCACCGCCAACACCAGTCTTCCAACATCCCGCCATTATCGCGATCTGCTCGATCGCAAGGACATTGACTGCATCGTCGCCGCAGTGCCCGATCACTGGCACCGTCGCGTGGTGGTCGACGCCTGCAATGCCGGAAAAGATATTTACTGCGAAAAGCCGATGTCGCATAACGTGGCCGACGGGCTCGCCATGGTCGAGGCGGCGCAGAAAAATAATCGCATCGTGCAGATTGGCTCGCAGCGCGTCAGTTCCACTCTCTGCGCCAAAGCTCGCGAACTCTATTCCGCGGGAGCCATCGGCGACGTCGAGATGGTCGAGCTCACACTCGGCCGCAACGATCCTACCGGCGCCTGGGAATATCCGCCACCCACGGATTTGTCGCCAGAAAATCTCGACTGGGATACCTGGCTCAACGACGCCCCTAAGATTCCCTTCAACAAGCTGCACTTCGCGCGCTGGCGCTGCTGGCGTGCTTACGGTACCGGCGTGGCCGGTGATCTGATGGTGCATCTCGTCAGCGGCATGCTCGTCACACTGGGATGGAACGAAATTCCGCGCTCCGCCACCGCGATGGGCGGCATCTTCCGCTTCAAAGATGGCCGCGATATGCCCGACTTTCACACCGTGCTTTTCGATTACCACGGCATCCCGGTTTACGTGCGCCTCGACCTTGGCTGCGAAACACCCGAACTGGCGCGCTTTATGGGACCGAAAGGAATTCTCGATGCCGGTGAATTCGAGTTGCGGCACTCTCCGCAGTCTGGCATGGATACCGATCCCAGCTACTACAGTTTCAGCTTCCCCGCCAAGATGCGCGAGGAATATGTGAAGCAGTGGCACGAAGAACATGACCCGCCGCTCAACAAGGAACCGATCCACGAAGACACCGTATATCGCGGGCA
Source organism: Candidatus Sulfotelmatobacter sp. (assembly GCA_036269595.1). Taxonomy (GTDB): domain Bacteria; phylum Acidobacteriota; class Terriglobia; order Terriglobales; family Acidobacteriaceae; genus Sulfotelmatobacter. The sequence continues at coordinate 18,194 of DATBEI010000218.1, forward strand.
CGACTGGGACGACATGCGTCCGCACCTGAATGTCTTCTTCCAGTCGGTAAAATCGCGCAAGCCCGTGACCGAGGACGCAGTCTTCGGCAACAACGCCGCGGTCGCCTGCCACATGGCGAACGAATCGTATTTCCGTCAGAAGCCTGTCACCTGGGATGCAGCTTCGAAGACCATCAAGTCGTAGCCGGAGAAAACATGCGTGACATTTTTGCCGTGCGGAACCGGAAAAGCATTCCGGTTCTGCTCGGCGTTTTTATTCTGAGTATTTGCGCGCTCGCGCAGGAACTACCCACCGGCAAACCCGAATCGCTCGGTCTGTCGCCCGAACGCCTGGAGCGAATCGCCGCCACCGTGCAACGCGACATCGATGACAAGCGTATTGCCGGCGCCGTCACTCTGATCGTCCGGCATGGTCATGTCGCCTGGTTCAAGTCTCAGGGCATGATGGACCGCGAGGCCGCCAAGCCGATGCAACCAGACGCCATGTTCCGCATCTGCTCCATGACCAAGCCCATCACCAGCGTTGCGGTCATGATGCTTTACGAAGAAGGCCGCTTCCTGCTCGACGATCCGATTTCGAAATACCTGCCCGAATTTAAGGACCCAAAAGTGTTCGTCAAGCCGGCTAACAGCGCGCCCTATTCAATTCCGGCCACGAAAGAAATTACCATTCGCGATTTGCTTCGCCACACCTCGGGCCTCACTTACAACTGGAACGACGACCTCGGCCCTCTGTATGAGAAAGCTGGAATTGCCAGCGGATTGCTGCCGTACGACGGAACAATCGGCGACAACGTGAAAAAGCTGGCGACCATTCCCCTGCTCTTCAATCCGGGCGACCGTTTTGAATACGGCTTGAGCCTCGACGTGCTGGGCCGCCTGGTGGAAGTGGTCTCTGGCAAACCGCTCGACGAATTCTTCCGCACTCGCATCTTCGAACCGCTGGGCATGAAGGACACATATTTCTATCCGCCCGACAACAAACTCGATCGACTGGCCACCGCGTACACGTACTATCCCGACAAGGGCCTGAACCGCTTTCCCGAGACGCCGATCAAAGAGGGGAATTTCTCCTATTCCGCGGACTATCCCTCGCGCGGCCCGAAAAAACTATTCTCCGGCGGCGCCGGACTCGTTTCCACTGCCATGGATTACGCTCGCTTCTGCCAGATGATGCTCGATGGCGGCAAGGTCGGAAACACTCGCCTGTTAAGCCGTAAGACCGTTGAATTGATGACCCACGATCAACTCGGCAAGATCGGTCCAGATCAAGGCTTCGGCTTGGGTTTCGGGGTTGAGGGCGTGAAAAGCCCGCTCGCTGAACTGGGATCGCCTGGCGAGTTTACCTGGGGCGGTTTTTTCTACACCGGATTTACCGTCGACCCGAAAGAGCAAATGATCGTGATCTTCATGGCTCAACTGCATCCCACAGGCGACTTGACTTTGGACCGCGAGGTGAACGTCCTGGCTTATCAGGCCATCAGTGATTGAGCTTAGCTGATGCATCTTCGACGGAGCCGGCGATAACCAACGGTTTTCTCCGCGAACTCTGCGTATTCTCAGCGGACTCTGCGGTTTAAGCTTTTGACTGCAGATTCCGCAGAGGATGCGCAGAGAGCGCGGAGAACCTTGTATTCATCAACAGCCCTGGCACTTCAACCAAACTTATCGAAGGGTATATCATTTTTATAAAGACGCTCCGCTCATATCTCAGCGCGCCCAAGAATCTGGAGCATGAAACCATGTCGACCATTCATCTCGCGGTTAACGGAAGACCTTATACAGCGGAAGTTGGCCCGCAAACCAGCCTGCTCAGCGTATTGCGCGAGCAACTCGACCTCACCGGAAGCAAATATGGATGCGGAGAGGGCCAATGTGGTGCCTGCACCGTCCTGATAGACGGAAAGGCACAACGCTCGTGCATTACCAAGGCGAGCACTCTCTCCCAAAAACAAATCACAACCATCGAAGGACTGGCTCACGGCGAACAATTACATCCCCTGCAAGAAGCATTTCTCGACGCGGGCGCCATGCAATGCGGCTATTGCACGTCCGGAATGATTATGTCCGCAGTCGCGCTGCTGCGGCGGAATCCTTCGCCCAACGAAAGTGAAATCATCGCGTTTATGGACGGCAACATCTGCCGCTGCGGAACCTATCCGCGCATCGTGAGCGCAATTCAAAAGGCGGCGAAGGTCACGACGGCTTCCTCCGCCGGGAAAGGAGCGGCACGATGACCGACAAAACTCACACGGAAGTTCCCCTGGAACCCGAGCGCTACGAACTGCGGGCCGCTGCGCCTTACCGTTTCGATCTCGATCGCCGCGAATTCTTCAAGTTTCTCGGCGCCGGCGTCCTGGTCATTTCGGTACTGAAACCGGCAGTCGCCGCTCAAGAGTCAGGCGGCGGACAGCGGCGCCGTCCCGATCTTCCCAAAGACGTCGATGCCTGGATTCATCTTGGCGAGAACGGAAAAGTCACGGTCTACACGGGTAAAGTCGAGGTGGGCCAGAACATTCGCACGTCTCTGAGCCAGGCGGTCTCAGAAGAGCTTGCCGTGCCCATCGAAAATATCGAAATGGTGATGGGCGACACGCAGCTCACTCCCTTCGATATGGGCACGTTCGGCAGTCGCACCACGCCTACGATGAATCTGCAACTGCGCAAAGTGGCAGCTGCGGCGCGCGAAATGCTGATTGGTCTGGCCGCGGCGCAATGGCAAGCAGATCCCAAGAGTCTCACCGCCGCAAGCGGAAAAATTACTGATCCCCGCAGCAATCGCTCCCTCGATTACGCAACGTTAACGAAGGGGCAGCAACTCACTCAAACGGTTTCCGCCGACACTCCCCTGATTCCCGCAGCCAATTGGAAGGTAGCGGGTCAATCTCCTCTCAAAGTGGATGGCCGCGACTTTGTGACCGGCCGCCACCGCTATCCCTCCGATCAGAAATTGTCCGACATGCTCTACGGCAAAGTGTCGCGGCCAACCGCTTTCAATGCGACTCTGGTTTCGGTGGATGCGCAAAAAGCGGAGCAGATGGGCGCGACAGTCGTGCACGACGGCAATTTCGTGGGCGTCGCTGCAGCGAGCACCGAATTGGCTGCTGCTGCCCTGGCCGCGATCCAAGCCGAATGGAAATCGGACCCGCAGCCCTCCAACAAGGATCTGTTCGACTACCTTCGTAAAAATACGATCGAAGGAAAAGATCCCACCGGCGACGGCGATCGCTTTGACGTCGGCAATGTCGATCAGGCTCTGGGCTCCGCCGACCATCGCCTGCAACAGACTTACACCGTGGCCTACATCGCCCACACTCCTCTCGAACCCCGCGCCGCGCTAGCCAAGTGGGACGGAGACAACCTGACGGTGTGGACCGGAACCCAGCGGCCCTTCGGCGTTCGTGGCCAACTCGCTGAGGCATTTCGAATTCCCGAAGATCAAGTGCGCGTGCTCATGCCCGATACCGGCGCCGCCTACGGTGGTAAACACACCGGAGAAACCGCCATCGAGGCCGCGCGGTTAGCGCGTGCGGCCAAGCGGCCCGTAAAAGTGGTATGGACCCGCGAGGAAGAGTTCACCTGGGCCTATTTCCGTCCGGCAGGCGTGATAGACGTGAGCAGCGCCGCGCGCAACGACGGAACTAT
>DATBEI010000228.1:0-5150 GCA_036269595.1 Candidatus Sulfotelmatobacter sp.
TGGTTCGCGCCTGTGCGGTGATTCAGAAGGCCTTTCAGGTCTCGCACGTATCACTTCTCTTGCGCGAGGAAGGAGACCTGGTGATGCGGGCGCACCAAGGGAGACTCACGCCGAGCGTTCCTCCGAACGGACGATTCCCTGCAACCCAGGAGCCTTGGTCGCGGATGATTGCGGCCAGCGGCACCATCGTGGAAAAGGATTTAAGCGATCTTCCGGAGCCGTTAAGGCTCTTCAAGGAAAGCGCCTCCCGCATGAGCATCCCGCTCATTTCGTTCGGCCAGACTCTGGGAGTGCTCACGTTGCACAGTACACAACCCAATGCTTTTCGTGAGAGCGAACTGCAGTCTCTTGAATCCGTCGCTGATATTTGCGCCAACTCCATTCAAAATGCGCACTATGTGGATCGGGTGAAACAACTGGCCTATCTCGACGGCCTGACCGGAATTTTTAACCGGCGCTTCTTCGAACTGCGAATCCTGGAAGAGATCGAACGCGCTTGCCGCTACGGAACTGGTATGGCCGTGGTTATGGCAGATATCGACGAGTTCAAGAAGCTGAACGATGAGTTTGGCCATCTGCTCGGAGATGAGGTACTGCGGCAGGTTTCCTCGCTGTTTCACCAGCAGTTGCGCAAGGTGGATGTGGTCTGCCGGTACGGCGGGGAAGAATTCGCCATCTTGCTCACTCAAATCAGCACCCAGCAGGCAATTGCCATTGCCGAGAAACTACGGCGCCTGGTGGAAAAATTTCAATTTCCGGGAGTCCCTCGCACCATCACGATCAGCGCCGGGCTGGCCACTTTTCCAATTCACGGCAAGACCCGGGATGAAATGGTGCGCGCGGCCGACAGCGGGCTTTATGCCGCGAAGCAGTCCGGGCGTAACCGCATTTGTGTCGCGACTTCAGCGCGGACGGTCGCCAGCGGCGTCTGAAAGAACCGTCGCTAGATATCAAACGCGCGAACCCGCAATTCCTGGCGCAGTTCGTCCATCTCCATCTTCAGCTTTTCCTGGTTCCTCTTGAACTGCCTGCGTTGTACCTGGGATTGGTTCCGGAGCTTCTCGGCTTGCTCACGCAATTTCTGCTGCTGCGAGCACAGATCCTTCCGAAGCACTCTGAGCGAGTTCCTGGTATCTTCGGTGGCCAGCGCGAGTTGCGGTTGCAACTCTGCTACGTACTGCTGTAAGTGGCCCAATTCGACAGCGGAGTCGGCGTCGATTGCCGATTCATCGAACGACTCCTCCAGCAGCAGATCTCCCGATTCTTTTCGATCGGGCAAAGTCAGATTCAACTTCTGTTCTTTCTTGTCGCGGATCACTCCTATGTTGATGGCCGCACCGTTGCGCGAGCGCACCGCGTGAGTAAAATCGCCCGTATCATGAACTGGCTGATCGTTGACCTTTACAATCACGTCGCCGGCACGGAAACCAGCCTTTTCCGCACGGCTGCCTTTCTCCACGGCGCGCACGAGCACGCCGTTGCCGTTCTTGACCCCAAAAAATTCGCCCAGCTGCGGCGTAATGTTTTCCACCGAGAGGCCGCTGCGCGCCGACGAAGTCACCATCACCATGTTGATCGACGGAATATCGATATCCGGAATATGAATCTCTGGAACATTGACGTGAAAGTTCTTCATGTCAGGACCCAACATGCCGAATTCCTTGTGCTTGTCGGCCAGTTGCACTTTCACGGTCATCGGCTGTCCGTCGCGGCTGATGCCCAGAGTGACGACCCGACCCGGCGGCGTCTCATGGATCATCCGGCGCAATTGAGCCCCGCTCTCGATGGCGGTATTGTTCATCGTCAAAATCACGTCGTGTTCCTTGAGGCCAGCCTTACCGGCGGGAGCATCCTGGTCAACCATTGTTACCTCAACGCCCTTTTCCTCTTTCAGCTTGAGGGCGCTGAGACGTTCGGTGGTCACATCGGATATGTCGACGCCGAGGTAGGAACTGGTGCCGCTATCTTCACTGGAGAAAACCCAGGGCTGCTCGTCCGGACTCGCCATCCGGCTCTGAGCTGCATTCGAGAAGCTGACGAGCAATGGCATTAACACGATGCTGGCTGCAACGTAACTGCGCATAACGGTCCCCCCCGCAACCTCATTGCTGATTTCGCGATTGATGATTGTTGATTGTTGATTGAAGACTCTCATCGGAGGTGCCCACCACCAATCCACAATCAGAAATCAACAATCAGAAATCGCATTTCTCAATGGCTGGCGCGTCGAAAGCAGATATCGCCAGTCGTGGTGTGTACTTTCAGAGTAGGACCGCCGCCATTCAACTTGCCATCGGCGGTCAGTGACTTCGGCCCCCATTTGTCGCCTTCACTGGTGATGTGAATATCGGGAAAGTCGGAAGTGATGCGATGTCCGTTGCCCATGTCAACACTGGCGCGCACGTCGATCGCTACATCGGAGGCGATATACACCGTGATGTCGCCCGCACCCGTTTCCAGGTCAGAATTATTGCGCTCACCCCCCGTGTTCACCAGTTTCACGGTAATTCCACCCGCTCCCGTCTCGGCCCGCGCGGAAGGGACTCCGAGCAGTTCGATGCCGCCGCCGCCAGTCTCTGCATTAACGTGGCCTTTCGCGGAGTTCAAGTGGATACTTCCTCCTCCAGTCTCAATCTCGGCCGGACCGCCGACGTCGCTCAAGTCCACGCTTCCACCGCCGGTGGACACTTTCACCTTGCCGTTGCATTCGCGAACTTCCACACTGCCACCGCCGGTTTCAATGCTGGCGCCCTGCGCTCCGGATCCCAGTTCGACGCTACCGCCGCCGGTATCGGCAACGACTTTGCCGTTGGCGTGGTGAATCTTGATGGAGCCTCCGCCAGTGTGTAAGCCCAGGTCGCCACTCACCGTGCCCACATCAATCGAGCCGCCGCCGGTTTCGGCGTTGGCCCCGCCGCCAATATCATCAAGCTTCATACTGCCGCCGCCGCTGCCTGCCTCTACGCGGCCCGCGACTCCTGAAGCTTCCACGTTACCGCCCTCGGTTTCCAGCTTGACCAGAATCATGTCGCGCGGAACCATCACAGAAAAATCGGAGGAGGAGTGGCGCGGATGTCTGCCGCCTTGCCAGTCTCCTACGATCCAGGCCGTGTCGCCCTTCACATAAGCGGTGATCTTGTACTGCTCAAACTGGTGGCGCGCCTCTTGCTCGGAAGAAGTGCCAAAACGCGTATGAACGACATAATTGATGCCTTGCTGCTGCCCGCCACGGACGACCACGGAGCCCATGTCGACTTTCACTCTTAAGTTCTTGACCGCTGCCAGCGAACCGGTGATCTCCTGACCCCAGGCTCCGCCTTCGCGGGTTATGTGTGATTCCTGCGTCACGGCCAGCGGCGCAAGCAGGGCCAGCGTACTTACCAGCCCGACGATTTGTAGAGCTCGTTTCAAATGAACCACCTCATTTCTTGCTTCAAATGCAGAGCGAAATCTTTAGAGCCTCTGCATTTTGACTTCTTAATTCCGAATCTCTAGTCAATCTCCGGCAACTGTGCCAGCATGGTCCGCGCCTGCGACTTGATGTAAGTGCTCTGATCCTTCGCAGCCAGCGCCATCAGTACGCCGCGCACGCTGCCATCGGCCTTCACCGGTTCAATCAGCCGCAGCGCTTCAATGCGCAAGCCCGAGTTGGAATCATTGACCAGCGCCCGCAGAACGGCATCGCGAACGTTGGTATCGGTCTTCACATAGTTGCCCAGCGCGTCCAGCGATTTAAGCCGCACGCCGGGATTGGTATCGTTTTGCAGCGCATAGATCAGCGCGTCCCGCACCTGCTGGTCGCTGCTCTTCTGCGCCAGCAACCCCACCGAGTCGACTCGCACGCCCGTGTTGTAGTTGTTGCGGGCCGCGTAGAGCAGCAACTGCTGGATCTTCTCGTCGTTCAGCGACCCCTGCGCTTCCTGGGTCTCGACCGTGTTGTACTTGATGCTGATTTGATTTGAACCCGGCTGCTGGACGATGGAACTGATGCCGGTAATCGATGCTTCGGTGGGAACCGCGTTCGGATTAGAAGGGTTCTGTAGGCTAGCTGTGGTAATGGGTCGCGATCCGTACAGCTTGTACGTTGCTGTAACCCCGCCGGCAAATCCAAGAATGAGAATGGCCGACGCCAGAGCAGGGGAGAACCGCACTTGCCGCAGCCAGATCGCCGGATCGAACGCCATCCGGCTCCACATGCTGCCCTGCTTAGCCGTCTCCAGCGCTTCCTGCAATTGCATGCGGGAAGCCGCCAGCAAGTTCGGCGAGGGATCGGCCGCCCGATCCTGTGCCAGCAGTGCGTGAAATTCCTGCTCTGCCTTCAGTTCGGCTGCGCAGTCGGCGCAGCGGGCCACGTGTTGCTCCAGTTCGTGGCGAGCGTCATCGGCCAACTCGCCATAAACCTGAAGCACGATATTTTCTCGAACCCATTCGCATTTCATCGTTGCACCTTCATCTGCTCGTGTAGCGACGGGCGCATTCGCCCGTCAGGCAAAGTCGAAGCCGAGCCGCTGAGGCCCGACTCCTCCTCATCTCATGTCCGCCAGCGCCCCGCGCAATTTCTGCGTGGCGCGGAAGAGAGTATTCTTGGCGGTCTCTTCCGTGGTATGCAAAATCTCGCCCACGGTCCTCAGCTTTAACCCGTGGTAATGCTTCAACTCAAACACCATGCGCTCCCGCGGCGTCAGTTTTTCCAGCGCTCCGGCGATGCGCGACCCCAACTGGCGGCGCAATAAATCCCGTTCCGGATTCGCTCCCGCCCGCCCGTCCGGCACCTGGTCGAGCAGGTCATACTCGCCACCGTCCGGATCTTTCGCGACCGGCGCGTCCTCTTTGCGCACGTTCTTCTTGCGCAAGTGATCGAGGCACAAGTTGGTTACGATCCGGTAAATCCACGTGTAGAAGGAACACTCGAACCGGAAACTTCCAATATTCTTGTAAGCCTTCAGGAAGGCGTCCTGGTAGACGTCCTGAGCGTCCTGCTCAGTTCCGGTGAGATGGAGCGCGAGCCGCAATACCGACTGGTCGTAGTGACGGACGAGTTCCTCGAAGGCGGCGCGGTTTCCCCGCTGAGCCTCTCGGATCAACATCGTGTCGTCTATGCGGCGTTCTTGCCCAGCCATGCGTCCCCGCGCGGGGTCATGGTTCTCGTC
>DATBEI010000257.1:0-3586 GCA_036269595.1 Candidatus Sulfotelmatobacter sp.
TCGAGGATGCGTGCCGCCAAGCTATGTTCGTCGTCGCTGTCGAGCACATTCACGGCCTTCTGCACGATGATGGGCCCGTGATCCAGTTCCTCGTCCACGAAATGGACCGTGCAGCCAGACACTTTCACTCCGTAAGCAAAGGCCTGTTCCTGCGCTTCCAGGCCCGGAAAGGCGGGCAGCAGCGAAGGATGAATGTTGAGAATCCGATGCGGAAACTGTCGCACGAACCATGGCGAGAGCAGTCGCATATACCCGGCGAGGCATACCAATTCCACGCCATGCCGTTGCAGAGCGGCCACGACCTCGCGGTCGTGTTCCTCACGGGTTCTTCCCTTGGAGGGGATGACCAGCGCGGTCAGTCCGCGCTCGCGCGCAATCGCGATCCCAGGCGCGTCCGGCTTGTTGGAGATCACTACCGCGATCCGCGCATCCGGGATGCGGCCCGCGTCAATGCTGTCGGCGATGGCTACGAAGTTGGACCCGCGTCCGGAAAGAAGTATGCCCAGGGAGTTCATTTCTGATTGATGATTGTTGATTTCTGATTGAAGCTCGCAGGTTCCAAGGATTTTCAATCATCAATCAAAAATCAACAATCAGCAATGCCTCTAGCTGTAGGTCACCTTGCGCTCGCCCTTCACGATGCGCCCGATGGTGTAAGCCTTTTCGCCGACGCGCTCCAGCACGGACTGCGCCTTCTTGAATTTCGCCGACGGCACCACCAGCAGCATGCCCAGGCCCATATTGAAAGTGCGCAGCATCTCGTCCTGGGGCACGTTTCCCAGTTGCTGCAGGTGTTCGAAGATCGGAAGCACCGGCCAAGTCCCCATTTCGATAACGGCAGCCGTCCCCCGCGGCAGCACCCGCGGCAGGTTTTCCGTGATCCCGCCGCCGGTGATGTGCGCCAGCGCCGACACGCATTGCGCGTCCATCAACTTCCTTAGCGCGGGCCAGTAGCTTTTGTGGGTGCGCATCAGTTCGTTGCCAACTTTATTCTTCACTTCGTTGACGTAAGTATCCGCCGAATAGTGCGCCACCTCGAACAGCAGTTTGCGGGCCAGCGAATATCCGTTGGTGTGCAGGCCGTTCGAGGGCAGGCCGAGAATGATGTCGCCGATCTGCACATCCTTCCCGGTAATGATTTTTTCGCGATCGACTACGCCCACAATAAAGCCCGCCAGGTCGTATTCCCCGTCCGGATAAAAGCCCGGCATTTCTGCGGTCTCGCCGCCAATCAGCGCGCAGCCGTTGTGCTTGCACGCGTCGGCAATGCCCTCGACAACTTTTTCCGCAATCGATGGATCAAGCGTCCCCGTGGCCAAGTAGTCCATAAAAAACAGCGGCGCCGCTCCCTGCACCGCAATATCGTTGACGCAGTGGTTCACCAGGTCGGCGCCCACGGTCGAGTGCAGATCCATCTCGAACGCGATTTTCAGCTTGGTCCCCACTCCGTCCACGCTCGACACCAGCACCGGGTCGGTGTATTTCGTCTTGTCGACGGCGAACAGCCCGCCAAAGCCGCCAATCTCGCTCAGAACGCCACGGGTAAAAGTCTTGTGCGCCAGGTACTTGATGCGCTGCTTGGTGCGGTTGGCGCGGCTGATGTCCACCCCGGCGTCGGCGTAGGTGATCGGCGTCGGGCTGGTGGGAGTCTTGGCCACAGATTTCTCCGTGCGTCGTTGCAATCCTTACGTGGGGTTAGTGTCGGGTGCCGAAACGACAACCGAAGGCCGCTCATTGTAGCACGTTCGAAGGTGGAAGCTTTCGCCAGGTAAGGCGTTCGCGCGCCCCCGCATCTCGAATTGCGGACGCGCACCATACACTTATCCCTGCTTCCGCGGACGCGCACGCCCGTTCGTCCTTGCGGACCCGGACTAATGGGAGATGAAGTCCGAGAAAAAGTAAGCCAGAACTCCAAACAGCGCCAGGCCAGAAATGCCGTAGGCAGTAAGAACCCAGGCTCCGCGACCTTCGTGGTGGTGAACAGTGGATGTGGTAGTAGAAGTCTGGTCGGTATTCGAAGAGGAAACGACAGGGGCCCGATCTTCCATGCAAAACCTCCGACGGAAAGATCGTGGCGCAAAGACATTATGCGTCACGCCTGCCTCGCGTCATGGCGAAGCAAGGTTATCTGAGGCGAATTTTACCCCGGATTGATGCGGGTGAACGAGAAAAATGTGACCAGAATCACAGTATTATAAGTTAAATAACTTGTCACAATATGACAAATAGAACTGGCGCATTTCTATTCACCCCTGCAGGTTGTGACTATTGTTTCTCGCTTCTCATGACCCCATTTTTCGCAGACAATCGAGGACGTGGGATAATGACAAGGGTTCCTCTTCCCGAACAAACTATGCGCAACTTCTGTCTCGCTCTTTTCGTTGCCTGCCTGCTAACCTCTGGCGCGCGATCCCAGCAGCCCACCACGCCGTCCGGACCACAGCACCCAGCGGACAAATCTTCTTTGCCCGGACAGTCGAAGGATTCCGACCAACTGCCGACTGGCACCGCCGCCGACAAAGCCGCGAACGCCGTGAAGGGTCCCGATTATTCGGAAGAGTCATTCGTGATCGAGCAGATGCACTCGACCTACCGGTTTGAAGCCGACGGCACCGGACGAAAAGAAACCAAGGCCCGCATTCGCGTGCAAAGCGAAGCCGGAGTGCAACAGTGGGGACAACTTCTTGAGGGCTACAACTCCGCCAACGAACGCGTCGAAATTCCATATGTGCGCGTTCTCAAAACGGATGGCAGCGTGGTCAAGGCCAGCGACGACGCGGTGCAGGATCTGAGCGCCCCCATCGAGCGCGAAGCTCCCGTTTACACCGATTACCGCCAGAAACACATCACCGTTCCGGGCCTGCGTCCGGGAGAAGTTTTGGAATACGACATGGTCACGGTGATTCACACGCCGCTGGCCGCCGGGCAATTCTGGGCTGATTACGACTTCGACAAAAGCAACATCTCCCTCGATGAAACGCTCGACGTCGATGTCCCCAAAGGGCGTTCCCTGAAGCTGAAATGCAAGCCGGGGATGGATCCAAAAATTACTGAAGCCGACGGTCGCCGCATCTATCACTGGTCAAGTTCGCATCTGGAGCGCGAGGACGACACCGCCAAAGCGAAGGACAAGAAGAAAAAGAAACATCGCCCCGACGAGGACCGCCCCGACATTCAGCTCACCACTTTCGAGAGCTGGGAGCAAGTTGGACGCTGGTACGCCAACCTGGAAAAAGATCGCCGCGCGCCCTCGCCCGAAGTTCGCGCCAAGGCCCAGGAGCTGACCAAGGGGATGAATGGCGACCTCGAGAAGACCGAGGCGCTCTACGATTTTGTCGCCAAGAACTTTCGCTATGTCAGCCTCTCCCTCGGAGTTGGCCGCTACCAGCCGCATCATGCCTCCGACGTGCTTCACGACCAGTACGGCGACTGCAAGGACAAGCACACGCTGCTGGCGTCCCTGCTCGAAGCTGAGGGCCTGCACGCAGATTCGGTGCTGATCAACTCCACGCGCAAGCTCGATCCCGACGTTCCTTCGCCGTCGCAGTTCGACCACGTCATCACCATGCTTCCCATGGCGAAAGGC
>DATBEI010000281.1:0-17492 GCA_036269595.1 Candidatus Sulfotelmatobacter sp.
GACGTGACCTTGATCGACGGCGACCGGATTTCCCGTACCAACTGTGTCCGCCAGCCTTTCAGTGAGAGTGAGATCGGACTGCACAAGGCGACGGTGCTCGCCACCCGGATCAATCTGTTTTGGGGGCTGGGGTGGAAGGGCGTGCCGCACTTCGTGAATGAAAGTTGGGGGCAGGACACCGACATTCTGATTGGCTGCGTGGATTCTCGTGCCGCCCGGAACGCAATGACCCGCACTCAAACCTACTGGAATTGCCACTATTGGCTGGATCTGGGCAACAACGCCGATAGCGGCCAGTTCGTCCTGGGCCAGCCCGAAAACCAGAGAAACAAAGCGCGAGAGCTGCGCTTGCCGACGGCTCCCGAACTCTTCCCCGAACTCATCAACGCGAAGCTCGACAAGAAGGACAGACTTCCGCCGTGCAGCGCGTTAGAAGCGTTGGAGCGGCAAGAGCCGTTCGTAAACCAGACACTCGCATATCAGGCGTTGGCGATGCTTGCCCGGCTATTCCGATATGGGCGGCTTTCGTACCACGGCGGGTTCGTGAATCTTCGAACGGGCCGCACCACCTCGCTCGCTGTCGATCCAGTCCTCTGGCGGCGGATGAGGACGCAGCCGGCAGATTCCGAATTACCCAGACGCAAGAGAAGGAAGGTGGTCAGGCAATGAGCCAAAGCTTTCGGGCGGTGAAAGAAATATGGAACGTACACTCGTCCTGCTTCATTGAACCGGAGAAGTTGATCGTGCTGCTGCACGACCTTGCCGCCAGAGTAGGGACGGCGAGCGACGAGCACGAATACGGGGATAAGCAGGCTGTCTGGCTTGAAAATGGCAGGAAGGTTCTGGACTATATGGAAGCAGACGAGCGCTTCAGTGCGGCCAGTTTCCACGACAGTATGGAAGAACAAGGCATAGCTGTTAACAGGAATGACCAGATCACCTTGATCGATAATATGCGGAGCTTGTCGAAACAATGGCGGAGTTCCCTCGGAAAACACGGGGAATTGGTCTTCTACATCGATGCATGTTGAACCGGCAGGCGGCATTTCGCGTTTGGTGAGCTCCACGCACGCCGACTGCCGAAAACCGACCAAACACTATCACTTGAGGCATTTCACTACTAGGTTTGGAGGTCGAATCGTCGTGAAGCGCGAGAAGCTCAACGTGGCACGTCGATACGCTACAATCCACAATGATTCCTCAAAAGGCAAAGGGGCTTGCAACGCTTGGCGAGACCCATCGTTGAATCTATACAACTAAAGCTGCACGAGCAGATTGAGCGCACGGAGCATCTGATTCGATTGGTTCCTTCCGACAAAATCGGATGGGATCCGCGGCTTCCCCGAGGCTCGACTGACGTGGGCCATTTACTGGGCCATTTACTTGACTGCATGGCCGGATTCTGTGCCGTATTCTATGCTGCATTCCCACAGCAGCTAGGAGATTTCTCTGGGCTGCAATCATTGCCAGTAAATCATTTTTGCGGACCGGAGGAAGCGCTCAGTCGCATTCGACAGTATGCGGCGCATATTGGGCACGGCTTTGATTTGTGCACGGACAACGACTTGCCTCGTATGGTCCCCTCCGTGTTTGTTCCTGAGGGTGAACTGCTAGCAACATTGTTGCTCGGGAATCTCGAGCACTTAATTAATCATAAGTATCAACTCTTCTTCTATCTGAAGCTCTTAGGCATTCCCGTCACGAGCCGGGACATTTATCAGTGGCGAGGAACTCCGGTTCACTGAAAAACGCAGCGCGCGTTCAGCCTAGCTCGCTTCAGGACGTAAGGAGTGAAAACCTGATCGCCGCCGGTAAGCTTCGATTGCGTTTCTTGCGGTCACGGTGAGCTTGGGTGGAAGTTCGTCATACCGAAACCATCGGACGTCATGCGTTTTCTCGGGCTCACAGTTTCTTGCTTCGCCCGCCAATATCCGTCCCAAATAAGCGGGCGAAACCCAGTGCTGACCTTCTGCGGGCAAGAGATGGTCGGTGACGCAAAGTAAAGAATCGATCGATACCTTAAGTCCGACCTCTTCGAAGACTTCGCGCACGGCGCAGTCCTCAAGGGCCTCTAGGAAATTGAGCTTGCCTCCCACGATGCTCCAACACCCAGCTTCGGGAGGATATTCTCGGAGCGTTAGTAGTACGCGACCCTGCTGATCAACTAGCAATACGCCGACACCGACTCTGGGTTGAATACCGTTGCGGAGAGATCCTTCGGTATTCACCGCTCTTTTGTCGTCACCCATTTTCCCTCCGTGGGAAGCGCAGCGGTCGCCAGTTGCGACAATAGTTGCTGAGGATTGTCCTCCACTATCACCGACTCTCGATGCGCGGCCGGGAGAAATCCCTCGGCGACCGCATGCGAAGTAAGAGACATCAGGGCGTCGTAGTAGCCGGCGACATTCAACACGCCACACGGCTTTTGGTGCAGTCCGAGCTGTAGCCAGGTCACCACCTCGCAGAATTCTTCCCAACTGCCAAATCCCCCGGGTAGAAGAACGAATGCATCTGCGAGGTCGGCCATGAATGCTTTACGTTCGTGCATGGACTCGACGACGTGCAATTTAGTCAGCCGAGTGTGTGCAATTTCCTTCTCAACCAGCGATCTTGGCATCACGCCGATTGCTTGACCGCCACTCCCCAAAACAGAATCAGCCAGCGCGCCCATCAGTCCTACTCGCGCTCCGCCATAGACAAGGGCGATACCTGAACTCGCAAGATGACGGCCGAGTTGAATCGCCGCTTCTCGGTACTCAAACCGAACCCCAAAGCTTGATCCACAGAAGACGCAGAGTTTCTTGATTAAACGCGCACTTTTTGTCTTTGTTTGCTCCGAACCGATCGTCATAAGAGAACCAGTAGAATACGAGAGCAGTTGTGCAGAATCGACTCTCCCAAGAGAGACGCAGTGCTAGAACCGATGGCGCGAGTGGCTATGGCTTCTTCTCCTCCCGGGCTCTCCAACGCGGGTCGTATCGTTCGAACGCGAGCACTCGGTCGAGCGGAATGCGGCGTTCCCATCCGGCGCGTTCAAGATCCGGCTCTGCGGCGAAGTGGTCCACGTACCCCAGACAGAGGTATGCTACTGGGACTATGTTTTCGGGGATGTGCAGCACCTCATGAAGCGCTTTCTTGTCGAGAATGCTCACCCAGCCGACACCGATTCCTTCTGCGCGAGCCGCAAGCCACAGATTTTGCACGGCGCAGACCGCAGAATAAAGCGCAGTTTCCGGCATGGAGAGGCGACCGAGTCGATGCCCCCGTTCGCACTCCGGGTTGCAAACGATGCAGAGGTTCTGAGGCGCCTCCAGAATGCCTTCGAGCTTTAGACTGGCATATTTCTTCCTGCGATCTCCCTCGTAGATGTCGAGTGCCGCCTGATTGGATCGCAGAAAGATGTCATGAACGGCCTTTCGGATCTCCATCGCTCGAATAAGAATGAATCGCCAAGGTTGCATCAGACCCACGGAAGGGGCGTGATGGGCAGCCTCCAAGAGTCGGCCCAGCACTTGCTCACTTAGCGGTTCCGGTAAAAAGCCAGACCGCACGTCGCGCCGTTCGCGAATTGCGCGGTAGACTCCCTGCAACTCGCCCTTCGTAAACTTTCCTGCTCTCGGCATCACCAGGCCCTCGACCAATGTGCACCGGCGTGTTTGTCATCCCGTAGTCTGGAATCGACGCCAGCCTGAAGTTCCAGCAGACGCCCGAAGAGCCACAAGACGTCTGACAAACGGTTCAAATATGCGAGTACCTGCGCGTCGACTGGAGCGCCGCTCTCGACCAGTCGGACGGTGTTCCGCTCTGCTCGTCGACAGACTGTGCGCGCCATTTCGAAGGTCGCGGCCTCCGTGTGCGACCCAGGCAAGGACCAATCGGACAGAATGCCTTCGGTGGCCTCAATCGTGTGGACCAGAGTTGTGAGATGTTCGACGTCCTCGACCATTATGGTGGGTGGATTCTTGGTAGTGCCTGGAGCTGTGGCTAATGACGAGCCCAGCCGAAATAGTGTCTTCTGGATTGATTCCGTCCACGAGCGGATGTCGTCGTTCTGGCAAATGCTGCGCGCAAAGCCCAGTGTGGAATTCAATTCGTCAACCGAACCGTATGCCTCCACTCGCAGGTCGGCCTTGGAAATGCGAACGCCCCCTGCAAGCCCGGTTTGTCCGCCATCTCCCCGTTTTGTTGCGATGCTCATTTCGATTCTCCTTGTTGTACGCGGTCAACTCCAGAACGTCCAGAATCGGAATCCTCAATCCTGGCTCTGTCGATATGACTTGTGTCGAGCGCCACGATCGATCCGTATTCCTTTGTCCGATCCCAGGCTTCCTGCTCCGAGACTCCACACCAGTTCGTTAGCACAACACGAATGAAACCAGCGTGGGTAACTGCCGCAATCGGCGATTTCGTCACTTCTGCCAGCAAGAAAGCCATCTCCCGGTGAACCCGCGATGCGAAGCGCTGATATGACTCCCCTGCGGGCGCAGTCGAATTGGGGTAGGTCTCTGCCCACCTTGCTGCCACAGCCCCGTCGCGTCCTTCAATTTCGTTCCACGAAAGACCCTCCCACAGGCCAAAATGCATTTCGCGCAGCCCAGGACGAACGTGGACTTCCGCCTCAAAATGTTTGGCGATCGCTTCGGCCGTTTGTTGGGCGCGCCGCAGGTCGCTGGTATAGACTCGGCGAATTGCATGTTCCGACAACATGGTCATCAGACCAACGAGTTGTTGACGGCCTCGCTCATTGAGTTCCGGATCAGAATGGCCACAAAACCGGCCTGCCATATCCGTTTCGGCATGGCGAACTAGAAGAAGAGGTGTCACACGCCCCAGACCCCACAAAAATAAACCGCAATCTCGGCGAGTTGATTCGTAGCTCCGAAACAATCCCCTGTGACCCCGCCGATCCGGCGAAAATAATATAGACCGCTCAACCCAGTGATCCCAAGCGCCACAAGCACCGGAATCCAGAACTCCCTCCGCATCAGATACAGAACGACGGCAAAGCTCAGCAGACTACCTATCAGAAGAGATGCAGGAGAGATTTTCCGGGCGATCCTCGCTCCTTGTCCGTCGTTACTCTCGCGTGCCGGCCGCAGGAAATAACTCAGCGGCAGAGTTGTCCAACGACACAGGACGTGTGCGGAAACTACCAAAGCCGTAAAACGATGCATTGGAAGAATCGATAGAAGAAGGAATCTGGCCAGCACAGAGAGCACGAGAGCCAACGCTCCGAAGCTTCCGATCCGGCTATCCCGCAGGATCGTTAGCACCTGCTCCCGATTCCAGCCCCCGCCAAAAGCATCCGCGGCATCCGCCAACGCATCTTCGTGAAGTCCGCCCGTAATGAGCACAAGAAAGGTCAGTACTAAAAACGCTACGAGCGTTCGATTGAGGTAAGGCGCCAGCAGGTGCTGCAAGAGCGAAGCGCCGAGGCCTATGACCAAGCCGACAACGGGGAAAAACTTTGCCGACCTCGATAAGGAGTCAGGGTGGTAGGCGATACGCGAGATCGGCAGCTGCGTAAGAAATTGGAAAGCAACCAGCAATTCTTCCACTAGTCGTTTCATGCGACCGGCCCGCTAACACCCGCCGAAGCAAAGGTTGCCATATCGGTGTAGAGCCGCAAAGCCGACTCAATAATGGGCATCGCCAACACTGCGCCAGTGCCCTCGCCCAGCCGCATGTCCAGCGTCAGAATGGCGTCCAATCCCAAATGCTCCAGCAAAAAGTGATGGCCAGGCTCTTTCGAACAATGTCCCGCGAACAGATACTCCTTTGTTCGTGGTTCAAGGGCGCACGCCAACGCCGCGGCTGCCGTCGAGATAAAACCATCCGTGATCACCGGGATCTGATGTCGTGCAGCGCCCAGGAATAATCCAACCATGGCAGCGATTTCTAATCCTCCCACCCGCCGCAAAACCTCAAGCGGTTGCGCCTCAGAAGTTTGGGGAGCTTTGTCGAAATGCTTCTGGATGACAGCATCGACGATCCGGATCTTGTGCTCGTGAACATCCGTATCGAGCCCCGTGCCCTTGCCTGTGACCGCGACGGCAGGTTGGCCCGTAAGGAGAGCTGTTATCGCGCTCGCTGAAGTTGTGTTGCCGATTCCCATCTCGCCCACCGCGATGAGCGTCTGCCGTTTGTCCTGAGCGATGGTTGCCAGTTCTAGTCCGATGTGCAAAGCGCCCACCATTTCATCTTCGGTCATGGCAGGTTCATGCAGCATGTTCCGCGTGCCGCACCGGATCTTTCGTTGCAGAAGACGGGGCAAAACGCCGAAATCCGCGTCCACGCCGACATCTACAATGGTCAGTTCGGCATGGTGCAGTCCTGCCAGGACATTGATGGCCGCCCCTTCCTTTAGAAAATTAAGCACCATCTGGCGAGTAACTTCTTTGGGATATGCACTGACTCCTTCGGCTACGACGCCGTGATCGGCCGCGAACACATAGGCAGCCTTGTTCAGCGGCCAGCCAGGGTTTCCTTTCCTGATGGCAACAACGCGCGCAGCAATGTCCTCCAGCCGGCCAAGACTCCCCAGCGGTTTTGTCAGGTTATCGAGATGCGCGCGCGCACGTTTTAGCCGTTCCGGATCGGGCGCAACAATTTCGCCAATGCATTCGGCAAGTGTGACCGAGGTGAGTGTGGTGGTCATGGTGTCTTCTCCAACAAAGCCGGATTCTCACCAACTAACTTGTCAACTAATTTCGGATGGCGACGAGGTGGGCAATCGAAGGCTCTTTCCAGAACGTCAGCTCGCAATATGTCTTGCGGGCGGCCTTTGTGCACTTCCTGGTCAGGTTCGAGCAACAGAACGGACGAGAATGTGCCGGGAATCAATTGAAGGTCGTGCATTGCGGCCAAAATCGTCACTCCCTCATCCTTGAGCGCACGAAGACAATCCAGCAATTCGAGTTGGCGGCCCAAGTCGAGGTTTTGGGTAGGCTCGTCAAGCAGCAGCAAACGAGGCTCCTGCGCCAATCCGAGAGCGATCTTGACGCGCTGACGTTCTCCTCCACTAAGTTCATTGAAGATGCGATTCCGGAGGGAAGTGACATCGGCCAATTCCAGAGCGCGCTCGACCGCCCGGCGATCTTGCCGCGTCAAGCCGGCAAAGAATCCAAGATAGGGTGTGCGGCCTTGCTCAACGATCTGCTGCACGGTGAAATCGAACGGTACTTCGAATCGTTGCGGAACCAGCGCAACGAACTGCGCGGCCTCTGCTCGGCGCAGAGTCTCTAATCTACGACCGGCGAGCGAAACCGAGCCAACAGAGCAAGCAAGCACTCCGGCGGCAAGGCGCAGGAGTGTGGTTTTCCCGATTCCATTTGGACCTATCAGGGCTGCACATTCGCCCTGTTCCACACAGAAGCTGACATTCTCAATGACGGAGCGTTGCTCGTAAGAAAACGACACATTAACAAACTGGAGCAATGGAATCACAATGCGTACTCCCGTCTGGTCCGGCGCAAAAGGTAGAGAAAAAATGGACCGCCGATAAATGCCGTCAGCAGCCCAACTGGAATTTCGGAAGGAGCCATTGCGGTGCGCGCCAACGTGTCCGCCAAGACTAAGAAAATCGAGCCGGCAATCGCCGTAACTGGTAGGAGCCGAACGTGGTCCGGGCCCAGGACCAGCCTTGCCATGTGAGGAACGATCAGCCCCACGAAACTAATGACTCCTCCCAATGACACCGCAGCCGCGGTTATGAGCGATCCGGTAAGAATGATGGCCACGTGCGTTTTTTCAACATGCACGCCGACTTGGCGGGCATAGTCGTCGCCGAGCGCTAACGTGTTCAATCGCCTTGCCAGGGGAAAGCAGCAAATCAAGCCGCAACCGATCATCACACCAGTGACCGCAAGTTGAGACCACCTGGGCACCGCAATGACTCCCGTCAACCAGGAGGCAAGCACTCGCGTCCGAAGGCCAAAGTTGTCGTCGAGCACTACAAGAAAATAAGTGGAATAGCTCAACATCGTGCTCACCGCGAACCCCGCGAGCAGCAGCGTCACAACCGGTACCCGCCCACCAATGCGAGCCAGCCAATATACCAGCGCTATCGTCGCGACTGAACCGACGAATCCCATGGCGGCAGTCGCACCGAATCCGAGAAAAGAGAAACGAGGAAGAAAGAAAAGTCCAATTCCAGCCCCAAGCGCCGCTCCCCCCGAAGAGCCGATCACGTACGGATCCGCCATCGGATTCCGGAAAAGCCCTTGGAACAGAAGTCCCGCTACCGAGAGTGCAGCCCCCACCAAAGCCGACGCGAGCACCCGGGGGAGCCGGATTTCGAAAAGAATTACGGAGTTCGTGCCCCCGGAGCGATGCCAGTCGAGCAAGGAGCCGAGCACCTCCCGAACCCCGATCTTGCTCGCCCCCATTCCCATCGACAACACAAGCACGACAAAAAGAGCCACCAGCAAGACCAAGAGAATAAGAAGGAAGAACGCATGGTCGGATAATCCGATTCGGCGATCATCTCGCGCCGCCGATCCCGAGTCGATTTTTTCCACTATTTCAGTTTCCACGACTCTCCTCCGAGCGTAATGCGGACGCCTGAGCGAAAAGTGAAGGGAAGCGCCGGATAACCAAACGCCTCGTCATAGCTCTGGTCCAGAACATTTTGGAGATCGGCGTAAACGCCGAGCGCGTGATTTACCTGGTAACTGCCTCCGAGGTCGACCTTCTGATACGCCGCGTCCAGATTGCCATTCGGCAGTAGCAGGCTTGTGCCCCCGTCTTTATCAAAGAGAAAATCGCTGTCGTCTCTCTTGCCCACAAAGGTTCCAGTTAACGAGGCTGTCCACCGGGCGTGATGATAGGTGACCGCCATGTAACCGCTGTGAGGCGCGCGCCGAAATGGCCGAGCGCCAATCAGCGGCGAAAAGACGCCGATAGGGATGGTTGGGAAGTTGGAAGCGGTGTTGAAGCTCGGCCCCAGCGCATCGCTGGTAAAGGAACGTTGCACAATCGCATCCAAGTATGTATATCCGCCACGAGCGACGAGATTGCGCCCCAGCCGGTATTCGAGTTCTGTTTCTACTCCCTGGGCACGGAACGATTGGGAGTTCACCGTGGCTCCAAACTGGGATCCTGTGAGAAGTGAATCCGCGATGGATTGCGGGACGCCAAGCTCGATCAGTCCCTGCGTAGGAACAAATTCAATCAGATGCGTAAACTCATTGTGAAAGTAGGTAATTCCCAGTTTTGCCCGCCCATCGAAAAGGCTTTGCTCAACGCCGCCGTCATACGTCCTGGATTGCTCGGCTCCAATGGGAGCGACGTGGAACTGCGAAATGAGTTGCGCTCCATTCCCGAGTGTTTGAAGCAGGCTGAACAGAGACGTGCCGGCAGCGGAGATGCTGGGCTCTTTGATGCCCGTGCCGAAATTGGCTCGAAGCTTCGTCCCGCTGAAAACTCTCGACGTATCGGGGCGCAGCAAGTAATAGGCAAGCGATGCTCGTGGCGTGCCCGCCACCCCGAACACCGCGTTTTTCTCAATGCCGCTGCCCAGTGTGTAATAAAGACGGTTGGCGAGACTGCCTGCCAGTTGCAAAGTGTAGCTGTAGTTGCCACGATCAGCGGGAGACACTCCAAAATTCGGCTGGGTGGAACCACGTTCGGCTTCGTAGCGAAATCCGAACAGCGCCGTCAACAGCGGCTTAACCTGATATTCCGTTTGGGCATAGACGAAATCGCGATCGGTGCTGGTTATGAACTGATTCGGATACGGCTGAACAAACTGGAAAATCGCTTGGCCGCTTACCGCGTATCCGTTTGCTCCGCGAAGCGTGACCGGGGCGCCAATATACTCTGGTCCCGCAATCGGCGAATCGTAGGGAATCCCGGTCGGGGCGTAGTCAGTAAACTGGGAGCGCAACCGAAGCGCTCCATAGCGCAGCAGGTTGTGCCAACGCTGCGTAGTCTGCTGCTGGAATGTAGCGCCTATGAAGAGTTGCTGATCTTTTTGGCCGGCATCATCGGGGATCCCGAAGAGCTGAACAGCGTTGGCTTCTCCGGCCGCAGTCGCCAGGCGCCGGACGGTTGCGCGGAACTCGGTGTTCGGTTTCGGGGTCCAGCCCAGATTCCCGGCATAGGTTCCATTGTGAAAAGAACTGCGGGGAATGTCATTTGCGGTGTCGAAACGGGAGAAGTCAGAAAAATAATCGAACTGCTTATAGCTTCCGCCCAGCATTCCCTCTTGGCGATACGTCCCGAAGTTCCCACCATCAATCGAGTAGGTGAACTCGGGCAGAGGCGTGATGCCGCGCGGAGTAGTCATGCTCACGACACCGGCGAGCGCATCGGACCCGTACAGAGCGCTATTCGGTCCACGTAACACCTCGATCTGACTGACTCCAGTAGCGGCAAGCACGCCAAAATCGACCGCTCCGCCTATGTCGTTGGCGGGGATGCCATCAATGAGGACCTTATTCGCATCACTGTTTCCGCCGCGCACGAACAACTCGCCCAGTCCTCCGCGCTGTGCAGTTTGCGTGACTTGCGCCCCAGGCACCCACCGCAAATCTTCGTGCACGTCCAGTTTGTCCGCATAGTCGTCTGCGGAAAGCAGAGTGATAGATGCGCCTACTTGAGCCTCCGGCGTCGGCGTGCCCGTCGCCGTAACTGTGACAGCCTGGGACACTACGCCAACGGCCAGAAGCAGATCAATATTGGCGTTCGCGTTTTCCCCAACATAGAACTGCTTACTGACGGTTAATTCGAACGACGGAGCGCTGGCCTGGACTTGGTAGCGGCTCGCGGAAACATCGCGGAATTCGTATCTGCCTGCGCCGTCCGCGGTCGTCGAGGCGATAACTTTTTGATTGATGATAAGCTCGACTTGAGCCTTCGGGATGACGGCGCCGAGCGAATCAGTGATTGTGCCGCGAACCGTTGCGGCCTGCGCTGCCAGTGCGAACTCACCGGAGAGAAGAAGCAAGCAGAAGACGTTTACGCACAGTCGGTTTTGCCGGAAGTATTTCATTTTTTCCCCTCGGAATATTGGTGCCGGCAGAACCGGTCTCCTGACTCACGCTTCGACGAATCTGGGCAACCTTCCCAGGGATTCTGTCCCCAGTGGCTGCAGTCACCTGCCTGCCCAGTTTCTCGGCGTTTACAGTTACGGGGTAGTGGCGGACTCTCACCGCGCTTCCCGAACATTCTGCCGTTTAGTTTTTGTTTTAAGAGTCCCAGATCGCAAGCAATCATTGCTTACGGATCAGGCTCAGGGATGAAATTGTTTCGCTAAGTCCTCCAATACATCGAATGCGATTGGGCTCGGATACTGGATCCGACCGTCGGTGTAAAAGACGCGGCCTTGTTGAACCGCACTCAAGTGTTCCCAACCGGGACGTGTCTTCAATTCTTCAGGCGTAATGTTCGATCCGCGCATGAGCAGAAGCGCGTCCGGTTGACGGCTCACAATGGTTTCCAGACTCACTTCCGGCCACTCTTGCGCGATGTCGTCGGTCACGGAGCGGCCGCCAGCGGCCTCAATCAGTTCGCAGATGAAAGCGCGCTTGCCGATGGTCATCACCGGGTCGTACCAGATCGCCATGAATACTCGCACCTTCGGTTGGCCGGCGACGCGAGCCTTCACCGCGTCTACACGAGTGCGTAACCGGGCGACCAAGTTATGGGCATCAGTCTCGCGGTTCAGCGCCCACCCCAGGCTGAGAATCGATGCGTAGATTCCCTCAATTCCATGTGGATCCACCATGAACACAGGAATGCCGAGACGCTGCAGGTGGCCAGCGGACTCTAGCGTGTTCATGTCGCCGCTGCCAAGGACGAGGTCCGGGTGCAAGCCAAGAATAGTTTCCATTGAGGGATTGAGGGGAAGTCCGATGCTAGGCTTCTGAAGAGCCTCTTCCGGGTATTTTGTGAAATCGCTGATAGCAACAACATCCTCTCCGGCGCCCAGCGAATACACAATGTCCACTACACTCGGGACCAGACAAACCACTCGATGGGGATGATCCGGGACCTCGACCGAGCGTCCCAGTTCGTCCTTTACGGTTCGGCTGGCGAAGCACTGTACCGCCATTGAAGTCAGCAGGAGAATGGTCCCGAATTTCGTTCTCATTCTCATTGCACCTCCGCAAACCCCCGCGCAGAACCAGCCTGCTGCAAAAAGGATGAGACCAGAGAGGGATTGGAGCGGAAATGCAGATGGATGTACGTCCCGAGCACGCGACCGCGCACGAAACCTTCTTGCTCCCTTCGGCCGGAAAGCGAGTAATGAACCCGATAGACACAACGCAAAGAATCGTGAGCGACGATGCGGGAGCAATGAAAACTGTGACCACGCACCTGGGTTCCTTTTTTCCCAAGCAGACAATCGTGCGCGAACTCTACATCCGCGTATCCGAAATGAACTAAGGACTTGGTCATCTCGATAGCGACAGGAAGGACGCCTGTCATGGGATAACTTTGTCCTTCCATCGTAGTCAGTGTTTCAACCAAGTACATCAGCCCGCCACATTCGGCGTAGACAGGCTTATTCGCGTTCGCAAAATCGCGGATCTCCTGCAGCAGGCTGCCATTTCGGCTTAGCTCAGCGGCGTATAGCTCGGGATATCCACCGCCGAAGTAGAGTGCATGAAGGTTCTCTGGTAGTGCGGGGTCTGCAATCGGACTGAACTCCACGATCTCGGCGCCGCTTTCCCGGAGGAGGTCGAGGTTGTCCTCGTAATAGAACGAAAACGCTCGATCGCGAGCCACACCTAGGCGGATGCCTTCGTACTTAGGATCGGGCTTGGCTACCAGTGCATTTTCAGACCGTTGGTTGTAGACCGTAGCACTCAGCAATTGATCGAGGTCGAGACGGTTCCCCAATCCCATGAGAGTGGAGAGGCTGGCGCCAATTCCCTCTGCCGCGGTGTGTAGCCCAAGGTGTCGCTCGGGAATTGCTGCGTCTGCCTCCACTGGTAGCCAGCCGAGCACCGGGACCACGGAGGATTCACGGATCGCCGATTCCAGCATGTGAAAGTGCGCATCGCCGGCAACGCGGTTCAGAACGATGCCCACAAAACGCAGCTTCGAGTCAAACGTCTCGAACCCTCGAATCACAGCCGCAATGCTGCGCGCGCTATTCCCGGCGTCCACAACCAGAACGACCGGCAAGTCGAGCAGCTTGGCAATTTCTGCAGTGCTGCCTTCCTCCGAACTCCCTGTTACACCGTCGAAAAGCCCCATCATTCCTTCGACAACAGCAACTTCGCAACGCGAAGAAGCGCGAGAGAAAATCTCGCGATTAGTTTCGGCGCTGAGCATCCAAGTATCGAGATTACGCGCGGGGCGGCTCGTCGCCACCGCGAGATGGCCGCCATCGATGAAGTCCGGGCCGCACTTGAATGGCTGCACCGTAAAACCTCGCGACCGCAGCGCCGCTACGATTGCGAGAGCAACCGTAGTCTTGCCCACACCGCTGGCCGTGCCCGCCACTACAAATGCATTCACTGACGCACCTCCGCAGTTCCCTTGAGTGCAAGCGGAAGCCCAGCGACCATGAGCAACACGTTATCCGCGGCGCTTGCAACCCGCTGATTGATCTCTCCCAGCAAGTCACGGTACTTGCGTCCCTCGGGAAACGCAGGGACAATCCCGCTGCCCACTTCATTAGATACAAGTGCGACCGAACAAGGCACCGAGCGCAGCGCCGCGTAGAGACTCTGCAGTCGTTCCTCAACGGCGATCAGATTCCCGCGCTCAGCATCGAGGAGATTCGCCGCGTAAAGCGTTAAACAATCGACCAGCAGCATCTGGTAATTGGAGCCCTCTTGCACCAGCACTCGGTCGATGTGCAGCGACTCCTCGATCGTGCGCCACTCTGGGGGACGTTCGGCCCGATGCCGTTCGATTTTCAGGCGCATCTCTTCATCTGAGTCTGACGGCCGGGCAGTCGCGACAAACGCCACGGGCGAAACGCCTGCGGCGAGGGTCTGCACGTATCGACTCTTGCCGCTTCGCACACCGCCCAGCACTAACGTGATGGCTTTTCGAGATTTGTCCGGCATGCTCACCTGGGGCATAGAAATGGCCCTGACGCGAGCGGGATTCTACTGGCAGCTTTCAGACGCGGGTTTGAGGATCAATCGTCAGAACGCTCTCCGACTCTCCCATCGAAGTCGAATACGGCTTGGGTCAGCGTCTGGCCGGTCTCCTGACTTACGCTTCGTCGAAGCTGAGCAGCCTTCCCGGAACATTTCCAGTGGCGTAATTGAGCCCAGTTTCTCAGCGAATACAGTTGCGGGGCAGTGGCGGATTCTGACCGCCTTCCCAAATACCAGACTTTGTGATTTATACCGCGATGGAAAAGAAACGTCAAATATTACGTGTGAATGCGGTCCGCTGCCGAACTGACCCAATTTGAGCTTCACCCGAATGGACAAGTTTCTACAAGCGGGTCCACCTGTGTGCAGGCGGTTCTTGCGGCCGGTCGTCCTGTAGCAGCGAGTGCATAATTTCCAGTCCGGTAACCAAACGCGGTCCCGGACGGGAGAAGTACGCACTTGCATTCACCGCATATACCCTGCCGTTGCGTACGGCCTTAACTCGTTTCCAGCCTTCGGGAAACTGTGTGGCGTGGTATTCCTCAACCGACCTTTCCAGATTATGACCGCACGGCATGACAAGGACCACGTCGGGGTCGACCTGCAAAACCTGGTGCCATTCCATGCGGTAACTGTCCTTCCCTAACTTGCCAAGCGGATCTACACCACCCGCCAAGTCAATCATCTCGGGGATCCAGTGACCGCCGTTGAAGGGCGGTGACAGCCATTCCAAGCAAACTACTGTCGGTCTCTGTAATTTGGTCATCTCGCCAACTTTGGCGATCCGTTCCCGCAGAGACGACACCAGCGCGCGAGCTTCGGCATCCCGATCGGTAGCCTCGCCCACCCGCAAAACGTCATCCAGCATATCCTCGAGGGTATGCGGCGTCAGCGAGAGCACCTGCGGTTTTGAAGAGAGTTGATGAACAGCCTTTGCCACATACGATGTGCTGATGGCGCACACATCGCATAACTCCTGTGTGACGATCAGGTCCGGCTTGATTGCTTCCAGCTTCCTGATATCGACTCGGTAGAGGCCCCCCCGGTGAGAGGAATACTGGTTTACATCGCGGTCGATTTCCGCCGAGGTGAGATCGTGGGCAAGCTTGGTGTTCACAACTACGGTTTTTATTGCAGCCTCCGGAGGAAAATCGCATTCGAATGTCACACCCGCAACTGAGTTTCCAAGACCCAGCGCATACAAAATCTCAGTGGCCGACGGTAAGAACGAGCAAATCTGCATAGAAGAACCTCTCTACTGCACATCACTTCCAAACTCAATCGCCCAAAAACGGCATTCCCAAGTATCCGCCCCGCATTGTACTCGGCCATCCTCCACTTCGGTCAACCCAATGGCGACGAAGCAGCCGTCCTCTGACGCAGGACACGAGAGGTAGCTGGTGTCGCGAGTGTATCAATGGTGGAGACGGACCACTCTGATCGACAATATGCGGAGCTTGTCGAAACAATGGCGGATCCATCGGAAAACACGGGGAATTATTGTTCTACAACGATGCATGTTGAACCCCGCAGACAGGACCCTTCCAAAGTCTCGTTCTGTTTCTATTGGGAGCGCGGCTGCCCCATCTGGGTGTCCTATCACACAACCGCGATGCGAAGTCTTATCAGCACGAACCTTGTCGCGACTGTACCCAGACGCATGGCAGAACTAGAGGCATCAAATCCTGCCATAAAGATCCTGAAGGCAGCGTTTAGCGCGATCTAGTTGGCTTGCCAAGCTTCCGGGCATCCGGATCACTCTCATCCTGGATGACAATCGCAGGAGGCTGGGCTTTGACACTTTTCGACCTCGAGCGTTTGATTTCCCGCCAGAAGGTCGCCCGGGCCACTGCTCGGGTCATGTGGAGCACCTTGGCGATTTCCTTCCAAGCAAATCCTCTGCGATGCGCGCCAAACATGGGTTCGACTCTCTTGAGGAAGCTTGCGACCAGGTTTCTCCAAACTCCGGTTGGTGAACTACGAGCCACGAAATTTCATCGCACAGCGTCAAATATGCGGGACGACCAAACAGTTCTGACGAAGGCGGGCTACTCAGACGAGAGCAATAGTCACCACACAGGGATACAGCTTTCTCTCGTTGGCGGCGCGGTTCGGGGATGGCTGGCATAACAACCGCCCGGGGGCTAGCAGTCCTCAGTCCAAGGGCCTGCAACGCCCAAGTCCGGTACTTGCTTTTACCCGTTAAACCCGGTTGTGATCACCTTAGTTGCGGAGAAAATGTCACTTTTCCTGCAAACCAACCTCTCTTCGCACAGCCCGAGTCGAGTGTCCATAGCCGGATTTCGGCGCATACTGCCCCAGCAATTGGGCCGATGCCTGCGCCAAGTTTTTGGCACTCAGCACATTTCGGCCGTCCGCCGAGGCCCGGCTGCACGGGCAGATTTTATGCACTTAAAGTCGTCCCCTGCACGATTTCCTGCAGCAAAAAAAAATGTTGAAAATCAGCTCGGCTGTGGATATACGCTGGCCGCTACCACTTGGCTCGGTGTGGGGTTCCACCCGCCACCTTCGTGGCCCAGCATGTTCCGAATTAAATCGGCGCATGCGCTTTTGCAGCAGGAGAGGAGGTATTCCGGAGGCGCAGAGACAAGTGTGTCTAGACGGATCTGGAGACGTTAACAGCCACCAAGACCCAGCCCCCGGAAGGCAGCAGTATGGGCGAAGCCGACGATGTCCATAAGCGCCGTATGTTCCGCTGGCCTAAAGAAGCCAGAGAACTGGTCAGAGAATACAAAGAACGAACCAGCAGAGGCCAGGAGCACAATGAGACTGGCCGGCGAATGCTGGTCACAAAGCTGGCTGCGATTTCCGGAAACCCGCGAGACGCCTGTCTCCGTTTCGTGCGCGAGCTTGGCGTCAATCAAAAACGGGCATATCGCGGATGGACCAAACCCGAGCAACAACGCCTCCTGGATCTGATCACCGCGATGCCGGTAGAAGGGGCCGCGAAAATCCTGCTGCGTCCCGCGGGCTCCGTACGCTCCATGTTGCATCGGCTCGGCATCGGCGGCAAAACAGGACGGGAATGGTTCACCAAGTTCTCACTCTCTCGGGCATTGCACACCCGCCCCGACGAAATACAAAAATGGATTGAACTGGGTTGGCTCAAGTCGCGCTCTCTCACCACTGCCGGAACGAAAGCTAGCATCATTGATGCCGATGATTTCTGCGAATTCGTCAAGGAGCACGGGCGTGCGGTCGCGAGCCGCCGGCTTACCTATGAGGCGCTGTGGTTCGTGCAGAACTATGTGTTTCCGCCCAGCCACGCAGAATTACTGTCGGTGAGGGGAACATACAAAAGGCACGATAAAGACGATGAGACAGACTCGAACACGGAGTCTCAATCGGCCAGCGGTTCCGAAGAAGACGGAGGGCAGGAAGGTTAGGGTTCGTAATGTCAGCAGCAAA
>DATBEI010000288.1:0-9661 GCA_036269595.1 Candidatus Sulfotelmatobacter sp.
AAAGGGTGGAATTCGGAATGTCCAATTCAGACTGGATATCGCTCACGACCAGGCCGTCGGGATGCGCGGAGAGCAGAAGTTGCATAATTCTGAGGCGTGGTTCGGTGCCCATGGCGGAAAGCATGTCGGCATATTTGGCAACTTGCTCGATGCTCTTCCTGGCTGAAGCAGCTGGCATATTTCGATAATTGCAGAAATATGGATGGATGTCAAACGGAATCGCTTTGGGTACCTGCTTATAGCTTTATTTGAGAACTTCTGGAAAAGGATTCGGGGCGCTTAGCGGGCTGCGGAAAAACTCCCTTCACTGCGACAAAGCGACCACGGGGCTGAAGCCCACATTGATTCTGCGCGCTTTACACGGCGCTAAAGCGCCGCTCTTCCACGAAAGGCAGTTACATTGAGGAGTTTTTCGGCAGGCTGCTGGTATCGTGTCCCGCAAATTCGCAAATAAATTTAACTGTCATCTTGAGCGAAGCGAAAGACCCATGCAACGCAGATTCAATTACATAGGTCCTTCGCTTTGCTCAGGATGACAGGGCTTATTTATGCCACGAATTTCAATGCCACGAATTTCAAGGACACAACACTAGGGCGCAGCTAGTGTTCCATCGGACCATTTCCCGACCGTGACTAGAAAAATGGTCGCGCGCTCTTCAGGGTCATTCGCCGCTATAACCGGCGAGCCCGGCAGATTTGCTCCCCAGCTTTTCGAAGCGTACCCTGGAACAAAAAACATGAGATGTGGATGCCAGTGCATACCGCGGTCGTTTAAGTACTGCTGCTTCGACAACATGAAGCACATTGCTGCGGGATCCAATGCGGGGAGTTCCTTCTTATCCAGCGCTGAGGCGGTGGCCTGGACAATCTCGGCCTTCGATTTACCTGCCACCACGAGTTTGGTCTTCATGAGGAAGATGGGCACAAAGGTTCTTGCAGCGGGCGGGTTGAAGCAAATAGGGGCGCGCACTTTGGGATTCCAGAATTCCGGATCATCGGTGGCGGCGCCCCATGATCGTTCCACCAAACAGAGAAAACCATTCGTGCCCTTCACTGCGGACGAGTATCCCTGTGGGCCCAGCACCATTACTTCGGCTGCATCCGAAATGGAGGCCGGGGCGGCGCTGCGCGCCAGAGCGATTTCAGAATGCACGTCGGAGATCAAATATTGATCGAGAGGAGCCATCGTGGGATAGGTAGTCTTAGTCTGCGTTTCCGCATCAACGGTCGCGAAGGCTAAGACAAACGACACAAAAAATGCCAAAGCAAGCAAACGGATCATCTTCTTTTGCATTTGCAGTCTCCGGTACGCTACTGGCGCTCCGTGGGGGCGCTGAAGAGATCGCCGACAATTTTCGTGTCGATATTAAACCAGAAATCTGCGGGAGTGGCGCGCGCCTGCGTTGGCCACCTTTAAGATTCCGCGATCAGGTCCACGCCGAGAGTTGCCAAGGCTACGTCTTCGATCGAGGACAGGCCGCTGACCGCGACTGCGCCGACGACTTGGCCGTTTTTCGTGACGGGAATGCCGCCGCCCCAGCCTACGTATTTGGGGTCGCCGTAGTAGGCAATGTCGTGACCCTTTTCCGGATGTTTGACTTTGTCTCCAATGTCCTTGGTGGGCTTACGCTCCCGGGCCGCGGTCCAGGCTTTATTCATGGCGACCTGAATGGAGGCGACGGGCGCGCCGTCCATGCGAGCGAGGTAAATCAAGTCGCCGTGAACGTCCGCGATGGCCACCACTGCGGCTTTCTGCATCTGCGAAAGTTTTTCAACGATCAGGTCAACAGCGCGCTTGGCATCGGCGAAGTCGAGGGTCTGGAGGGTTCTCATAGTGAGCTGAGATTACAGGTTCGCGATAGACAAAAAAAGCCGGACTGGGCGAGACCCAATCCGGCTCGGAAACCAGCAGGTTAGAACTGGAATCTCAAAGCAAACTGAATCAGGCGTTCGGGCGAAGCCACGCCGCCTGCGATGGTTGACGTGATTTGGCCGAATCCGTTGGCTGTCGGGCTGCCTGCGTAACCGGTTGCGGGCTGCGAGAAATAAGGATGGTTGAAGATGTTGAAGAATTCCGTGCGGAACTCAATCCCCATCCTCTCTCCAATATTGGTTCGCTTGAAGATCGCGAAGTCAAAGTTGTTGATTCCCGGTCCACGGAGGCTTCCGTCAACCCGCGATTCATTGCCATAGCCCCACTCTGGCGGTGCGGCGAAGCAACTGGTGTTGAAATACTCGGTCAGCTTTGAGCCGCCCGCTTTCTTGTTACATCCCGGAACAACATCAGGTCTAATGTTCGAAACCCCAAAACTGCCGCTTTCCAATGACGTTGAAGGACCAGCCCAGCTAATCTTTAGCGGGAAACCGCGTTGGAAAGTGGTGATGCCATCCACACCCCAACCGGAAACCACGCCGTTCGCAACTCCCGTCAGGCTGCTGGCATACGCCTTGCCATGCCCAAAGGGAAGATCGAGAACGTAGCTGATGACCAGGCGTTGTGAAACGTCCTGAGCTGAGAGCGACCTCTCTCCCTTCAGGTTGTTCCAGTCCTGCACTCCCGGAACACCACCGGTTGGCCCTTCCAGCCAGCTGGTAAGCGTATCGGTGTTACTCATGAGCTTAGCGTTGGTGTAGGCCACCAGCATGGTGCCGTTGCCTGCGAACCGGCGGGTGACCGATACCTGCAGCGAGTTGTAACTGCTGCCGCAGCAACCGTAGCCAGCCAAGCTCATTCCGAGGTATTGCGGATACGGACGGTCGAGTTGGCCCTGGTTTGAAAGCGTGGGCAGCGCGAGAGTGGCATTGGGGCTGCCGACCAGCGGATTCGCGATTGGTTGATTAATGGTTACAGCCGCGTTTGCGCATGCGATCGGGGTCGAGGAGGAGGCACAGCCCGGAGCCGCGGCACTGTATTGACTTGCGGCCTGGGCCACGAAGGAATCGCCGATCTGGTTGACGTTGGTTGAGTACTGCTGCAGATGCACACCGTGCGAACCGGCATACGCGACATCCGCGAAGAAGCCGGCGGGCAATTGACGCTGGATGTCGAAATTCCACTGCTCAACATACCCATACTTTGGGTTGCTGTGCCCGTTCAAACCGAAGTAAGGAGCAAGCGTCGGACCGTTTTGCGATGCAACGAAGCTGGAAACGTTGGGGGTAGCCGGCAATCCGGAGAAATTGCGGCCGGGCGGCAAGAGGATGCCAGCCGATCCGAACGGGCCGGGCTGGGCGCAGGTTGGAGCGCCCGGCGTGGCCCCCAGAGTGCAGTTGTTTCCATCCAACGTGCTGAATGGGGTGAGGTACGAGTTGGTGGTTGCCGTGAAATCAGTATTAGCGAGATTCACCACATCGTTGTCTGGGTTCAAACCGAAGGAGACATAGTTCGGAATGTAGAAGATGCCATATCCGCCGCGGATGGAAGTTTTCGAATCCAAGGCATAGGCAAAGCCAAGACGAGGAGAAAATGCCTTCTTGTCCATAGGGATGTTGTTGCGGCTGCCGTTCCGGCCGGTCTGGACCAGGAAGGCATCGCCAGGGCAGGCTCCGCTTGGGCAACCAGTCACCGTGGCATTGGTTGCGCTGGGATCAAAATAGCTGAGCCGGTTGTAGGCATCGGACCAAGTTCCTTGCAATTCATAGCGCAAGCCCAGGTTGAGTGTGAACTTAGTGGTCAGGTGCCAGGTGTCATCCGCATACAGCGCGCGGTAGACTTGCAAGCCCTTGGTCTGGGCAGGAACCTGAGCTACGCCTTCGGTCTGGTTGCCGGCGAAACTGCCCTGGTTCAGCGCTACTCCCAACAAAAAGTCGGCGTATGGAAATCCCGAACCGTCGGTAGCAGTTGGGGTGGACGACGTCCAGTTTCCCTGGAAGCCGAAGGCGCCGCTGGCGATGTTGGTTTGGAAGTAGTTATCCAATCCGTACTCAAACTGGGCGCCGGTCTGGATGGTGTGCTTTCCGCGAATCAGAGTAAACGCGGGAGTTACGTTGTATTGCGTGTTGTGATCGCCGATCGCGCTATTGCCTTGGGAATGGCCGACGTCGTTCGGGAAGGGAAATTCCGGTGTAGGCGGAGTGCGCATCGCGCTTGGTGGAGAGTTGTAGCTGGCGGGCCAGCCCAGCGCAGTCAGATCGTAGCCGGAAAGGAGGGGTTGCCGTCCATAGACGAACCGGGTGCCCCCGAAGTTGACATCGAGAATGGTTGTGGCAGTGAACGAGTGGTTCACGCCGAAGACGAGCAGCTTGCTGTGATATTTCTCCGCGCAGCGATCAAGGCAGAGACCGGTTCCTAGCGGATCCAGCGGCAGATCGGTCAAGCCGAAATAGGAAAATCTTCCGAATAAGCGGGTATTGCTGGTGATGTTCTGATCTCCGCGCGCCACGAACTCGTTGGTATTGCCACCACCAGGCGCGACACTCAGATAATTGTTAATCGTGCCGGCAAGGTTCGGCGCCGGGTAGTACTTTTGCCACATTGTCATCCCCGCCTTGCTGAATTCCGCGCTGGGAATGCAATTGCCCAGGCAAGTGGGGTTAGCAGCATCCAGACCGTAGGGCTTGCGAGGGTTCGCGCCGGTCGCGCCGACCGAGAATGGGTCGTAGATCGTGCCAGCGGGGCTAGTACACACTCCCGCGCTGAAACCAGTGGTGCACAGGGACGAGAAGTCCCCATTTAGCATGGCGGGCACCGGGACAGTCGTGGTGAAAGGTTGTCCCGTGCGCTGCCGGTATTGCTCCCAGCTGACGTAGAAGAATGTCTTTTCTTTGATGACCGGGCCGCCTACTTCGAAGCCATACTGGTTCTGGGTCCAGGGCGGCGCTTCATTCTTTTTACCGTTCGCTAGCTGGGTTTGCTTGTTGAAGTATTCGTTGGCGTTGAGAACCTTGTTGCGGAAGAACTCGTAGGCTGACCCGTGCCAGGCGTTTGTTCCCGATTTGGTGCTGAGGTTAGTTACGCCGCCGGAGAACTTGCCCCACTCGGCGCCCAGGTTGCTGTATTGCACCTTAAACTCGCCGACGGAATCCTGTGTAGGAATGATGATGGGCAGGTTGATATAGCCGATATTCAAGGGCTGACCATCGAGATACTCGGCACCCTGATTGGCAAAGGAACCACCGATCTGGTAGTTGCCCCAGCTGAAGGGGTTCTGGCCGACCGGCGATCCACCGGAGCCACCTTGTGCCACGGCTGCCGGAGAGATCGTAATCAGGTTGAAGATGTTGCGTCCATTCAGAGGGAGTTCGTTGGCCTTGCGCTGCTCGACGACTTGACCCAATGAGGACGATTCGGTCTGCAGCAGCGGCGTCTCGGCTGACACTTCGACGGTTTCGCTGACCTGACCGACCGGAAGCACAGCGTCGACGTGCGTATCTTGCTGCACTTCAACAATGACGGAGGGGCGGTCGAAATGCTTGAATCCCTGCTTCTCGACGTCAACGCGATATTGCCCTTGGAAGAGGTTCACAAACGTATAGTGGCCGTCATCGCCACTCACTTGCGTGCGCTTCTCCGAGGTGCTAAGGCTGGTCAGGGTTACGGTCGCCCCGGTAATCGCAGCCCCGGAAGGATCGGTGACCGTGCCGGAAATCGAGCCGTAGGTGCTTTGTGCATAGAGGGAAGAAGTGGCGGAGAAAACGAGTAATAGCGAAGCAAGAATTGTTCCGAATATGCGACTGGGCATAGACATCTCTTTCCAATGCAGAATTTGCAGGTGGCCGGATTCTGGTCGAGGGCGATGACGACTGTCAAGAAGAAAATGCTTATTGTAACGTGCGGGTAATGCTCAGGGGTGCGCTGGTTCCGAAACGGAACAACACAATGTTTTGCTCGACTCGGTGACCCTAATCACAGACATCGCGATATGCTAGGTGCGAAGGAATTTCCATTTGATCAAAATGTTTTTGCGCCTCTCGGCGGGTTTGATCTTAATTGCGCTGGCTGCGGCGGCGACCGCGCCCGTATTTGAGGTCGCCTCGCCGCGTGGCCTGGATTTTACGCTCGAAAACTCCCCCACTCCTCAAAAGTACTTGATCGAAACCATGCCGGGGGGAGTGGCGTTGCTGGACTATAACAACGATGGGTTGCTAGATATCTTTCTGGTGAACGGTGGCCGAATTACCAGCCCTTTGCCCCCGACCGATAATTTCGATCGACATGATCCACGGTATTGGAACCGGCTGTTTCGTCAGAACAAGGATGGAAGCTTTACCGATGTGACCGAGAAAGCCGGCTTGTCGAACGCGGGAGACGGGAACTACGGCATGGGCGTAGCCGTCGGTGATTATGATAATGACGGGTATCCGGACTTGTACGTGACCAGCTACGGAAAAAATATTCTTTATCACAACAATGGCGACGGAACTTTTACC
This sequence comes from Candidatus Sulfotelmatobacter sp., assembly GCA_036269595.1. Lineage (GTDB taxonomy): Bacteria > Acidobacteriota > Terriglobia > Terriglobales > Acidobacteriaceae > Sulfotelmatobacter. The sequence goes on from DATBEI010000288.1 coordinate 6,370, forward strand.
GATGTGACTGCGAAGGCGGGCGTGGCGGCAGGAGGCTGGTCGGTTTCGGCCGGGTTCTTCGATTACGACAACGACGGGAAACTTGATCTTTTCGTCACCCGCTACATGGAGTGGGATACCAAGCACAGCAAAGACTGCGGAGGTAGTTTTCATACATATTGTCCGCCCGAGGAATTTCCTCCGACGACGAACGTTCTTTATCACAACAATGGGGATGGAACCTTCACCGACGTGAGCCAGCGCTCGGGGATTGCGGCCAAGAAGGGGCGGGCGCTGGGATTGGGATTCGCCGACTACGATGGCGACGGATTCACTGACATCTTTGTGTCGAATGACGGGATGCAGCAGTATCTATATCACAACAACGGGAACGGAACTTTTACCGAGCAGGCGCTGGAGGCGGGAGCGGCTCTGTCGGAAGATGGCAGGCGCATGTCGGGCATGGGCGTAGTTTTTCAGGACTATGATAACGACGGCCGCCCGGACATCATGGTGACGTTGCTGCCTCGGGAGATTTACGCTTTGTATCACAATGAGGGGGATGGATCGTTCCGCTACCGCAGCCTGGAAACCGGGCTGGGAGCGCTATCCAGCGGAACTTCGGGGTGGGGCATTGGGCTGGAAGATTTTCACAATGAAGGATGGAAAGATTTATTTGTGGCGCAAAGCCATGTGCTCGACAACGTAGAGAGCATCGACCCGTCGCTGCACTACAAGCAACTGCCGCTGCTGGCTGTGAATCGCAATAACCGGTTCGAGCGCGTGGAGACAGGAGTGACCGAGCCACTGGCGGCGCGCGGAACAGCATTCGGCGATTTGAATAATGACGGCTGGCAGGATGTGGTGATGAGCTGTCTGGGCGGGCATCCGCAGGTGCTGATGAATCGCGGGGGCAAGCAGCACTGGCTGACGGTTACGCTGCGCGGCACACGCAGCAACCGCGACGGATACGGCGCGCGCGTGCAGGTCAATGGGCAGACGCGGTTCGCGACCGCGACCGTCGGCTATCTCTCCTCCAGCGACAAGCGCCTTCACTTCGGGTTGGGATCGGCGGACAAAGCGAAAATCGAGATCGCGTGGCCGTCGGGTATTCACCAGACGCTGAACGACGTTCATGCCGATCAGTTTCTGGAAGTTCGGGAGCCGGAAAAACCGTGATCCGCGCAATCTTACTGTTGTGGTTGGCGCTGCAGACTCCCTCGCCGGAAGTAGCGCAGCATATGCAGGCGGGGATTGCCGCTGACAAACAGCGGCAGTTCGACGCGGCGATCGCGGAGTTTCGCAAGGTCACCGAACTTGATCCTGCGTTTGCGGACGGATTCATCAGCCTGGGCCAGGCGTACATGGAGAAGCACGATTTCGCGGCGTCGATCGCGCCGCTGAAGCATGCCGTGGAGATTGCGCCTGATTCGAAGCCGGCTCACCAGTTGCTCGGGTATTCGTTGCTGATCGAGGGCTATGCAGCCGAGGCGATTCCGCATTTGCAGCGTGCGGATGAAAAGACCGCGCTGGGAATTGCGCAGATCCAGGCGGGGCAGTTTGCGGAGGCGGTCGGGAATCTGCAAGTGGCGCTGGCGGCGCGTCCCAACGATCCCGATATTTTGTATTACCTGGGCCGTGCCAGCGGATTGCTGGCCAAGCAGTCGATCGACACGCTGGTGACGGCGTATCCCGATTCGGCGCGGGCGCATCAGGCGATGGGCGAAAACTATTTCGTGCTGCGCCAGATGCCGCAAGCGGAGAAGGAGTATACCGACGCGTTGCGCTTGCAGCCGGACATTCCCGAAGTTCATTTGGAGTTAGGCGAGGTGTATGCCGGCGCGTTCCAGTGGGACAAAGCGGAAGAACAGTTTCGCGCGCAAACTAAGCTGCAGCCCGGAAACGCCGAGGCCGTCTACCGGTTGGGAGTGGCGCTGCTGGAAGAAGGCAAAGTGCACGACGCGCGGGCCGAACTTGAGCGCGCCGACAAGTTGATGCCCGACATGCCGGAGACGCTCTATTCGCTGGGCAAGGCCGCGTCGCTTGACGGCGACAGCGCGGCGGCGGAGAAGGAATGGACGAAACTTTTGTCGGTCGAAAAAGAAAGCGCGCTGGCGGCTCAGGCGCACTTCGGGCTGGCCGGGATTTATCGGAAGCAGGGCAAGACGGCGGAGGCGCAGCGCGAGATGCAGGAATTCCAGAAGCTGCAGGGTGGGGCGGGAGCGCAGCCGCCGGGGAGTGCGAGGCCTCAGCATTAAACCCGCGCACAAATCTCTCCGCCAGGGCGGGATTTTTCGACTGCGAGACCGGGGCCGAGCAAAATCCTCTGCCGGAACGTGTGTATAATGATGAACTTACCGCATCACAGTGGGCGCTTAACTCAGCGGTAGAGTGCCATCCTCACACGGTGGAAGTCATAGGTTCGAATCCTATAGCGCCCACCATTTCTTCTAGTCGGTTAGCCGGATTGCGTGCCCTCGTCACGGGTGGCAAGTCGGCTACCTCACATGCTTGGCGCTCCTGTTCCGCGCCTACCTCTTGCTAGACGTTGATAGGGACAAGGGTTCGCCATCGCATCCTTATCTTGCCGTACAGCGATCGGCGTTGTCACCGCGTCCAACCAGGAAGGTGAGGTGCGGAAGGGGAAAGAACGGTAATTCCGGGCCGTGGAAAGGCGGTTTGGTATCCGCTCAATTTCGTATCGTATAATCGCTTCTCTCACGGTTTTGTGTGTGGATGTGGTTGGAGTGGTCTGGGGGGAGCGCTCCACCACATCCCAACCGTCCGGCTTGGCAGAGTACAGCGGCGTTCTGATGCAAAAGTAATTTCAGGTCTTGCGAGGCCGGTCGGCCGCGGTTTTGTGCGCTTCGGATGGAATGCGTCCTTGCTAAAATGATTTGCTAGTCTTCGGGGGCGCGTAGCTCAAACGGATAGAGCATCGGATTTCTAATCCGGCGGTTGCAGGTTCGATTCCTGCCGCGCCTACCAGTCTCCCGAAATTTCAGATGGTTCTAATACTAATTTGCAAGGCTCACGCGCCGGGCTTGTGCCTGCTGAGATCCTTCCCTTCGCCTGAAAAACGGCTCCGGTCAGGATGACAATTGGCATAGGGCGTCGCGAGTCGCATGATTTTTCCGCCGGTTCGAGGGCGCGTTGCTATTCTTCTTGCCGGCACGTTAAGATAATTCGTACACGTCTTCTCCGCTATTACTCCTGTAATTTTTGTGAAGCCTTTCCACGCGGGCAGAGTGTGCGACCCCGGGTGCAGCGCAGATATCTGCCTGCGGATTTTTCTGTAAATTTTCCTGACGGA
>DATBEI010000060.1:0-3632 GCA_036269595.1 Candidatus Sulfotelmatobacter sp.
ACGACATTACTATCATCATTATAAGCGGTGGCTCGGAGGGCGCAGTTCTCGCTGCGGGACTGAGCGCCGATGTGCAACGCCGCGTTCTACTAATTGAAGCCGGCCAGAATTTCAAACCCAACAGCTACCCCTCAGCCATTACGGACGCGAATGTCGTAGCAGCACCCGCATTCGATTGGCGTTACCAGGCCTATGATCACGTCCGTCTTGGCCCTGACATCCCCGTGCCTCGCGGTCGAGTGATCGGTTTATTTCACGAGTGGTGGTCGAGCGCGCGGCGAAACTGGACGCCGCATGAGCATCCGCCTTTCAAATTGAACAAGGTGAAACCGGAGCGTGAGGAGATTCGAAAAATGACAATCGCATGAATGAAGTCAACAGCCCTATGTCCGAGTACCGGTGCAGCAAGAAACTCACCTGGCACACGCAAACGATTACCAAAAACTGCGATTGACTGCTTCTTGCTCATACGTGCCAGGGCCACTCGAACACCCAGATTTGCAAGGTTCTTTTGCCCTTCGCATGGATACGGCGCTCTGGCATCACCCCACGGTCTGCCACAGATCGCAGTCAGCTAAAGGCGTCTCAATCGGGAGTCGAAGGAGGTTGTTTATGAACAAGTACGTCGCTGAATTTATTGGAGCCTTTTTTCTGGTTCTGACTATTGGGTGCACAGTCATCGGCCACGGTGCCGGTCCGCTCGCACCGCTGGCAATCGGTTCCGCGCTCATGGTGATGATTTTTGCGGGCGGGCATATTTCCGGAGGGCATTTCAATCCGGCGGTTACGCTGGGCGTCTGGCTGCGCGGGAAGTGCGAGGCCAAAGATGTAGCTCCGTACATGATTTTTCAGATCATGGGCGCTGTGCTCGCGGCCTTGGTCGTCAAGTTCTTTAAGGGAGGGGCCGCTCTCGCACCGCTCCAACCGGCAACCATACCAGCGCTTCTGGCCGAGTTTCTTTTTACTTTTGCGCTGGTTTACGTCGTGCTAAATGTCGCTACGGCCAAGGGCACATCGGGCAATTCTTTCTATGGGCTGGCGATCGGATTCACGGTGCTGGTGGGGGCGTTCGCCGTCGGCAACATCTCCGGTGGGGTCTTTAACCCAGCGGTTGCGGTGGGGATCTCTGTTATGGGGCTGTCGTCCTGGGCGCATATCTGGATTTACCTGGTGGCTGAATTTGCTGGCGCTGCGGGGGCGGCGGGCGCTTTCAAGGCACTGAATCCAGCCGAACGTGAAGAAGTTCAGCGAGCAGATTCAAGGCATCAACCGCAAGAGCAAGCGCAAGTTGCGTGACCGGCGGCCTGCCAGGATAAGTAGCGTGCTTTACCTCCGCGTCGGCAGTCCGCAGCAGCCTGCCGGCGTCCATCACTTCGTTCGCAACCACTTCCGGATCTGCTTCCCGCGTGGGAGCAGGTCCGGTTTCCATGGCATACAACCACCTTTTATCTCTCACGATCCTGGAGGATCACATGGCTGACAAAGTACGCAAGACGATGACAACGGACGCAGGCCGTCCGGTTGGTGACAATCAAAACTCGCTCACCGTTGGCCCACGCGGCCCGGTCGTTTTCGAAGATTTCCTTCTCTTTGAAAAGATGGCCCACTTCAACCGCGAGCGCATTCCCGAGCGCGTCGTCCACGCCAAGGGTTCGGGAGCCCACGGCCATCTTGTCTGTACTAACCCCGACATGGCCAAATGGACCAGCGCCAAGCTCTTCGAAAACTTCGGCAAGACCTCGCCCTTGTTTATCCGCTTCTCCACCGTGGGCGGCGAGAAGGGTTCCGCCGACAGCGAGCGCGATCCGCGCGGCTTCGCCATTAAGTTCTACACCGAAGAAGGCAACTGGGACCTGGTCGGCAACAACACACCGGTCTTCTTCATCAAGGACCCGCTCAAGTTCGGTGACTTCATCCACACCCAGAAGCGTGACCCGCAAACCAACCTCAAGTCGCCGACCATGATGTGGGATTTCTTTTCACTTTCACCCGAGTCGCTGCACCAGGTGACCATTCTTTTCAGCGATCGCGGCACTCCGGACGGCTACAGGCATATGGACGGCTTCAGCAGCCATACGTACTCACTCATCAACGACAAGAACGAGCTGTTCTATGTGAAATGGCACTTCAAGACCAAGCAAGGCATCAAGAACTTCACGGGCGAAGAAGCCGATGCGATGCGCGGCGAAGATCCTGACTACGCGCAACGCGACCTCTTCGGGGCGATCAAGAACGGCGACTTCCCCAAGTGGCGAGTCTGCATGCAGATCATGCCCGAAGCCGAAGCGGAAACCTACCACATCAACCCGTTCGATCTCACCAAGGTCTGGCCGCACGACGATTACCCGCTCGTCGAAGTCGGAGAGATGACCCTCGATCGCAACCCCGAGAATTACTTCGCTGAAGTTGAGCAGGCAGCTTTCGAGCCGCGCAACACCGTTCCCGGCATGGGCTACTCGCCGGACAAGATGTTACAGGGGCGGCTCATTTCGTACCCTGACGCGCACCGCTATCGGCTAGGCGTCAACTACGACTCACTCCCAGTCAACCGTCCGCAGTGTCCTTTTGCCACCTACAACCGCGACGGAGCCATGCGCTTCGATGGTAACGGCGGTTCAGCGCCCAACTACGAGCCGAACAGCTTTGGCGGCCCGACCCAGGATCCACGCTACATCGAGCGTCCCAAGCCAATCACCGGAACCGTCGCGCGCCACAACCATCGCGATGAGTCCGACTATTACACGCAGGCCGGCAACCTCTTCCGCCTGATGAAGCTGGACGAAAAGGAACGGCTGATCAGCAACATCAGCGGCAGCCTTTCGCATGCTCCGCGCCACATCCAGGAGCGGCAGCTCTGTCACTTTTTCCGCGCCGATCCTGCCTATGGAGAAGGCGTCGCCAAGGGGATTGGCATTCCCGTGGAAGAGATGGCTGTAGCGAAGTAAATCTCCGCAACCAGAAGAGCCCGTGGCACCCTTGGTCGCGGGCTTTTCCGCACAGTCGCAATGAAAAGTCTTTTCATCGAGTTGGCGAAGAGATTGAGAGAGACTGAAAATACCCTACATTGCTGCCTTCGGTCCCTATATTGATCGGGCCAACGCTTTCCTTCATAAAGGAATTGTCTTCAATGCTGTCAAGGCTATGGGACAGCAATTCATCGCAGTTCCGCTGCGGAATTTGTCTATTCAGAACTGTGGGAAGACCACGAAACCTTTGCAAGAATTCTGGAAACAGCGGAGCAGGTCCGTTTAGCAAAGTGAGGTGGCCCCCGACTGCTGGGCGCCGGCACTCCGCGGGAGTAGTACAACCGGGCAAAGAGTCTGTTTTTGTTCCTGTTCGCAGCCTTCATGAGGCGTCAGAGCCGGGAACGGCCTTGCACAGGCACAATCACGGCTCCGCGCGCGATCTTGCTTGTCAAATCGGCTTCCCGGCTCGCACCAGAACATATCGGGAACTCGCTGCTTGCACCACGGGCTGCTAGCGCACTCACCGACAATGGAACGCGAGCCACATGGCCGTAAAGTCGCCTTTCCAGACAAGTGGCCGTTGGCTCAACAGCTGCACAAAGCTCAGCTTAATGTGGAGATTCGTCAGCTCCGTTGATCGCATCCAACGGGCTGATTGGGATTCCG
>DATBEI010000064.1:0-18320 GCA_036269595.1 Candidatus Sulfotelmatobacter sp.
GTAAAGCGCGGAGCGGCGACGCCGACAATGGTGTAGTTTTTGCGAACGAGTTGCAGATTCTGGCCGAGCACGGCGGGGTCGGAGTTGAAATGGCGCTGCCAGAATTTGTAGCCAAGCACGGCGACGGGCTGAGGCTCATGACCGTCGATCGCGTCGGAGGGGATCAACCCGCGACCCAGTGCCGGAGGGACGCCCAGAAAGTTAAAACTGTTGGAACTCATGTAAACGCCATTGAGGTCCTCCGGCAGATCGCGTCCGGTGACGGTGAGGTTCCAATCTTCGACCATGAATGCGTCTTCAACGACCGGCGCCTTGCGGATTTGCTGCCACTGCGCGCCGTTCAGGCCGAAAGACATATCGTCGTTCGCTTTGGTGGCGAGGCGCATGTGGACCATGCGGTCGGGGGCGGCGTAAGGATAAGGGTTCATTAGGATGGCGTAGATGACGCTGAACACCGCAGTGGTGGCCCCGATGCCGAGGGCGAGCGAGATGACGGCGGTGAGGGTGAATCCCGGATTCTTTCGCAGCTGCCGGAGTGAGTAGCGGAAGTCCTGAAGCAACGTGTGCATGGACGATTTCCCCCGCGATGATGGACGAGGGAGAGGCACGTCTGTCACCAATTCGAAGGTCGGCAAGGCGTTCAGTTTTCAGGGGAAAACAAATTGTTGGGAGGGTTTTTAGTGTTCGAAATTGGGTGGAGATGTTCGGGAGTGGACAGGGGAGGAGGAATTAAGTAGGCCGTTCGTGCCCTTGGCAAAGCGCGCGAAGAGCGGGGCGCCCACCTTGTTGGTGGTGCCGGCAAGATCAGAAGCAAGGGCCACCAGCCAGTGCCGAGTTCCCGACTGGTGGCCTCGATTCCGACTAGTGGGTCACCACCAATCCGTCGGAGCCGTCGTCTGAAGTGGGAGACGGGAACGGGGAGCCGGGTAAAGGAGTCAAAGAACCGTTCGACTGATTGACAGCAAATCCCAAGATTGCTCCCGGCGAAGCGCCGCAAACTCCATTCCCAGTGGTGTTGCCAATGGCGTAAACGAACTTGCCGGAAGGATCGGCACGAACTATGTCGCCGCAGTTCTGTCCAGTCCTCTCGGCCTCGTGCTGCGCGGTGAACGTGGCCAAGTCTCCGCCGGGGATTTCGCTGGGAAAAGTCTCGTACAAATACCACCACCGGTTCAAAGGATCGACAGAGATTGCTTCGAGATCGACGGGCTGATAGCTAGCCGGCGGCGGATCCACAACAGGAGAGCCAGGCGCGTTCGTCAACTCTCCGGTGCTGGAATTAACGTTGTAGACGGCAATCACTCCGTCACATAATTCCGGCACGACGAGATGTTGGCCCTTTTGGGCAAACGAAAGGTCCAAAGCTCCAGGACTGCAATTGCTTTGCTCGCCGGGCAGAACATAAGGTTCGCCGGGCAGCGGAGTTAATGCTCCGTCGCTGGTGTTGATTCGGTATCCCTCGACGTAGGGATCATTGATGGTGGCGATATATAAAAAGTTACCCGTCGAATCAATCACGGCTGTCGTTGGCTGATATTGCGAGGTGAATGGCGATCCGGGCGCCGGAACTAAAGCTCCGTCACTCTCAACCGCGAATACGTAAATGAAGTTCTGCTGGCCATTCACGGTAGAGGTGACGTACACATATTTGCCCGAAGGGTGCACCACAATGGAAGTTGGGAAGCCCACAACCGGGCCAGGAGCACCAGGCACCGGCTGCAGACTGCCGTTGCTGCGATTGATGAAATAACCACTAATATTCTTTGATCCAGTATTGGCGACGTACAGGCGAAAGCCGCCCTGGTCGGACGCCATCCTTGCCGGAACTGAACCCGTGGCCGCGTAAACCTGCGTGGTCGGATGGATTACTCCGGTTGAAGGATTAATCAGGTATTCATAAACCCGATTGGCTTTGGAATCGGAGGAATAAAGAAATTTCGGCAGAGGCAATTGGTTACTGGTTACGGTTATGTTGACTGCGGTCTTGCCGACGCCTCCGCAGTTGTCCCAGGCTTGCACTACGGTTTGGTAGGAGCCAGGGGCCATGTTGATATTCGTATCCAACTTGTTGGAATCGACGGTGTAAACGCCGTCACCCGGCGCGATATAGATACGCATCGCGGCAATGCCCTTCGAGCACGCTGGGCTGCTGGCCGAAGCTGTGAAGTGTACCGGGGAACTGTCTTGCGAACCATTGATGGGAGAGGTGACGTTCACGACCGGCGTAGTTGCGAATGCAACGTTGCAGAGCGCAGCAAAACCGAATAACAGCGTGAGACTAAAGGGGGGAGCTTGCATGCCGGCACCTTTTTTTATCGCATTCGACGGTGAGCGGCATCGATTGCTTTGGGATGGACGGATTATCGACTTGCGGCACGGTGCCAGCTATCAGGTGCATTCCCTAGGATGTTTTTGACGATACCGTAGGCAGGGCGTGACGGAAGATGGGAATTACCGCAGTTCGTGCTTAGCGGTCCGTAGCGGGGAGCGGGGCGGAGGGGACGACGCGCATGCCGTTGGCATCGAAGACGAAGGTTTTGACTTCGGCTTCGGCGCCGTTGGCAGGAATTTCCTGGCCATTGAAGACGAAACTGACTCCGGCGGCGTTGCCGATGCGGACAACGATTTCGTGGCCAGCGCGAATGGAGGAGTCAGCCGGGGCGATGAGAGTTTCCTGGCTGACTTGCTGGCCGTCGGCCTGGACGCGGATCCAGGAAGTTTCCTGGGCGCGAATCACAAGCGACAGAGACGCGGCCGGTTTAGCGGGCGCCGCTGCCGCGGGCTTGCCGAACGTTCGCGTGGTTACATCTTTCGATTCGGTGACCACCGGCGAACTGGGTGTGGACACCGCGGCCGCGGGATGAGTGATTTGCTGCGGCTGGTATTTTGGAGCCGGCGCTGATGCTGTAGCCGGCGCATTCGCAGTTGTGGACGGTGCAGGCTTCGATTGCTGCTTGGCGGCTGGTGGGGTGATGGGCACGGGCGGAGCGGCGCTTGCGACTGGCGCAATGGCCTGCTGGGAAGGCGCTGCCACCGTGGCCGCCGTGCGCGCGCGGTGGGAGTGTCGAATCCAGAGGATCGCCGCCAGTAGGACGACCACCGAGGCGACGGCGATGATTCTCCAGGGAATGTCGGGACTGGAGGATCCGCCAAAATCTTTTTGCGCGGGGCGAACGTGCTCCGCGCGCGGAAGTTGCAGGTTTGGGAGTTCCTCGACTTGTACGGGCGCGTGCGATTTAGCAGCAGGTTTGACGGGTTCGACCGCGACTCGCCTTGGCCGGGCCGCGACGGGAGCGGACAAACCCGAACGCGTAACCGGCTCCGGCTCCCAAACTTCGTGGGCGTCGATTTGCGCCTGGCGCAGGCAAGCGAGATAGTCGGTGACAGATTCCTCGGCGTCGAGGCCGAGATGCTTGGCGTAGGCGCGAATGAATCCCTTGTTGAAGACGCCGCCAGGGAGTTGGTCGAAGTGTTCCTCTTCGATGGCGCGAAGCATGCGCGCGCTAATCTTGGTGACGTTGGAAACGTCATCGAGCGAGATTTCTTTTTTCTCGCGCGCCTTGCGAAATTTGTCTCCGAATTCGCCCACGTTTTTCTGTTCCCAGGGCGAATTTCGCCCGAGTGACGACGGGAACATCATAGGACAAGAGGAACGGGCGCGCCACCGTCATGAGGACTAGGAGAAGGTAACCAGAAAATACCCCACCCTGCCGCAAAAAACGCGACAAGGATAAGGCACCCAAAAATCTTAGGGTTTTTTGCGCAGGACCAGGGTGAATTGTGCTTTGCAAGTGGTAGCCGGATCGTCGAAGGCCGACGCGGTACGGTCGCTTTCGGAGGCTTCGAAAAAGAGGCCATGCTTGACGCGATCCGGAATGCCGGTGAAGCGGGCCTTGCCGTCAGCGTTGGTGCCGACTTCGAGGTCGAGCTTGCGGGCATACATGAATCCGTAAGCGATATGGACCTTGATTTTGGCGGCATAAACCGGGGCGCCGGCGGGATCGTTGATGGTGAAGTCGGCGGAGCAGGTGCCGATTCCGCCGTCGATTACTGGGACAGATTTGGGATCGGGCTGCGTGGCAGCCGTTTGCGAAAATGCTGGGAAGGAAATCGCAGCGGCTACGAGAGTTAGGGCGGCGGAGCGGAGATGGTTCGGTTTCATGTTCGTCCTTGAACTGATAAGGATATGCCATTGCGGTTAGAAAGGAGAAGCCCGGGGGCAAGGGCAAGAGCAAGAGCAGGAGCAAGAGCAGGGGCAAGGGCAAGGGGCAAGGGCAAGAGCAAGAGCAACGTCAAAGGCAGCGGGCAGGAGTGCCCGCTCCACAACTGAACGAGTGGAAGGGGTTGAGGTGGTTGGCTTTAGGGGTACTGGTTACCAACGGTCATTGCGGCTGCACGAAAGTGACGAATATAATTTTTGAACACCACCCGTACCAGCGAGGGACAAACGGAATTTCTGCATGCCTGAGGCCGGCACCCAATTGACGCGGCAGAATCAGGAAGTGACGATCTTTCACGACGTGGCCAAGGCGCTCACGTCGTCGCTGGACCTCGACTCGATTCTGCAGACCATCATGGACAAGATGGCGGAATATTTTCGTCCCGACACCTGGTCGTTGCTGATGGTAGACGAAGGTCGCGATGAACTCTACTTTGCGATCGCGGTCGGCGACAAGGCGGAGGCGCTGAAGAGCGTGCGCCTGAAAATGGGCGAGGGAATTGCCGGATGGGTGGCGAAACACGGAGAGGCGCGGGTGGTGCCGGATGTACACACCGACCCACTTTTTGCCAGCCGCGTGGACGACGCCACACAGTGGCAAACACGGTCGGTGATCTGCGTGCCGCTGCGGTCGAAGCTGCGGGTGTTGGGCGTGATCCAGTTAGTGAATGTGGATATGGAGCAGTTCAAGGATGCGGAACTGTTCTTTCTGCAGTCGCTGTGCGACTACGCGGCGATTGCGATTGAGAATGCGCGCTGGGTGGAGAAGATTCAAGAGTTAACTATTACCGACGATTGCACGGGGTTGTATAACGCGCGGCATTTGTACAAGACGCTGGACACTGAGGTTTACCGCTCGTCGCGGTTCGGTTACGAATTTAGCATCCTGTTTATTGATCTGGATCATTTCAAATCGGTCAACGACACGCACGGGCATTTGATTGGGAGCAAATTGCTGGCTGAGATTGGATATTTGATCAAGGCGCAACTGCGGTTGATTGATTTTGCCTTTCGCTACGGCGGAGATGAGTTTGTGGTGCTGTTGCCGCAGACGGGAAAAGATCAGGCGCTGGTGGTGGCGCGACGGTTGCGCGATGCGCTGCGGTCGAGCTGTTTTTGCACTGAAGAAGGATTGAACCTGAATGTGCGGGCGTCGATTGGGCTAGCCACGTATCCGCATGATGCGCGCACGGCGCACGATGTGATCCGGCAGGCGGATGGAATGATGTATGTCGTGAAAAATTCCAGCCGCGATAATATTGGGATTGCCCAGCGCGGGACGTTGAAGGAATAGGGCATTCAGTTGCCGGACTTAACGTTTCACACCTGTCTTTTGTTCTTTGCACCCTCCGTTTTTCTATCGTCCCTCCGGGACTCCATTCCCTTTAGTGCACCTACCCAGCGCTTACGCGCTGGGCTAGATTATTGCGCCGCTCCGCGGCTGGATTTTATTGACTCTGCCCACCCGGTTTCCCCACCACTGATTGATCTCGATGCCATGCGCCTTCACCACGAAGGTAAATGCGGGAGACCCGTCACCACGAACGCTCGCGATGGTCAAAGTTTCCTTCGTGGACCTTCGTGTCCTTCGTGGTGCAAGGTTGGGAAAGCTAGAGCTGCTCTGGTTTTGTGCTTGATAATTTTTTGCGGTGCTGCAGATTCAGTTTGCATTAGGGACTGACTTTGGCTCTGGCGTAGAGGGTTTCCAGGGATTTGGGTTGGCGGGGGCTTTCGGGTTGACGCCGAAATCCCAGACGTAGAGGTTCATGCCGGCTTTGCCGGTTTCTTCCTGCGGCATCATTTCGACTACGACGTATTCTCCGGGTGCAAGGCTTTCTTGCGGAGTGACTTTCAGCCAACCGCCGCTGACGCGGGTGGCTGTGGTCTTGACTAGATGCTGTTCCTCGCTCACTTTGGTGACTTGGCGTTTCACGTTTCCGAGAATGCGTTTGCCATTTTTCACTTCGGCGCGGACGATGCGAAAACGGTCTGCCGAGGCAACCGGCTGTTGCGGCTGCTCGGGTTGTTGAGGGGACTCGGCGCTGTGACTGGAACCTATGGCGGAGGATGGGTCGGTATCGAACTTAATGTATAGCGAGGGAACGTCGACATGAGCCTGAACGGGCGCGTGGGCGCCATCGAGTTCGATAATTTGTTTCAGGCCGGCGACCGGATTAATGGCCCCGCGAAAAATATTGCCCTTCGTGTTGCGGTTCACGTCGCCGGCGGTCTGCTGGATCTCGAGAAGCTGCGGTTCTCCCTGAAAACTGTCGAGCAGAAATACGCCTGAATCCTCGGGCAAGCGCAGCCCGGGAGCGACTTGCGGCAGCAGTGTTTCTTCGCGCTCCCGCTCCAGTTCGAGTTCCTTGTCGAGTTGCGCGGCTTCGGGCACAGTCGCGCCGGCAGCGCGGTCTTTCTCGTATTTTTCGGTGGCAGGCCAATCGACGAGAGACTCGGGGAGTTCCTCCCATTCATTGCGTTCGGCGCTCATGTAGCGCACACGATTGCCCTTGACCTCGTACTTCGTGACTAGTTGATAGGAACCGTCTTTGAGAATGAGGCGGCGGGCTAACTCCTGGGCGTGGGCAGGCGTACTAACGGCCAACAGGAATAAAAGCCCGGCGAGCAATGGAACAGGAAGGAATCTGCTGGTTCCCCTCATGGTCCCATTGTACGATTGCGGGATTCGTTCAGCGATCAAGTCTAGTTCCCAATGAGCCGCGGATGAAAGCGTGAAGCACGGTGCCATCTACAGCAATATGGACAATGTAGTATCCTTAGTCGTTGCGAACGCCACCGCCCTGCAAACAATGAAACGCACTTTTCTGTCGGCAACTCTCTCCTTTCCATTCTGCATGGCGCTGTGCATTGCGCCCGCTGTGGGCCAAGGGGGCCCCGTCCAGGGAACGCAGCCGGTTTCGTACACGTCAATGACGGAGCTGAATGGAATGCTGACGCAGCTCGAGGGCGCTTCCAAGAGCACCCAGGACGACTTGGGGAAGTTGCGGATCGAGCGCTGGAAGATGGACGGCGGCTCGAAGAAACAGATGCTTGCGAATGTGGATTCCATCCAACGCAACCTGCAGGGCGCGCTGCCAGAGATTATTTCGCAGTTGCGGGCGAAGCCCGAAGATCTGCCGTCGACTTTTAAGCTCTATCGAAATCTCGATGCCCTGTATGACGTGCTGGCAAATGTGGTGGAGGTGACAGGTGGGTTCGGATCAAAAGACGATTTTCAATCGGTCTCGAATGATCTGAGCACCTTCGAGGGCGCGCGGAAGCAGTTGGCGGGACGGATTGAGACGCTTTCGGCGGCCAAGGAATCGGAGATCACGCGGCTGCGTACAGACCTCAGGACAGCGCAGGCGGCCATCCCGGCAACTCCGCCTAAGAAAACTGTTGTGGATGACAACGAGCCTCCGAAAAAGCCGGCGGTGAAGAAGAAGGCGAAGCACAAGACTCCGCCAGCGACGACACCCGGACAGACTCCTCCCGCGCAGCCACAGGCTTCGCCTCCCAAGCCGCAGTAAATCTGGTGTGGGGCGGGCGCTCTTGCCCGCTGCTTTTTGTGGCGCTGCAGGCAAGCGGGCAGGAGTGCCCGCTCCACACGGTGCACACCACAACCCCAATTCTTTTTGATCCCGAACGTCTTTGACGGCGAATCTGGTAATCTTCCTGCCGCATCTACATTTCATTCCTGGCTTGAGGGATGAGGTTCGATTTGGCACTGTTCATCAATTCGCACGTCAGTGTGGTGGGGACCGTGTTTGGCCTCATCATCATCTGGGTGGTGCTGCTGGATGCGTTTGAGACGGTGGTGCTGCCGCGCCGCGTAACGCGGCACTTCAAGCTGACGGCGTGGTTCTACCGGCGTACCTGGATTCCGTGGCGGGGAATTGCGCGGCGGATCAAGACGACCTCCAGGCAGCAGAATTTTCTCGGGTATTTCGGTCCACTGTCGCTGATTATGCTGCTGGCGTTCTGGGCCGCGGGGCTGATTTTCGGATTCGCTCTCATCCAGTACGGAATTGGTGGCCATGAACAGTTGAGCGGGGAGCGGCTGACGTTTGGCCGAATCCTATATCACAGCGGCGAAACTTTTTTCACGCTCGGATATGGCGACATCGTGCCAACGTCGGGAGCGGCACGCGCTCTTTCGGTGATTGAAGCTGGGATGGGTTTCGCATTTCTTGGCGTGGTGATTGGCTACATCCCGGTGGTCTACACTTCGTTTTCACGACGGGAGATTCAAATTTCAATGCTGGATGCGCGCGCGGGTTCGCCGCCTTCGGCCGCTGAATTATTGCTGCGATTGTCGGGCAGGACCGACGATCCGGGCGTTGACCAGTCGGTTCTCGACGAAGTGTTGCGCGACTGGGAACGCTGGGCGGCAGAACTGCTGGAGAGCCACATTTCTTATCCGGTCCTAAGTTTCTTTCGGTCGCAGCACAGCAATCAGTCGTGGGTGGGTGCGTTGACTACCATGCTCGACGTGACATCGCTGGTGCTGACTGGGATTGAGGGAGTGCATCCCGGCCAAGCCAAACTTACATTCGCGATGGCGCGGCATGCGGCAGTGGACCTGGCGCAGGTGGTGAATGCGCGCTACGATCCCGCCGCTGCCGAGCGAATCACCGAGGAAGGGTTGCAGGCTTTGCGCGAGGCGCTGAACGCGGCCGGATTGCGGCTGCGGAATGACGAGTATGCCGGGGACAAGCTAACCAAGCTTCGTTCGATGTACGAACCGTATGTGTATTCGATCGCGCGTAACCTCATGCTGACGCTACCAATGTGGAGATATGAGCAGAAGACGCGCGACAACTGGCAAGCCGGGCCGTGGGATCGGCTGATCCAGGCGCGCGGGTTGAGTGCGCTGGGGGCGAAGGCGCCTGCGCCAACTGCGCAAGTGCCGACGGCTGATGATCACTTCTGAATTGTACGCGACCAGACGTTTCCAGTTGCGCCGGCAAGACGTAGCAAGCTACGTCTCTACGAGATGTCGATTCCGCGCGTGCTAACATCGGGTTTCCTGGATTTCCGTGAATGAAAAATACTGGCGAGAACGTCGTGCGCATTGAGGCGGAGGCTTTGCGCGCGCTCGCGGATCGCATTGCCGGGCCCATGGCAGGAGCGTTTCAGCAGGCGGTGGAATTGCTTTTCTGTTGCGCGGGACGCGTGGTGGTAACGGGCATGGGCAAGAGCGGGCTGATCGCGCGCAAGATTGCAGCGACGTTCAGTTCGACGGGAACTCCGGCGTTGTATCTGCATCCAGTGGAGGCGCTGCACGGGGATTTGGGGATGGTCGTGCGCGGGGACGTGGTGCTGGCGCTCTCGGCGTCGGGGGAGACGGAGGAGATTTTGCAGTTGCTGGCGACGATTAAGAGGCTGCGAGTGCCGTTGATCGCCATGACTGGGGATGAGATCGGCGAGAGTCAAAATCCCCAATCAGTCTCGCGCAAATCGCGAGACAAGAATGAGACGTCCAGATCATTTTCAACTTTGGCCGCGGCGGCGGATGTGGCTTTGGATTGCTCGATCGCGGAAGAGGCTTGCGCGCTGGGGTTGGCGCCGACAGCTTCGACCACGACCATGCTGGCGCTGGGCGATGCGCTGGCCGTGACGCTTAGCGAGCGGCGCGGATTTAAGGAGGAAGACTTCGCGAACCTGCATCCGGGAGGGAAGTTAGGGAAGAGGCTGGCCCGGGTGGAATCGTTGATGCACACGGGCGAAGCTGTGGCGCGGGTCTCACCGCAGACAAAAATGCCAGACGTGATTTATGAAATGTCGCGTAAAAAACTCGGCGTGACCGCGGTGGTGGAGGGTGAGACGCTTGTTGGGATCATCAGCGACGGAGACTTGCGGCGCTTGCTGGAGAAGCGCGGAAAAGATGTGATGGATCTAGCGGCGGGAGAAGCGATGACGAGGAATCCGAAGACCATCGGGGCCGGTGAGTTTGCGGCCACCGCGCTGGCGCTGATGGAAGAGAAAAAGATCACTTCCTTGATGGTTGTGGACGGAAACGGAAAGCTGGAAGGGATTGTGCACCTGCACGATCTGTGGAGCACGGAACTGGTCTAGGATTGAGTCATTGGGCGATTGGGTCATTGCGCGATTGGCAAACGAAATCGTTTTTTCAATCACTCAACCGCCCCATTTCTCAATTGGCCAATTCCTCAATCATTCGACGAGGTTTCCATGTATCACTATGATCCGAAGACGGCGCTGGAAGAATTGACCGAGGATGCGACTTTGCCAAACCCGGTGCATGTGCGGGACATGATTCTGCGCAAGAAGTTGACGGCCGACAAGTCGCTGGAATTGAACCGGCTGTTTGTCGAGTATCAGAAATTTTTTGGCGAGGCGCAGAAACTCGGGAAAGAGATTTTAAAGCAGCTGGCAGGATAGGCAGTGCCAAGTAAGCCGGTAGCCAGCGTCTGTCCGGTTGTTGCGCCGGAATCCGTTCGTCCATTCAACAGTCGAGCAAACCGCTCGCCAGTTAGTCCCGCCAATGTCGCTGTAGGCAAATTCTGCTACGCTCATCCCCGCATGCGGGCGGCGGCAATTCTCGGGCTGGGATGTTCGTCGAAGAATCTGAACCCCTTTCAATCTGACTCGAGCGTCGAATGGCGGCTGGGCATGCCGGCCTCGCACGACGATGCCGATGCGGTCCTGCTTTTCGGCGGCGATGGGACTGTGCACCGGCATTTGGGATCGTTGGTACGGGTGGGCTTGCCGGTACTGGTCGTGCCTGCCGGCAGCGGGAACGACTTTGCCTGCTCCGTGGGATTGCGGCGGGTGCGCGATTCGCTCGCGGCGTGGCGGAAATTTTGCGGCGGGAAGCGCAATGTTCGTACGATCGATCTAGGCACGATTTCCGCACTGCAAGGCGCGGACGTTTCGGCCCCGCGCTACTTCTGCTGTGTCGCGGGTGTAGGTCTCGACGGCGAAGTGGCGCGGCGCGCTAACCGCCTGCCGCGCTGGTTGCGCGGGCATGGCGGATATCTGCTGAGCTTGGCTCCGACAATTTTTAGCTTTGCGGCGCAGCCGATGAAGATTCGCACGCCGAGCGAAAGCGGCGAGAATGGCGAGAACTGGTCCACGCGCAGCGATCGGCCAACTCTGCTGGCTGCTTTCGCCAACACGCCGTTTTACGGCGGCGGAATGAAGATTGCGCCGCAAGCCAAAGTGGACGACGGCTTACTCGATGTGTGTGCGGTCGGAGCGGTGGCGCGCGTGCGGCTCTTGCGACTGGCCCCAACGGTGTATAGCGGGCGGCATCTAGGGGTGCCGGAGGTCGAATACTTCCAGGCCGCACGGGCACGGGTTGAAACCGAACCTCCACTGGACGTTTATGCCGACGGAGAATATGTGTGCCGCACGCCGGTGGAAGTCGGTGTGCACGCCGCATCGCTGAAAATCATCACGCCGTAACCGACCGCGTCGGATCGGTGTCGAATCCCGCCAAGTGCTAAACTTCCTTCATGGCTGAAGGACGCTCGCGCACACTACTTTGGGTTCTAATTGGCGGAGGAGCGTTTTTCCTCTTCGTGCTGGCCGTGTTCACCCTGGTCTACCTGACGCTGCACGCAGGCGGAACCGACGCCAGCAGCATTACGTCGTTCGGCGACCGCATCGGCGTGGTCGATCTCGATGGCGTCATTCTCTCGCCGCAGCCGGTGGTGGGAGAACTCAAGAAGTTCGGCGACGATTCCTCCATCAAGGCAATTATTCTGCACGTGAATTCACCCGGCGGCGGCGTGGCCGCGTCGGAGGAGATTTATCGCGAGGTCAAGCGCATTCGCAACGAGAAGAAGAAGCGCATCGTGGTCTCCATTGAGACGGTGGGCGCGAGCGGTGCGTATTACGTGTCGGCGGCCTCCGATAAAATTTATGCCGACGAAGGCAGCATTGTCGGCTCCATCGGCGTGATCGCCCAGTGGGTGAACTATGGCGACCTGCTGAAGTGGGCCAAGCTAAAAGACGTCGTAATTAAGACCGGGGAATTCAAGGATACGGGCAATCCCGCCCGCGATTTGACGCCCAACGAACAGGCTTACATGCAGTCGCTCATCAATAACATGTTCGGACAATTTGTGAAGGCGGTGAGCGACGGACGCGGCTTGAAGTATGACGACGTGAAAACGATTGCCAACGGAAAGGTGTGGACCGGCCAGGAAGCCCTGAACATGAAGTTGATCGACGGCGTGGGCGACTTCGAGACTGCGGTCTCCGACACCGCCAAGTCCGTCGGCATCAAGGGCGAGCCTACGCTGGTGCGTCCCGAAAAAGATCGCAAAACGCTGATGGACCTGCTGTTGGGCGATGTTTCGCAGTTCTTGCCCGCGCGCGAAAAGATTTTGGAACAGCAGGTCGGTTTCTACTATCTGTGGAAGTAGGATGCGTGGCAGGGCGAGGTTGGGGCGGCGTATCCATCCCGGAACTTGCATTAAACCCCTGAAATTTGAGAAGGTTATGCAGGATGCGGCTGCGAGCCCAGGCGACTTGGGGCGGCGCGCGCGTCGATAGTTCTCGGAAGCTCGATCGCGGGTCTCAAGTCCATGAGTCTGCCGGGAGAAACAACGAGGGGTTATGACCAAAGCCGATCTGATTGACGAAGTCTCGCGTTTAGCAGAACTTACGCGCAAAGACAGCGAAGTGATCGTGGAGACGATCTTTGACAGCGTGGTGCGTTCGCTGCGCGCCGGCGACAAGATCGAGATCCGCGGCTTTGGCAGCTTCCGCACGCGGCAGCGCAAGCCTCGCGTCGGGCGCAATCCCAAGACTGGGGAGCGTGTCGAAGTTCCGGCGAAGAAAATTCCATTTTTCAAGCCGAGTAAAGAACTGAAAGATCTGGTCAACGAAAGTGCGGCAACGGTGGCTGCAACTCCCGCGCCGCCAACGACTTCGGTGCCGCCAACGGTCTAGTGCCATTGGGCGCGCTGTGCGCACCGGACAGCCGCGGGCTGTCCCCACCTCAACACTGAATAGCCGAGTCCCCACATAAATAAGCCGCATTCCAAAGACTGACAGCCTAGGCGGCTGTCGCTCCGTGGGCGGCGTCGCGCCATAAGGGGCTACGGATTTTTCAAATACAGGTCGGCTACTTTTAGTGCCAGCGCCTCTGCGTTCACTTCGGCGCGGTTCGCCAGCACGATCACAGTCAACTGGTCGTCAGGAAAACGCTGGATGGTCGTGCGGAAGCCGATCGTCTCGCCGTCGTGCCACATGCGCCGGTGTCCCTGGTAGGGATCGAGAAACCAGCCTAAGCCGTAGCTGACCGGCCTGCCCTCGGGATTCGCGGCGCCGCCGCTGGGCCGCACCGGAGTCAGTGCGGGCTGCATCTCTGCCTCGCTGAGCAAGGTGTGCTCGCCGAGGGCGCGATCCCATTTGGCCAGATCGTCGAGCGAAGAATAGATTCCGCCATCGCCGAGCACCGCCGAAGTCGAACTCTGATCGGTCTCGCGCCAGGTGCCGTTTATTTTTGTGTGGCCGTAGGCGCGGTGCGGCACTTCGTTTTTGCCTTTCTCATAGGCAAGAGTGTTAGACATTTTCAGCGGCGTGAAGATGCGCTCCTGCAGAAACTCGCCGAAGCTCTTGCCGGAAACTTTTTCCACGATCATCGCCAGCACCGCGTAACCCGAGTTGCTGTACTCCCACTTCGAGCCCGGCGGAAATTTGCCGCTGGTCTGCTGCTCGAGCAGTTTCAGCACGGCGGCATCGTGAATCTGAGGAATCTTTTCGTCGGACGTGTTGGGGTACTGCTTCTCCAGAATGTCTTCGTAGTCTGGCAGCCCCGATGTGTGGTTGAGCAAGTTGCGGACGGCGATCGCTTTTCCGTAGTCCGGAAATTCGGGAAAGATGTCGGTGAGGTGCTCGTCATAGCGCAGCTTGCCGTCGTGTACGAGCAGCATGATGCACGTCGCGGTGAACTGCTTGGTGAACGAGGCGAGGCGAAAATTCGTTTGCGCATCGATGGGATGGTGGGTGCGCAGGTCGGTGACGCCGTATCCGCGGCGGAAGACGGGCTGTCCATTGCGGACGACGAGCACGGCGGCGCCAGGAGCGTTGGTCGATTTCAACGACAAGAAGATGGCGTCGATCCGGGGAGAGGTAACTTGAGCGGAGGTAGTGACGTAGAAAGCGCACAATAGTAATGCGGTTGCGAGTCTTTTCTTCAAAGCGAATCCTTGATCAATTAAACGACAGGATGATCGACACGATAGCACACGGGCAGAAAAGGTTGCTTCACCCTCTGGAATGAAATGGCATACTATCTTTCCGACCTAGAACCAGAAAACGGTCCATAACGATGACGGAAATCAGTCGAGAAGTATTTGACCAGCAACGCAAGCCCCGGTTCGGGAATGCTAATCCGGAGAGGATGTCGTTGTCTTTCTGGGAGTGGATGATTCGAGACAGCCCACGGTCGCCAGATACCGAGGAAGGCCCGCTTGAAGAGTCTGGCCTAGTAATGCGAGAAGGCATGCTGAAATCGATGTACGGGCCTTATCGCGCCCGGGACTTTTTCAACATTCCCCTGAATCGAGAAGAAGGACCGATTTGGACATTTGACCGGATGGGCTCTACCCGAAGCGTTTTGCCTGACGGTAGAGTTATCTGCGTGGGCGGGGAGCACGAAGACTTTTACGATCCTGACTTCTACATTTATAACGATGTTGTCGTTCTGGGGCCTGACGATCAAATCGAGATTTACGGCTATCCGAAAGCAGTCTTTCCTCCGACGGATTTTCACACAGCAACGGTGGCTGCGAAAAAGATCGTCATAATTGGCGGTCTTGGTTATGTGAATGAGCGTCGACCGGGGTTTACGCCAGCCTACATGCTCGATCTGTCGGGTTATTGCATAGGCGAGATTGCCACGTCGGGCGAAATGCCGGGCTGGATTTCTGAGCACGAGGCAAGTTGGGATTCCGT
Organism: Candidatus Sulfotelmatobacter sp.; assembly: GCA_036269595.1. Taxonomy (GTDB): domain Bacteria; phylum Acidobacteriota; class Terriglobia; order Terriglobales; family Acidobacteriaceae; genus Sulfotelmatobacter. Next base: position 15,155 of record DATBEI010000064.1, read on the forward strand.
CAAAGGTATCATCACGATCAAAGGCGGTCAGGTAGTTCGGGAGCGTGGTGGGCGACAGCGAATTTGTCGAAACTATGAGGATTATGCCCTGGACCTGCAGTCTTGGGTTTGGCAGCGTCTCACAGACCGCAACTGGCGTGAGTTCTCCATACGTCAAGAGAAAGGGGTATTCATGCTCGAGCAAAAACCAAAAGTGGAGTCCCTTCTACCGAGAGACGTCGGACAGTCAGTCCTTCCGCCTGAGCGAGAGGAGAACGCTCGGTTCATCGTCGCGGGCGTCCCTGTCTCTCTCGAAATTGGTGTAAGGAACATTAGAATCTTGGTCGAAGGGAGTCTGCCCGAGGCGTTGTCAGCGCGGATGGTTGAAGAGATCCGCGCCAACGCGGAAGCTGCGATTCGACGTCGGTGTGTTTTGGAAGAATGATAGTTCGACCTGCATTGCCCAGCCTGTACGCTTAGAACGCGCGGGATGGGACAGCAGATTCCTCACTTCGTTCGGAATGACAAAACGTGTGAAGGGAGATTTTATGGGTTGGCGGACTGGTGTGTCGGCGCGGGAAAGTGGCCGCGCCACACTTGATGCGCTACTCGCGGATTCCTGCCGCTGCCATCATTCTTCCCGTCTTGCCCTTTTCCGCGCGGTAGGAAAACAGCAGTTCCGGGTGACAGTTGGTGCACAGCGGTGACGCTTCGATATTTTTCTTGGCTACGCCCGCCGCCAGCAATTGCTGGCGGTTGGCCTCCACCAGATCCAGGAATATTTTCTTGGGCAGGTCGCTGTGGCCGGGAGCGCGCGCGCTTAGAAACAATAGCGGATATTTTTCGCGGACTGGATCGGACTCTTTCACCTCCCGGAACAGGCCGGCTCCGTAGGCGAACTGCGATTCGAATTTGATGCGAACTTCTTCGCCGACTTCATAGCAGCAGCCTTGAATGCCGGGGCCGATCGCGGCTTTGATGTCGCGAGGATTCGTCCCGAAGCAGCGATGCATTTCGCCCACTCCTTTTTCGACGATGCGCTTCACCGTGCCGCGCCATCCTGCGTGAAAGACGCCGACCGCGTGGCGCTTGGTGTCTACCAGAATTACGGGCAGGCAGTCGGCGGTCTGAACGCCGATCAGCAGGCCGCGGGTCGCGGTGATGAGGCCGTCGCCGCTGAAAGGATCTTTCGATGGCGAATCGGCAACCGAGTCCACGCGGCAAATGATGTCGGAGTGAATCTGCCGCAACGTAATCACCGGCCAGAGGGAAGGGGCGGCCTTGCGCGAGCCGCGGCGCGGTTTCGCGACTGCTCCAAGTTGGCGAAGAAAAGCTGCGCGGTTGCGTTCGACCGCGGCCCGAGCGTCGTCCTTGGTAAAGCCCAGGTTGAGAGCGCCTTTGCCATAAGGTCGGGAAAATCCTCGCACGCGCGTGGAGAATCCATGCACCAGCCAGGGAAGTTGGCTGAGGTGCTGAGCGCGAAGAATCGTGAGCTTGGTTTTGTTCGGGGCCCGGGCTGGCACGCTTCCATGTTACCTGATGCAATCTGTGGAGCGGGCACTCCTGTCCGCTGCTTTTGAATTTGATTTTGACTTTTGTTTTGGATTCTTCGTTCGCGGAAAATCAATAAAGCAGCGGACAGGAGTGTCCGCTCCACACTTGCGTTTGCTCCGGTTCGCCGCCGTCCGCTATAGTTTTATGCATGTTTGCTGACTTCACCGCCGCCGATCGCTGGACGAAGAAAAAAGTGCATTGCGTGTATCAGGCCATGATTGTCGCCATTGCCACACGGCACGCCGACGCAGTCGATATTAAATTTCTGGTCGACGGGCGCACGGTCTGGGTGGCGCTGCCGCATCCCGCGTGGGTGGAATATAAAAGGCGCACGGGCAAGGCGATCACCGATTCGCTGGCCGTGGAGATTGCCGGGCATTATCTGAAGAGCGCGCTTGAGGCGGGCGAAGGGTTAGGGCGGGAAATGTATTCGCTGACGGTGCAGGAGACGCTGGATCATTTGGAGTCGGCAGTAGCAGACATGCAGGCGCAGCCCGCTTGATCGTGTGGAGCGGGCGCTCTCGCCCGCTGCTTTTTGCGGACCTCAGGGCGCTAAAGCCGTTAAAAAGAAGAACCTGGGGTGCCGCGCAGTCCGTGCCGTTCCCGCTTGCGCCGGACGGCAGTTTCAGATCACAACCGTTTCTTTGTATTCTCCGAACACGCGGCGCATGGCGTCGGAAATTTCTCCTACTGTGGCGCAAGCTTCGACCGCGGCCAGAATGCGTGGCATGACGTTAGCGCCTGAGCGGGCGGCATCTTCCACGCCTTCCAGCGCAGCCTTCCACGGCCCAGCATCGCGCTTGGCGCGCAACGCCCGCAGGCGCTCAATCTGCTTCGGTTCCAGCGCAGGATCGATGCGCTGAATCGGGATCGGTTTCTCCTCTTCCACCTCGAAGCGGTTCACGCCCACCACGATCGCTTGCTGCTCATCGACAGCCTGCTGGTATTCGTAGGCGGCATTTTGAATTTCCTGTTGCACGAAGCCGCGCTCGATTGCCTTCAGCATTCCGCCGAGCACTTCGATCTTCCCTAGATATTCCGCTGCACGCTTCTCGATCTCGTTGGTAAGCGACTCGACATAGTACGATCCTGCGAGCGGATCGATGGTCTGCGGCGCGCCCGACTCGTAGGCAATCACCTGCTGGGTGCGTAGCGCGATGCGCGCCGCCTGCTCGGTGGGCAGGGCGAGAGCTTCGTCATAAGAATTAGTGTGCAGCGACTGCGTGCCGCCCAACACGGCCGCCATGGCTTGAATCGCGGTGCGCACGATATTGTTTTCGGGTTGTTGCGCGGTGAGCGTCGATCCGGCGGTCTGCGTGTGGAAGCGCAGCATCCACGCGCGAGGACTCTTCGCCTTGAAATGTTCGCGCATGATGCGCGCCCACATGCGCCGCGCGGCGCGAAACTTCGCCACTTCCTCCAGAAAATTGTTGTGCGCGTTGAAAAAGAAAGAAAGCCGCGGGGCGAACTGATCGACATCCAGTCCGGCCTTGATCGCGGCTTCTACATATGCCATGCCGTTGCCCAGCGTGAAGGCGACTTCCTGGACCGCGGTCGATCCCGCCTCGCGCATGTGGTAGCCGGAAATCGAAATCGTGTTCCAGTCGGGCACGTTCTCATTCGCCCAGGCGAA
>DATBEI010000068.1:0-7323 GCA_036269595.1 Candidatus Sulfotelmatobacter sp.
TGCTGGAGGAAGGCCCGCAGCGCATCGATGAGTTGATGGCGTGGGGCAAGTCCCACAGGCCAGCGCTCGTCTTTGGGCTGGAGAGCGCGCACAGCCGCCATCGCAGTTTGCATTCGCAAGGGGAGTCGACGGGAAGAGAAATCCTGCGAGCCTTACACGCCAAAGCGCATTCGCTAAAGCACATTTCCATCGCGCCGTTTGCCTTTCCGACTGGCTTGCTGACGGATGGCGGACGAATCACCGGAGTTGAACTGCTCGACGAAAAAGGCGTGCCGCAGGAAGTCGCGTGCTGCGCGGTGCTTTTGGCTACGGGAGGGATGGGGCAACTCTATCGCAACACGACCAATCCCGATGCGGCGACCGCGGACGGCGTTGCACTCGCTTACCGTGCTGGAGCCGAACTCAGCGACATGGAGTTCGTGCAGTTTCATTCCACGGCGCTATATATGAAGAAGGTGCCGCGCTTTCTGTTGTCGGAGGCCCTGCGCGCCGAGGGCGCCTGCCTGCGCAACATTGAGTTGAACCGGTTCATGGGAAAGTATCATCCCATGGGCGAACAGGCGCCGCGCGACGTGGTGGCGCGCGCCATTGTTCACGAAATGGAAGTGAGCCGCGCGAAGGATCCCTTCGTCTATCTTGACCTCACACATCTCAGTGCCAGCAAGGTGCAGAAACGCTTCCCACGAATTTACGCTACGTGCATGGAACACAATGTGGACATTACTGAGGATGTGATTCCGGTGCGTCCTGCGGCGCACTTCTGCATGGGCGGCGTGCGGACTGACCTTGACGGCAAGACGAATGTTGCCGGACTTTATGCGGCGGGCGAAGCGGCAGCCACGGGCGGGCATGGGGCGAACCGATTGGCGAGTAACTCGTTGTTGGAAGGACTAGTCTTCGGTGCGCGTGCGGGCATGGAGATGCGAGAAGAACTGAAGCCGGTGGCCCATCGCGCTTCCCAGCCTAAGGCCGCCTACTCCAACGGCCCGGTGGATGCGGGGATGGAAGAACTCATCGGCCAGATTCAGGCGCTTCTGGAAACTGAGGTTGGCATCGTGCGCACCCGCATGGGCTTGCAGAAAGCGGTGAAGGCGCTGGAGGAGATGGCGCCGCGGCTGGCCCATCCCAAGGTGCGGAGAGCGTATGAGGCGGCGAACCTGCATCTGGCGGCGCTGATGGTGGCGCGGTCGGCGTTGGCGCGCGAAGAGAGCCGAGGGGCGCACTATCGCATGGAATATCCCGATCACGACGACAAGAAGTTCCTGAAGCATTCGGTGGTGCGCGGGGAGAAGATCGTCTTTTTGTTCTAAGGCTTCACTGAAAAGCCTTTTCTAAGCGGACGCCAAATGCCCATTCCATTTTCTTAAGCTTTATCGGGCACGGGAAAAATTGCGGACAGTGTAATTGAAATCAGAATCACTCCCGCGACGACTGCCAGCATGATCGCAGTGGGAATCCGCAAAAAATCTGCAGTAAGCATTTTTGCGCCGACCAGCACCAGCATGGCCGCCAAGCCGTAGTGCAGGAAGCGGAAGATTTTCATCAGGCGCGAGACGGCGAAGTAGAGCGACCGCAATCCCAGAACGGCGAACACATTGGACGTGTACACGATGAAGGCATTCAGCGTGATGGCGAGGACCGCAGGAATGGAATCGACCGCGAACAATACGTCTGTGGTTTCGATGACGAGCAGGACCACCAGCAACGGCGTGGCATAAAGGCGCAGGTTGTCCTGCGGGTTGCGCACGAAGAATTTTCCGCCGCGATACTCGTCGGTGACTGGAATGAAATAGCGAAGCGCTTTCACCAGCGGGTTCGAACCGGGACGCACTTTGTGCTGGCCGCTGAGCGAAAACCGGATGCCGCTGATAATCAACAATGCGCCGAAAACGTAAAGCACCCAATGAAAGCGGGAGATCAGGCCGACGCCGGCTCCAATGAAAATGCCGCGCAGAAAGAGCGCGCCGATCACCCCCCAGAACAGAACGCGATGCTGCTGCTGCTCGGGCACCGCGAAAAAGTTGAAGATGATGAGGAAGACGAAGAGGTTGTCGGCGCTGAGGGAAACTTCAAGAACGTAACCGGTGACGAATTCGAGCGCCACCTGGCGCCCTTGCCAGAAAAAAAGAATTACGGCGAACGCGGCCGCGAGGACAACGTAGACCGCACTCCAGGCCAGGGCCCTGCGGAAGCCCACGGCCCTGCCAGCGCGATGCAGCCGCAGGTCGAGCAGCAACATCGCCAGCGCGAACAGGTTGAAGAAGATCCAGAAGTAGAACACGGGCGTAAGGAATTGATGATTGATGATTTCTGATTGTTGATTGAAAAGTCTTAATGCGTAAGCATACGGTTTTCAATCAGCAATCAAAAATCAGCAATTAACAATTATTTTTGCCTTCCCCGCTGGCCGCTGACCCAGTCGTCCCAAACGCCGTCGGCCTTGAGCATCTCCACGCTATGGCTCTCGCGCATGGTTTGTTCGATCTGCTCGTGAGCCAGGCGCGGGCCGATCTTTTCCGCTAGATCCGCGAGTTCCACGCTCAGAGCTGCGGCTTCGGCCACGTTTTTCTTGAGTTGGGGAAAATCGACTTTGTCGTAGGTGTCAGAGACCGCGTGATAATTTTCCAGATAATTGGCCTCCAGTTGGTCGGCGACGAAGGTGGGCACGCCCTCCAGCATAAAGTCGAAGTGGTCGGTTCCCGATTCCATGTTGGGCGTGAGTTCTTTCACGTCGAACTGCGCCAGCGGGGCGATCAACTGCTTTGCGGTGTAGAGCACGTCTTTGCGGCCGCCCACGGAAAAGCCCGTAGTCTTTCCGGTACCTGAATCGTAGATGATGACTCCCGCGGCCTTGTCGAGTTCGGCGCGATGATTCAAGGCATAGATGCGGGAACCGATCAGGCCTTGTTCCTCGCCAGAAAAAAGAATGAAGCGGAGGGTGCGCACCGGCTTCACGCCTGAGGCCTTGATGGCGCGGAGCGCGTCGACGACGAGAGCGGCGTTGCAGCCGTTGTCGAGGGCGCCGGTGCCAAGTTCCCAGGAATCGAGATGAGCGCCGAGGATGACGAACTCGTCGGGCTTTTCGCTGCCACGAATCTCGGCGACCACATTGGCGGTCTTGATGGGGCCGCCGATCTGGTTGGGAATCGAGAGGTCGGCCCATACCAGGTTTCCTGAGGCGAGCAGGCGCGCCATGCGCTCGCCATCTTCGCGGGCCACGATCACCATGGGCAGTTTGTCGATTTCTCCCGCACCGGAGTTGGTGTGACGATAAAGAATGTCGTGCTCGCGGGTCGCCATAAACGCGATGGCCCGGGCCTTCCCTTTCACGGCGAGATCGATGATTGGCGGGGCCTTCGCGTATTCGGCAAAGAGATCGTCCCATGTTTTCAAGACAGTGGTATGGACCAATAAGACCTTGCCGGAAATGTCACCGACTTTTTTGAAATCGGCGTCGGAACCTTCGCCCACATCGATTACCGGAACGTGCTTTGCGGGAGCAAGGCTGGGCGCCCATGCCACGGAGACCGCGCGCACGCGGAAGGAGGAGAGCACGGTCGCGCCGCCCATTTTCGTTGCGTCGACTTGATAGGACGTGGTGGCGGACATCTCGGTGTCGCCTTCGGACCAGGAAAATGGAATGGTGAATCCTTCGGTATGAACGCTGTCGGCCCCGGCGGCGGTGAAGGCTTGCATACCCCAGGCCACGGCGTGTTGCATGGCGGGCGTGCCCGGGACGCGGCCGCCGATCTCGTCCGTCAGGCGGCGAAGATTCTGCTCGAGCGGCGAAGGCTGCAGGGCGGACTGTATTACGCGATTGGCTTCGTTGGTATCGACCGGAGGCGCGGCGGCAAGGCAGGTAAGAGTGAAAATTGCAGCGAAGAACAGGGGCTTCACAGTTCGCATATGGGCTGAATTAGAAATTAAATTCTGGAAAAGCGCAAAAAGTGGTCGGGTTGGCTCACGGAGAAGATTTTAACCGCTGCGTTCGCCGAGACTTCGCAGAGAACGCGGAGAAAACTTGCATTTGTTCTTTCTCGTTCTTCTCAGCGGTCTCTGCGATATCTCCGCGAACTCTGCGGTCAAAGGCTTTTGCGGCGAAGGGGTCACTTCGGCGGCAGAGGATCCATCTTGTCTAAGATGCGGACGGTTTCGAGAATCACGCTGCCGACGATTTGCAGGCTCTTGGGGCTGAGTTTGTCGACGGTGTCCTGTGTGGTATGCCAGAAGACATTGTTGTAGCCATAGGAAAAATCGATGATGTCGGCGCTGGGCACGCCTCGTTTCATGAAGGGAAGGTGATCATCGCCGACTTCGTTGGTGCGCTCGTAGAAATGCGATTGATAGCCGAGGCGCTTGGCGGCTTCGCCAATGACATCCTCGAGCCAGGGCGTCGAGTTCAGATCGCGGTCGATGTTGAGATCGGCGTCGCCAATCATGTCGGCCAGCAGAAACGCTTTGATCTTCTTTAGAGTTCCGTCGCTCTGCCATTTCTCGGCGACGTGCGTAATGCCGTAGAGGCTGTCCTGGTCAAAGGGCATTTCTCGCGGCAGGCCTCCGGAGCCGTCGGGTTTCATCGCTTCTTCGGCGTCGTCCCATACCAGCCAGATGCTGTAGCCGTCGCGAGGCTTGCCGCGCAACTGGTTGGCGAGTTCGAGCAGCAGGGCGCTGGAGGAAGCGCCGTCGTTCGCGCCCACATAAGATGTATGGCGCAGCGGGTAGTTGGTGTCGTAGTGGCTGGCAATCACGATGATGCCGTCTTTGGCGCCGGGATATTTGGCGATGACGTTGTGCACTGGAACTTTGCCTTCGGGCGTGTCGGCGGTGAAGGCGTCGTCCTCGACCTGATCGCCTTTGAGGCGGGAGACGATGTAGTCCTCGACTTTTTTGTGATTGGCGCTGCCCACCGGACGCGGGCCGAACTTCACGATATCTTTCACGTACTGCATGGCGCGATCGCCGTCGAAGGCAGGAGGCGGGCCGCTGTCGGGAGGAAGATTGAGAGCGGGGCGGGCCGTGTCCGCTGAAATAGGATTGACAGGAATCGGAGCGGCAGAGGCTTTGTCGGGAGCTTTGTCCCGGTCGCAGGCGACGACCGCTAATATTCCTAACAGCACAATCCATCGAAGAATTTTCGGTCGCTTGGTCATTGCTCTGTTGAATTCCTAAGCCTGTCCCTGCGCCTGCTTTTCTTTCCGCGCCTGCCGTTGTTTGGGATGTACGAGCCAAGCTACGCCAATGCTCAGGGCATACAAAGCCAGCATGGGCGCGGCAAAAACGCACATGTTTACGATGTCGGGCGTGGGCGTGACGATCGCCGCCAGGATAAAAATAACCAGAATGGCGTAGCGGAAATTCTTGACCATGAATGATGGGGTCATGATTCCCATGAACGCCAGAAAGAAAACCAGGATGGGCATTTCGAAAATCAGGCCCATGCCGAGCACGATGCTGAGGAAAAGCTGAGTGTACTCGCCGACCGTGATCATGGGCTGGAACTGCACGCTGAAGCCGATGAAGAAATCCAAAGCCCTGGGATAAGCGACCCGGTAGCCGAAATATCCGCCCAAGGTGAAGAGGGTGATCGTGGAAAACATGAAGGGCATCACATAGCGCTTCTCGTTGCGGTAGAGGCCGGGGGAAATAAACATCCAGACTTGGTAAAGAACGAACGGTGAGGTAAGGAAAAGGCCTGCGAGGATGGCAATCTTCAAGTAAAGGTTGAAGGGATCGGTCGGGTTCAGATAGACCAGCTTCTCTTCCAGATGATGGTTATGAAGCGCGTCCATGATGGGCTTCTGCATCACGGCGTAGATGCGCTCGCGATATCCCCAGCACAGGCCGGTGCCCACGCCCACGGCGATGATGGAACGGACGAGACGCTTGCGCAGTTCCTCGAGATGATCGAGGAAGCCCATGGTGGGCATGGGCTCTTTTTCAGTATCGCCGCTGGCTGCCGCGGCTAAGGACTCAAACATGCGATTCCTGCGAGGCGGGAGCAACGTCGTCGGTGGCGCTGACGGGATTAACCGGAATGTCGGACTCCACCGGAGCTACGGCTTCGGTGGCGACCGGAGGCGGCTCGGTTGCGGGAGTGGCGACCGGCGCGGCGAGAGTTGCGGGAGTTTCAATCTGTTGCGTGCGGCTGGTAACGCCCTCGGGCGTGGGGCTGGGAGGAAGAATGGTGCGGTGCTTCTCGACCTCCAGGCTAGAAATCTCCTGCTCGATTTGCGCTTTGAACTCGTTGGAGGCGCGGCGGAATTCATTGAGCGCCTTGCCAATATAGCGGGCGATCTCCGGCAACTTCTTGGGCCCAAAGATGATGAGGGCCAGAAAGAAGAGAAAGATCGTCTCGGAAAAGCTCATGCGGTTCATCATACTGCCGGAGTTGGAAAAGCGGCAATGAATCGATGGTTAAGAAAGGGAGCCCACAACGTTTCAGTGTCCCTGCGGCGAGGAAAGCGCGTTTGCGTCCTGCTTTGCCGAGCAAGCTGGGCATGCTTTGCCTACCCGCAGCCTGCTAAAAGGAGAGCGAGAGAGTGGGATCATCTCGAAAGCCGCGACGTCACAGGATTTGTGCTTGCTCTAGGACGCGGGGCGACTTGGCGGGAGGCGTGCAACAGGGAGAAAAGGAATTGGGGCGCCGATTGAAGTTGCAAAGCCAAAGTGCCGATCAGGCAGGCTAACGGCCGAAGCCCGCGAAATAAGGAGAGATCAATGTCAGTATCCGGAATTTCCAACAGCAATCTGTTTGATTCCACGAATCAGACGGTGCAGAGCAAGATGCAGCAGTTTCAGAAAGAATTTCAGCAGCTGGGCCAGGATTTGCAGTCAGGCAATATTTCGGTGGCGCAATCCGATTTCGTGACGCTGCAGCAATTGGGATCGCAGAACAGCGCGACGGCAACGTCTTCGGCGCAGAGCAACAACCCGCTGGCGCAGGCTTTCAATCAACTGGCGCAGGATTTGAAGTCGGGGAATATTACCGCCGCGCAGCAGGACTTCACCCAAATTCAACAGGCCCTGCAAAATCAGGGATCGCGATCTCACGGCCACCATCATCGCCATGGCGGCGGAGGGGGAAGCGAGCTGAGCCAGCTATTCGATCAGTTGGGGCAGGCGCTGCAATCGGGGGACTTGTCGAGCGCGCAGACGGCCTATAACACGCTGGCACAGGACTTTTCGCAACTGGGCCAGGGCGGACAGCCTGCGCAGAAGAATCAACTGGGTACGGGGGGACAACCAATTGAGGCATCGTCTTCCAGCGGCGTGTCGGTGAGCGCATAGGAGCCGAAAGTTCGCCATAAATTCTGACCAGCCCGG
>DATBEI010000083.1:0-8881 GCA_036269595.1 Candidatus Sulfotelmatobacter sp.
CCATATCGACGAGCACCGCGTTTATGATGTCGCGATTGTGGGCGCTGGCCCGGCAGGCTTGGCCGCGGCCGTGTATGCGGCTTCAGAAGGGCTGGACGCTGTGGTGATCGAATCTGAGTTCCCCGGAGGTCAGGCCGGCGCGAGTTCAAAGATCGAGAATTATGTCGGATTTCCCATGGGCATTTCGGGGCTGGAGCTTGCCGGCCGCGCGGTTGTCCAGGCAGAGAAATTCGGGGCTCAGATGACGGTCGGCGAGAAAGTGGTGAAGGTCAATTGTGACCAGCAACCGTATGAACTTACTTTAGAAAACGGTGGACTCATCGAGACGCGGAGCATTGTTATCGCCACCGGCGCTCAGTACAACAAGCCGAATGTTGAGAATCTGGAACGGTTCGAGGGGCAGGGCATCTACTACGCCGCCACATTCATGGAAGCACAACTTTGCACAGGCGAGGAGATCATCGTGGTGGGGGGCGGCAACTCTGCGGGTCAGGCCGCGGCCTTCCTGGCAGAGACCGTACAAAAGGTCTACATGCTGGTTCGCGGCAAGGAATTGTCCGAAACAATGTCGCGCTATCTCATTCAACGGATTGTTGAAAACCCCGCGATTGAGCTGCATCTCCAAACTGAGATTGTTGCAGTCGGAGGCGATTCGCACCTGGAACGGGTTATCTGGCTGAATCGGGCGACGGGCGAAGAGTCTGTGCACGACATTCGCCACGTGTTCGTGATGGCGGGCGCTTCGCCGCATACAGATTGGCTGCGTGGATGTGTTGCCCTCGATCAACAAGGGTTCATCCTCACGGGACGGGATCTGGACCCGGTTCTGGCCACCGCGCCAGTGAAATGGCCGCACAGCCGGCCTCCGCAGATGCTGGAAACCAGTTTGCCTGCAGTTTTTGCTGTCGGAGATATTCGTTCCGGCAACGTGAAGCGCGTTGCATCTGCCGTGGGTGAAGGTTCAATCTCGATCCACCTCGTGCATCTCGCGCTAGCGGCGTTGTGAGGTTCCATTCTCAGCTTTTATGGGACGACTTCAAACGAATACCCGTCCGGGTCAAATACATCGGCGGCGTAGTGAGGCCGATTGCTTCTTGCATGATTCATCCCATTCGCAGCCCGTTAATCAGGCCTCACCGCGAGCAGTTCCAACAACGGACTTGCTGGCGAGCCCTTTACCAAGTAGGTCCGCCTCTGGCTTGGGCGCAAGAGAAGCGGGCACGAGGGCGTTCATGAGGCCGAATTTGTCGATCACTGCTGTGTTCGTAAACCCGGCTGCCAGTACAGTGACGTAGACACCTAAAGGTTTGAACTCATAGTGAAGCGCTTCGCCAACCGTCTGTAACAAGTGCTCTCGCCGGCCGACCAACGCTACATGAATTCCTGAGGCTGCGATGTGTCGCGCGAATTCCTCGCCGATGCCGGACGAGGCACCTGTGACAAGTGCCCATAGGCCGAACCTCTTTTTATCGAGTGCTGCTCTCATCTTTTTTGCTCCGTTTCTGCCCGCTTGGGAACTGTTGTGTCGTAAATTACTCGGCGGCCAACGGCTGCGGTAATAAGTCAGTCTCCTGACTTAGTGACAAATCCAAACAGGTCGATTCTTTTGTCAACCCGGGTTCTTATGATGTTGTCGGGGACTTCGAATAAACGCTGGGTAAGCTCAATTGACTTTGTAGACGCGGCCGGTTTGCGCTCCCAAGATAGCGTGTTTGTAGGCTTGTCCAACTTTCCATCCTTCGACCGGAATCACGCCAGGAAAGAACGGACCAAATTGAGCTTCGGATTCTTTTAGGATCGTAGGACTCACCACGTTGATACGCAATCCCTTAGGAAGTTCAATTGCGGCAGCCCGAGCAAAACCTTCCAACGCGCCCGAGGCGGCTGAACCCGCGACGCCGGCGAAAATCGGTTCGTCGTTAAGAATGCCCGAAATCAAAGTGAAGGATCCTTTTTCGTTGATGAATGGGATCGCCTCCTGAACCAGATTGATCTGACCCATGAGCTTGCTTCCCAACGAAAACTGCCACTTTTCAGCGGTGAACTCCGAATGCGACTTCGCCTGCTGCAATGGCCACGGCATCAAACGAGCCGACGGCTTGATAAAGCTTCCTGACACTTTCGCGGTTCTCGATCTCGACTCGCAAATCGCCCGATTTGCGTCCGGCCTTGACTATCTCATGGCCGGCGCCCGCCAATGCCTTTTGAACCAGTTCCCCGATCGTTCCGTTTGCGCCAATCAAAACAACTTTCATAAAAGCTCCATTCTGCCTGCTTAGGGCTTGTTGTGTCATTCGATTACTTCGATTGCATGTCAGTTAACTAACTAACGAAGCGCATTTTACGATGTCCCCTTTCAGGCTTTGCCGTGCGAGCCTGCGGGTCTAGGCAGCCTGGCGTCTCACAAGCTTTGAATTAATCGTGTGCCTACGTAAGACGATTAGAGACTTCGAAGGGCTGTAATAAAGTTCTCGATCTTCCGGGTTGACGAGGCTTTACCGGATTTGAGGTTGCGCTCAATGCACAATCCGGAGAAGAACGACAGCACCATCTCTGCAATTGCAGAAGGAGCCATCTTGGGCTTTTCGGCTTCGATGTTCATGGCGAGAAGACGCTGCAATAGCGCTCGGTTCTCCGTCACGACCCCATAAGCCTCATCCGGAAGGATCGCGAATTCCCGCATGGAATTGACGGAAAAACACCCCTGCTGGTCCCCCTTATTAAGAGGACCATTCTTGAGAAAATTCTTGACGTTCTTCCAGCCAAGAGGCTCCTTGGTCAGAAGTCCCCTCTTCCCCTGGCTCTCAAGATAGTGCCGAAGGCAGGCTACGAACAGATCTTCTTTGTCTCGAAACTCCGTATAGAGCCCTGACTTGTTCACGCCTGTAGTTCGTTCCAGTTCCTGGAGCCTCGTGTCCGCGAACCCCTGCTTCCAGAAGACAGGCATCGCCTTCTCCAGAACTTCCTCTCGGCTAAAGTTTTTCGGGCGCCCCATAAACACATTATCCAATAAAGAACTAAATAGTTCAATATCTCTGCATCTCCGCCGAGCCCTCATCATCGTATAGAACTGAGCGGTTCACAAGCGTCACACGTCCGAACGGGGTCGAGGTTAGTTGAATCACTGGAGTGGTGGATTGTTCCCCGGAAAGCAAAGGAGATTTATGTCTAAGTTAGCAAAGAAAGTGGCACTCGTTACCGGCGGTTCCCGGGGCATTGGCGCAGCGATTGCAAAGCGGCTGGCCGCCGATGGAGTAAGCGTTGCCATTACGTATGCGAAGGACGCGAGCGCAGCCGCAGCCGTAGTCAAAGCGATTGAACTCGGTGGCGGAAAAGCCATCGCAATACAGGCAGACGCTGCCAACGTCGAAGCAGTCACGGGCGCGGTCGAAAAGGCCGTCTCGACCTTCGGCCGACTTGATGTGCTCGTGAACAATGCCGGCACAGCAATTCCGAAACCGTTCGAGGAGTCGACGCTGGAGGAGATGGATCGTGTGATCGACATCAACGTCCGCGGCGTATTCGCCGCCACGCAGGCGGCGCTCAAGCACATGAAGGATGGTGGCCGCATCATCATGGTCGGTTCGGCGGTGGGCGAGCGTGCAGTTGCGCCCGGACTTGTGCCCTACGCGGCCACAAAGGGAGCCGTGAAAATGTTTACCCAGGCACTATCCAGAGAGGTCGGGAGCCGGGGCATTACGGTCAACAACGTCCAGCCGGGTCCCATCGACACGGATCTAAATCCCGCCTCGGGTGATTGGGCGATACCACAGAAGGCCGCAACAGCGCTCGACCGCTATGGGCACGTAGATGAAATCGCCGCAATGGTGGCGTTCGTCGCCGGTCCGGAGTCCTCGTACATCACAGGGGCGAATCTGACCGTGGATGGCGGAATGAATGCCTGAGCCGGCGCAGAACGCTCAGTCCATGGGCCTGAACATAGCTGTGTTTGTGTGGACCTGGTTGAGAGCCGACGACCTAGCGGCATCGGATCTCCTTCGAGTCCAGATGCCGCACTCGTAACGGACAAGACGAGGAAGAGAACAATGACTGCACTCCAAAACAAGACCGCTCTCGTGACGGGCGCATCCAGAGGAATTGGCCGCGCGACGGCATTGGCGCTTGCTGAAGCTGGGGCCCGCGTCCTGATTCACTATGGCCGCTCCAAACGGGAAGCGGAATCTATCGTGGCCGAGATCAAAACGAAAGGCGGCCGCGCAGATGCAATCTCGGCGGACTTGGGAGCTCCGGATGGCGCGTCGCTGCTCGCCAAGGAGGTTCGCTCAATTGTTGGCGATCGACTGGATGTGCTTGTGCTAAATGCTGGAATCAGCAAGGCGGCACTTATCGCGGATTACACGGTAGAGGATTTTGACAACCTCTTTGCGACAAACGTCCGAGGTCCGTTTTTCCTGCTCCAGCAACTGCTGCCGGTTCTTGGTGAAGGCTCAAGCGTTGTTGTTATCTCCTCTCTCGGAGCCCGTACTGTGGTGGGCAAGTCCGATTTGGCAAACCCTTCGATTCTTGCCTACGCCTCTACGAAAGGAGCACTGGAGACTCTGGTCAGGAACTGGGCGGCCATTCTCGGGCCGAGCGGCATACGCGTCAATGCTGTCGCTCCAGGCGTCATCGACACGGATATGTCGAATTTTACAAAGACCGAAGCGGGACGCGAGGTCGCGGTGGGAATGCAGGCGTTGAAGCGACTCGGCAAACCCGATGATGTTGCCGACGTTGTCGCTTTTATGGCCTCCGATGGTGCGCGTTGGATTACAGGCGCCAGTATTCCCGTCGATGGCGGTTCGAAGCTTTAACTGACTTGAGGAACGCAATGAATAACACCTTGAGCAAAGGCGAAGAGATCAAGATTCCTGGCCCTGATCATCCCATTATTGTCCGGACAAGGGCGATTGCAGCTACTACAGCATTCCCATCGGCGGTTCTCGATCGGAGAATGCCGTGTACACGTATGAGAGACCGCATGAGGCGGTCGCCAGAATTCGCGAGTACCTTGCGTTTTATCCCTCACGGGTCGATGCGATCGAAGTCATCTCTTAAGAACATTCAGTTGATCTATGCAGGAGTTCGTGTGATGCCGACTCAGCCGCTTTTCACACCGTATCGAATGGGAGACCTCGATCTCCTAACCGCATCGTCATGGCGCCGCTCACCCGGATGCGAGCGCAACCGCTTGATCACGTGCCCACGACCTTGCAGGCGGAATATTACGCGCAGCGCGCTTCGGCCGGATTGATCATTACCGAGGCCACCGCGATTAGTCGGGAAGGATTTGGTTGGGCGGATACGCCGGGACTGTGGACGAAGGAGCAGGCCCGCGGACGGCGACACGTCACGGATGCCGTCCATGCAGCTGGGGGCCGCATCATTGCACAACTCTGGCACACGGGAGCAATTTCGCACCCTGAACTACTGGATGGCGCGCAGCCCGTGTCCGCATCGAACGTCGATCCAGGCCAGATCTCGGTCACGCCGACGGGAAAGAAGCCCACCATAATACCGCGGCCTCTGACGAAGCAGGAGATTCGAATCACGGTTACGGACTTCGGGCGAGCTGCGCGAAACGCGATGGAAGCCGGCTTCGATGGCGTCCAGATCCTTGCTAACTATCTCGATTTGATCTCGCAGTTTCTGAACGCCACCACGAACCTGCGTCAAGACGAATACGGCGGAAGCCTGGAAACTCGCTCGCGTTTTCTTTTCGAGGTAGTCGAGTCGGTCCTGGGTGAGGTCGATGCGCAACGAGTCGGAGTCAAGATCAGCCCCAGGCACGAAGGCGGTGCATTTCAAGCCAACGACGAAACCCTGCCTGTCACCGAATACGCAATTCGGAAGTTGAGCGCTTACCATCTTTCGCACTTGTTGCTCATGGGCAATACCATCGACTTCACCGGTACGCCACTTGAGAAATTGCCCGACGATGGCATGTTCCAGCATTTCCGTCCTCTCTTCAAAGGCACACTGATCGCGAACGTAAAGATGGACCGTGATCGCGGCAATCGCCTCATCGCGAAAGGTCTGGCAGATCTGGTGGCGTTCGGCCGTCCCTACATCGCAAATCCCGACCTGGTCCAGAGGTTTGCCGAGAACGCCCCTCTTGCTGAGGTTGATTGGGAAACCGTGTACGCGTCGGGGCCGCAAGGCTATTTCGATTACCCAACCTACCAATCATCGTAAGAAAACCCCAGGAGCTGGAATATGCCAAACGACAACACCCGAACAGAACAAGGCGATCGTTCTCGAAGCCTTCGACACTCTCTTCAACAAACGCGACTACACGGCAGCAGAACGCTTCTGGTCGCCGAAGTACATCCAGCACGGCGCGCACATCGCGCCAGGACGCGAAGGACTGTTCGCTCTAATCCGTTCGGTGCCAGATACGTTGCGCTACGAAAACCAACTTATTGTCGCAGAAGGCGATTATGTCATCGCGCACGGCCGTTTCTCCGGAATCGGAAGACCCGCGGCCTGGATTGCGGCCGACATTGTCCGATTCGAAAACGGTCTCCTGGCAGAGCACTGGGATGTGTTGCAGGACGAAGCCACAGAGGCAGAGTCCATCAGCGGCCTTCCCATGTTTGGCGAGCGCTTCCCTTCATAGGTGTTCGACGTTTACGCAACATTCACACACACACAGGTTGGAGACTTCATGAATCTCACTGGAAACACCATCTTCATTACCGGCGGCGGATCAGGTATTGGCCGCGCTCTGGCCGAGGAACTGTACAAACGCGGAAACAAAGTCAACATCTCAGGCAGACGCAAGAGCCATCTGGATTCCGTCGCGAAGGCCAATCCGGGTATCGAGGGCGTGGAACTCGACATCGCAAACCCGGACAGTATCAAAGCAGTGGCTAAGAGGCTGATTGCAGAACACCCCGATCTGAATGTTCTCATCAACAATGCTGGAATCATGGAACAGGATCAGGCGGCAGGCGTCATCGACGACAAGCTCCTCGTGTCGACCGTCACGACCAATCTTCTGGGCCCTATCCGCTTGACCTCGGCTCTGGTGGATCACCTGAAGAGCCGACGCGGTGTGATTCTCTACAACACCTCGGTCCTCGCGTTTGTGCCTTTGGCTGTGACGGCTGTCTATTCAGCCACAAAAGCTGCGCTCCACTCCTATGTGTTGTCGCAACGCTTCCTGCTTCGCGACAGCGGTGTTCGAGTGCTCGAGGTGGCGCCACCCTGGGTGCGAACCGAGCTGATGAATAGTCAGGAGGCCGAGCAGGCAATGCCTCTCGATCGGTTCATCTCCGAAACGTTGGACGCGCTTGGAACGGATGCGGACGAAGTTCTTGTTGAAGCGGCAAAGCCTCTGCGAGCCAATCCTGGACCTGGGGAGCATGGCCTGGTGAACGGCTTCAACGAGCAAATGCTGAAGCTATTTTCCTCAAGCCAAGCGTAAGCGGAGCTGAGCGACGTCTTTTTGAGGCCGGCTGCGGGCACGACGAGGAAGCGTTCTTGTGTCCTTGATGTGTCCGCGGCGTCCGCCCTTACGGCGCCTGCCTGATCTACTAGTTCGCGGTCGCAAGGTGATTCGTTTTATCCGAGTCAAGATGAAAGGGTTTCTTGTACGGTTCGACCGGGAAGCCATTGGCTCTCCAGCCGTCGAGGCCTCCCTTGAGGAGTTTGATCCGTAAGAATCCCTTGGCGAGAGCGCGACGCAGGATGATGCGACTGGTTTTGTCGCTCGGGCAGGTGCAGTAAACGATCAGGTCGCGCTCTTTCGGAAGCAGCGAGGGATTCGCGTGCACCTCCTCGGGTGCGAACCACTGCGCGCCCGGGATGATGACAGAATCTCCCAATAAATCCAGGGGCTGGCGAACATCAATGACAAGAACCTCCTGGTTTGAAGCCAACAACGCATGCAACGCTTCCGCTGTGATGCTGTACCGTTCCATTTCGCGACGGTCTCTCATGCGTCTGACCAGAACGACAGCCAGCAGAACAGCGGCGCAGAGGATTGATATCGCCAAGAACATCTCGGCTTCTCCTTGACAGTACTCAGATTCACCTGAGAGTTGATAGGATTCATTGTCGGGTGGCACCGAGTCGGGGCCACGCCTTCTATATTCCGGTTATGTAAACGGAAGCTTTCGAAAGGCAGCATCGCGTCCGTAGCGGAAGTTCGCGAGAAGGGTGTCTCGCGAGATGAACCCTTCCGTAGAGCTTTCATCGCCAACCGAGGGCGGGAGCAACGGTCGTGAGAATCACTTCGAGCACATGCACGTTATACGCAACGCCTAATTGGTTTGGAACCGTAAGCAAGAGAGTATCTGCCTCCGCGATCGCCTCGTCTTTTCTAAGCTCCTTAATCAGAACATCCGGCTCCGCAGCGTAGCTGCGCCCGAAGATTGCTCGGGTATTTTCGTCAAGGTAACCGATTGAGTCCTCTTTGTCAGAGTCTCTTCCGAAATAGGCGCGATCGCGGTTGTCGAGCAACGCGAAGATACTGCGGCTAACGGAAACGCGCGGAGTGCGTGTGTGACCAGCTTCCTTCCAGGCCGCGCGGAAGGCGCGAATCTGCGCGGCCTGTTGGATGTGGAGCGGCTCGCCGGTCTCGTCGAATTTGAGGGTTGAGGTCTGCAGGTTCATTCCCAGCTTCGCGGCCCACGCAGATGTCGCGTTGGAAGCAGATCCCCACCAGACCCGATCACGCAATCCTTCGGAGAAGGGCTCTAGGCGCAGAAGCCCCGGTGGATTGGGAAACATTGGACGCGGGTTAGGCCGCGCGAAGCCTTTCCCGCGCAGCAACTCGAGAAATTCCTCGGCGTGTCGCCGTCCCATGTCTGCATCATTCTCGCCCTCAATCGGGCGGTAGCCAAAATAGCGCCATCCATCGATGACCTGCTCGGGG
>DATBEI010000091.1:0-4034 GCA_036269595.1 Candidatus Sulfotelmatobacter sp.
TCATCCAGCGAATTACCTGTTGGCCTTGGAGCACACGTTTACCCCACGCCTGTTCAACGAGGCGAAGTTCTATATCAACCGTTCGCCGTTTCATAATCCCCAGGCCAGCGCCCTTCCCTTTGCGGTCAATACCAGCAACGCATTCGTCGGACTGAATGACAACACCGCCGATATCGAGATTGGAACGACCTACGGCATCGTCGACAACATGACGTGGACCCACGGCCGTCACGACTTCAAGACTGGCATGGAGATCCGCCGTGTCCGTTTGAACCAGGGACAGACTGCGGATAATGTCCTTACCTTTGCCGGCGAGCAGGAAATGATCGACGCCCAGCTTTCCAACATCACCTACATTGCGCCTTGGTGCTGTCACCGGCTGCGCCGCATGTTCTACATGCCCTATTTTCAGGACGAATGGAAAGTCACGCCGACGTTTACTTTTACTGCGGGACTACGCTGGGAATACTACGGCGTGGCGCACGAGGCAACGAATCGCACTACTGTTTTTGACTTGAATCAGTTTCACGGAGTTTGCCTGGGTTCGGGCTCGTTCAACGTGCTGCCCGTGCCGGCTACAGCGGGCCCGATCAATACTCCGCCGTGTCCTGCAAATCCATCTCTTTACAACCCGAACTACAGGAATTTCGATCCCCGGATCGCTGTGGCTTGGGCTCCCGGTCAAGGCCAAACCGTCATTCGTGCTGGCTTTGGCATCTATCACGGAGCCGCCCAGAACGACGATTTGAACGCCGGCCTGGAAAGCGACACCTTCCGCGTGCAGTACAACCAACCTACCGCTCTGCTTCCGGCCTATGAGCAGACCAGTCCCGATCTCTCCGGGCTCGGCGCTCAAAAGGGAGCGTCTCACCCTCGCGCCCTGCAGCGGCAGGGCCGACGCGATCTCTACGCGGAAGAATGGGGGCTGACGATTGACCACGAGTTGCCCGGAAACTTCCTGGCCTCCGCGCAATATCTCGGAAGCCGTGGCGTGCGCCTGTTCTCCAGGGGCGGCGTCAACCTTTGTACAACTCCGGTCACGCTCAATCCCTCCGGTACCGACTGTGTTCGTCCGCTAGATCAGTACTATCCCGATCCGAACTATCCCGATCCCTTTGGCTCCGTCGACAGCAAGCGCGATATCGGATCCAGCACGTATAACGGTTTGGGGCTGGCGCTCGAACGCCGGTTCAGCAAAGGTCTGTCGTTCCAGTCGCGCTACACCTGGTCGCATTCGATTAACGACGGTTCGGTGGGCGGAGGCGAGTCGAATGGACCGGAGAATGTGAATTGCCTGCAGTGCGATAAGGGCCCAAGCGTCTTCGACGTTCGCCATAATGTGACGGTCAACGCAGTCTATGAGCTTCCATTTGGCCCGGGGCGAACGTTCCTCGGCGGCCACGGTCTGTTGGGCAACATCGTTGGAGGCTGGAATGTCAGCAGCATTGGGCTCTGGCACACCGGACATCCGTTGACTGTGCAGATGGACCTCAGCAACAGCATCACTAATCCAAACAATCCATTCGCCGAGAACTTCCCCAGCACCTACCTGCTACCCGACGGAAACGATCAAACCAGTCAGCGTGCCGACATTATTCCTGGCGTTTCACCAACCATGCCCGGCGGCGGCCGTTATGGCGTGCCGCTGATTAACTCCGCCGCCTTCACTGCGCCTCCAGTCGATGCTAACGGGAATTTCCTGCGCTACGGTGACGCACCGAATGGTGTGATTCGCGCTATAGACTCATGGCAAATCGATCTTGCGCTCACCAAAGAAACACACATCACCGAGCGAGTCTCAATGGAATTTGCGGTTCAGGTTTTCAACGTTCTGAACCACGTCCAGCTGGGCGATCCCGGAGCTCTCACTCTGACGTATGACACCACCGTGCCAGGCACGAATCTGTCCGTCCCCGGCAATTTCGGCATGATCAGTTCTACCGTCAACTTCAACAACAACAACGACAACGCGGCATCCCCGAACACCGGGACTGGGCTTCCACGGCAAATTCAGTTCATGGCTCGTGTCCGGTTCTGAGTTTTCGTGCGCGGTTATAAATTCGCGGTTATGAATGAAAGATCGAGCCGTCAGGAAACTTTCAGGCGTGCCGGCTAGAGTAGGATTGAGGTACAAGTCATGCAGAAGTCGGTCGCCCGTCGAACGCCACGTGCGTTTCGTGGAAGAAGTATTCATCGCGAGTTGCGGACCGCGGCCGTGTTCTTCGCGGCCGTCACAATGCTTGGGTTTACCTGCTGCACCAAGAAATCAGTCGCGCAGGAATCGTCGGTCGACCTGCGCCTCGACGTGAAAGCTCCGTTTCAGTTCGTTGCCTATGGAGACACGCGGTTTCCATGATCCTGCCGACCTGGAGCCCGCGAATCCTTCAGTCCGTGTCGCTCTGGTGAAGGCCATTGCCGACATCAACCCAGCCTTCATCTGCTTCACCGGCGACATCGTCTACAACGGCTACGACGCCAATGATTGGAAGGTTTGGGACAACGAAACCAGCATCTGGCGCGACAAGAAGATTACCGTTTATCCGTCGCTGGGCAACCATGACTTGCACGGAGACCCGAATGTTGCCTTGGGCAATTACTTTCACCGCTTCCCCGAGTTGAAGAACAGCCGCTACTACTCGGTGCGAGTGGCGAATACTTTGATGCTGGTTCTCGACAGTTCTCTGGAAGAATCAAGCGGTCCCGAAGGCCAATGGCTGGAGGACAAACTGGATCATGTACCCGCAGATGTGGACTTCGTGTTCCTGATGTTTCACCATCCGCCCTACACCAGTTCGTCCGACGCCAAGACGTTTGGCGGCGGGCACTCGGCTCGCCCGACCGAGCAGGCTCTGGCGAAGATTCTCGAGCAACGACAGGCCCGCGCGCGCTTCCGTATCGTCGTCTTCTCCGGGCACGTGCACAACTACGAGCGTCACGAACATGGCGGCGTTACTTATTTTGTTTCCGGCGGAGGAGGAGCGCACGCCTATCCCATTGAGCGCGCGGCAGACGACCCATTTCAGAGCAAGCTGGTGAATTATCACTATCTGTTGGTTGAAGTCGATCGAAAGGAATTGAAGGTGACGATGAACCGTCTCGATCTAACCAGCGGCAAGGCAGTCTGGACGCAGCCCGACTCGGTGAAGATCAGGGTTCCGGCGGCCACTGCAGCGCAGGCCGCCGCCCGTTAATCTAGGAACTCTGGCACGTCCCCTGGCACGCATTCTTCTCCCACGCGACACCCAATGCATGCAAAATCAGGCGGTCTCGAAGCGTCAGCTTCTCGGGATCGAGAACGACTCCGTAGGCATACTGGACAACGGGATCGCAAGTAATGCACCAGCGCTCGTGGCGGACGATGCCCCCGCAATGCTCACACTCGGATTGCGCGGTGTACTGGTTGCTGTGGTACCAACCGGCTGCGGGATTGGCTAGCATCTTTGTTACCTCCAGTCGCGATCTTCAAATTCCCCAGAGCTTCTGGCGGACATGTCGGCGGAACTTGTATGACTGGAGATTATTGCGAGAGGAATACAGGCCCTATTTGGCTTGTCACGTCTGAGTGTGATTTGAATCACATACAAGCCAGTTTCAGGAAATCAGTTTGTCATGCTGAGCGGAGCGGGAAGGCGAGCGAAGCGAGCCTGCCCGCGCAGTCGAAGCATCCCTACCGCTACCGCAACGTCGCTTCGAAATCCGCAGCAGCAAATCCTTCCTTTCCGTTATTATTCCCGTGCGGGACTTGGGGCCTGGTAGTCCTGTAACCTTGCGCCTATCGCCGATGCCGAATCGACAAACGATCCCAGGGATGGCTCTGCTGCTTTGGGCCCTCGCCGTTCCCTGCCTGTCCGCACAAACAGCTCGTGTTGAAGGCACGGCGCGCGACGCCAGCGGCGCCGTAATCGTCAAAGCTTCTGTAATTCTCAATGCCGGTTCTTATCAAGCTGCGACCGAAACAGACTCCAATGGACATTTTCTGTTTGCCGCAGTTCCCTCTTCCTCAGGCACCATCGAGATCAGTCACGAAGGATTCA
>DATBEI010000117.1:0-6308 GCA_036269595.1 Candidatus Sulfotelmatobacter sp.
TTTCTCTTCCCGTCGACTCCCCTTGCGAATGCAAACTGCGATGGCGGCTGTGCGCGCTCTCCAGCCCAAAGACGAGCGCTGGCCTGTGGGACTTGCCCCACGCCATCAACTCATCGATGCGCTGCGGGCCTTCCTCCAGCAGAATCTTGACCGCGGCAGCGTTGCACAGCCCATCTCCAGCGGTGAGAGTGTCCTGCAAGTGGAGAATGACTTCCTCTTCGTCGCTGAGCGCGGTGACCGCCGGCGGTTGCGAAACATCTTTCTTCTCCAGCACGAGCACACGTCCGGCAGCGGCCAATTCAATGGCCGCGCGCAGGCCCGCAATGCCCGCGCCCATCACCACGAAGTCGGTCTCGGCTGGAAGACCCTTCATAGACTAGGAAGTCATTCAGGACAGGAAATCCTTTAGCGGGGGAATGGTACCACTTCGTTCCAAGCCCGTCTTCTGTACGCTTACGCTATGATGGAACCGCATGCCGCAGGTGACCATCCACGTCCTGCCCCGGCCTTATCAGGCCTGGATCGAAAACGGCCTGCTCGCCCGAGCTGGATCCGTCTTGAGCGAACTGCTGCCGCAGGCCAGCCGCATTTTTGTTTTAACCGTGCCGCCGGTGCGCAAGCGCTGGGGATCGAAGCTGGTCAGTTCCTTGAAGGCCAGCGGATTCACGCCCCAAGTCATCGCCATGCCCGATGGCGAGCCCAGCAAGCGGCTTTCCACCGTCGAGGCTCTGGCCGATAAGTTGGCGCGGCTCGGTGCCGATCGCAAGGCTGTGATCATTGCGCTGGGCGGCGGAGTGGTGGGCGACGTCGGTGGCCTGCTGGCCTCGCTCTACATGCGAGGCATTGAACTCCTGCAGGTGCCTACGACCGTGCTGGCGCAGGTGGATGCCTCCATCGGCGGTAAAACTGCCGTCAATCTAGTTGCCGGCAAGAATTTGCTCGGAACATTTCATCACCCGAGAGTGGTGCTGATCGATCCCACGGTGCTGAAGACTTTGCCTGACCGGGAGTTTCGCGCCGGACTCTACGAAGCGCTGAAGTGCGGCATCATCGGCAACGTCGAACTGTTTCTTCGCTTCGAGCAGAATCGCGCGCGCATTCTGAAGCGCGATCCGGCGGAGCTGGAATGGCTCATCGCGCAGTCCGTGCGGCTGAAAGCAGAAGTCGTTTCCGCGGACGAGCGTGAAGACGGCCTGCGCCGCGTGCTCAACCTTGGCCACACGATCGGCCACGCACTTGAGGCCGAGACCGGATACAAGCGTCTGCTGCACGGCGAGGCCGTCGCCTGGGGAATGATTGCCGCCACCAACATCGCGCTGAGCGTGGGCCGCACTGACAGTGTGACCGCGGGCCGCATCGCCGATGCAGTCTTGAGTTTGGGTCGCCTGCCGGATTTGAATGTCAGCTCCGGCAAAATTCTGGCGCGGATGCAATCCGACAAGAAAACGCAAAATGGAGTGGTGCACTTCATCCTGCCGCGCGAAATTGGCAAGGTTGAAGTTGCCAGCGATGTGCCCACCAATGCCGTCATCAACGCCGTTGAAGAGTTGCGGCGGCTGTCGCGCGGCGGCTGGGTTTGGGGAAAATAAAAAATCGAGAATCCAACATGGCGCAAACAACGCAGCAATACATTCAGCGAATCCTGGGACACGTAGACGGCCGCGACGCAGTCCAAGTGCAACGGACCACCGCGCCGAAGCTCAAAAAGCTTATGCAAGGCCTCTCGCCCAAAGAACTGAAATGGAAGCCTGAGCCCGGCAAGTGGTCGATCGCGGAGATCATCGCGCACCTGGCCGACACCGAGATTGTGGCCAGTTGGCGGATGCGTTCGGTACTCGGCGCCAACGGCACGCCGATTCAGGCCTTTGACCAGGACTCCTGGGCGGCGGTATTTGAATATAGCAAGCGCGATCCCAAACACTCTTTGGAATTGTTTCGCGTGCTGCGCGAAAACAATCTGGCGATGCTCAAGGCGCTTCCGCGCGAGCGCTGGGACAATTACGGCATGCACGAAGAGCGCGGCAAGGAGACGCTTTCACATTTGACCCGCATGTTCGCCGGGCATGATGCCAACCACGTGTTGCAAGTCGAAAACATTGCCGGACAATTGAAGAGCGCGCGCAAAAAGAAGAAGCGAAAGTGAATTCCGTGGGCGCGCCGGAAAGCAGCAAGGTCAAAGTAGTAGGCGCAGCGCCCGAAGGCGCCAGCGATCCGCACTCCGCGGCGCGTGCGGTGCGCGAAATGTTTACTTCGATCGCGCCGCGCTACGATCTGCTGAACCACGTCTTGTCATTCAATGTCGACCGCATGTGGTGGCGGCGTACGGCACGTACGTTCCGCCACATTCTCGCCCGACCGGACGCGCGCATCCTCGACCTGTGTTGTGGCACCGGAGACATGACCTTCGCTCTGCGCCGCCAGGCAGGGAAGTCCGAGCCGCAGATTCTGGGCGCCGATTTCTCTCATGCCATGCTTCAGCGGGCCGCCGCGAAGCCGGCCCTGGGCGGGCAAAACGGAGCAGGCCCAAGCTGGATCGAGGCTGACGCGTTGGCCCTGCCATTCCCCAACGCACACTTTGATCTAGTGACTTCGGCATTCGGTTTCCGCAATCTCGCCGATTACGATGCTGGTCTGCGCGAGATTGTTCGCGTACTGCGTCCCGGGGGCGAATGCGGCATTCTCGATTTTGGCGAGCCTGCCGGCGCGATGGGCGCCCTCTACCGCATTTATTTCAAGCAAGTGCTGCCGCGGGTCGGCACTCTGATCTCCGGCGTGCGCGGGCCCTACGCCTATCTTCCTGCCTCAGTTGAACTTTTCCCGCCGCCACAAGAAATGATCGAAAGGATGAAGCGCGCCGGTTTTACCGAGGCGGCGTGGACGCCCTACACCTTTGGAATCGCTGGTTTGTATCGGGGAAGAAAATCCGGGTAAGGACGGACCAGCCAGCTAAGTTATTGAGAGTCTGTGTAAGCCGTTGATAATTCGTAAAATTGCATTGCGAGGCTCCAGGACGGGCGATTTTGTGTTCCGGGCATTTCCCCTGCTTGGTCGAACGATCGTCGCTGCCAGGGGTGTTTCCGGCCCCGCAAAGGGCATTCTAGGTGAGGATTGCATCGCCCAAACCAGCGATCCTCTGCCCAATCAGACGTTGTACGTACATAAATGTATTGCCATGTCCCGGCAAGTTACTGAGGCTGCGGCGCTTACTGTTCACGTTGTGGTGTTCCAGGGCAAAATCAAGTCTTTTTCAGGGTGACTTTGAGTTCGACGGTTCGCTCCGATTCATCCCGCATCTCGCAGCAACTTACTGAGCGCATGAATGTCTTCCGGTCCCACATCGCCCAGCACAAAATAGCGCAATCCATTTTGCGTCCAGTTTTCCACGTTGAACGATTGCGTGTGCAGCGGCCCGGATGGCAGACTCGCCGTCTCTTCGCCGCGGTCCTGAAAGATGAACACGGAAATTTCGTGCTTACGCAACTGGTAGATCAAATGCGCGCCCGGCGTCTGCGCAAGATACGTCACGCGCCCGCCAAGCAGGGTGAACTCCGATCCCTGCAATTCAGGCAAATTAAAAGTGAACGGAATCTTCCCCTGGAACCACGGCTTCACCGTGTGCCGGTCGGTTGAGAGAACATCCACCGGCGTTGCACTGGCCAGCGTTGCCACGTGCAGGTCGGCGAGTTCGCTATAGACTCGTTGCCGCCTCGCGCTCTCGTGACTCACATACAGATTCACCGCGAGCGACAGAATGACCAGGGACAACGCTGGCAAGACAAGAATCTTCCACAACCATCCCGATTCCCGGCGTGGTTTTGCGGCAACGCTCTTTGAAATCCGCTGGCGCAGTTTGGCGCTGGGGACGTAGCGTTTGCCGGCCATCTGCACCGAACGCTTCAACTGCACTCGTTCCAACGCATCCGCGGCGCAGTCCGAGCATCCGCGTAAATGTTCCCTCACCGCTTGGGCTTGCTCAGACTTCAATTCGCCGTCGGCGTAGAGATCGAGCTGACCTCGCCACTGCTCACAGGCCATGTGGCGCTCCCTTCCGTTTCTTTGCCAGCAATTCGCGAAGTGCCCTTCGCGCGCGGGACAGGCGCGACATCACCGTGCCCATGGGAATGGACAGCGTTTCCGCAATTTCCTGGTACGACATCTCTTCTACCTCGCACAGCAGCAATATTTCGCGGAAGGGCACGGGCAAGTCGGCCAAGGCCTGCTGGACCGTATCGCGATCGGCCTGCTCGAGCATCAGGCTCTCCGGCGTCGTGTGTTGCGCGGGCAGCACCGCGTCGTCGTTCTCGCCGTCGAGCACCACCATCGTTCGCAGCCCTGTCCGCGAGCTGAGAAACGAATTACGGAGAATGCGGTACATCCATGCGCGAAAATTCGTGCCTAGCTGAAACGAAGAAAATCCGCGCAACGCCTTGACATAGGTTTCCTGCACCAAGTCTTCCGCCTCCGCCGTGTCCTGAGTCAGCCAGCGCGCGAAGTTGTAGAGCTGATCGAACAGAGGCATGGCCAGCTCTTCGAATGCTTCGGCGGACACGCGTTGTTCCGGCACCTTCATAGGAAAACTAAATGCTTGCTAGTTTATTCCATCGTTCGGAACAATTGTTTCGGGAATAAATTGAGGGTTGCTCGGTTATCAGGATGCGAGCGCGACAACGCGCTTCGAATCACCACTAAGGAGGCTCACATGAAAGACGCATTTTCCTGGCTCATGAATCCACCGACGGACGGTCCGAAATCCACAATCGTCCTGCGCCTGATGGCGGGGGCAGTTTTCTTTTGGGAGGGGATACTGAAATTCGTCTATGCCAATCAGGGCATTGGCCGGTTCACCAAACTGGGCATGCCGCTTCCGCACTTCACCGCCGACTTTGTGGCGTGTCTCGAAATTGTGGGCGGATTGCTGCTGCTTTCCGGATTACTCACGCGCCTGATCGCGATTCCGTTCGTGGTTGAAATGATCGTGGCCATTCTCTCCACCAAGATATCAATGTACCTGGGAACTTCGCCGTTGCCGCTTCCCGCCGCGCCGCCGAAAATTGGCATGTGGGCCGTGCTGCATGAAGTCCGCTCAGAATATGCGCAGATGCTTACGGTGATATTCCTGATGATCAACGGACCCGGCAGGTGGTCGCTGGACGCGCTCTTGGCGAGACGAGAAGAAAAGGGCGCAACTCAGGCGGCTGCAGTGCGGCGGAAAGCATCGGCAAACGCGTCCGTCACTGTATAGCGGATGACATGCTCGTACTCCGGCCCGAGGAAACGGCGCAGGCGATCGGTGTTCATGATGTATTCGCCGGTCATGTAGGGAACGGCTTCGGGCGGGATGGCGGAAATCTTTTGCTTCCACAGGAATTTGAGCACTTGCCGCATCGCCCACTTGCCTGGCACGCGCCACAATTTCGCTTGCGCTATCTCGATGCAGCGCGCGAAGGTCAGCGGCTCACCGCTCCCGGCCACGTTGAGAATCGTGAGGCGTTGCGTTTCCGGTTCGCGCTGCAGGATGTGGCGAATCAGCCGCGCCATGTCGTCGACGTGGATGAATTGAATTTTATTGTCGAGATATTGCTGGCCGCGCGGGAGCATGCAGGGCAGGCGCTTGCCCTCGTGGCGCATTCTTTCGGCGCGTTCGCTCTTGCCGTTAGGCGTGCCGCGAAAAGCGCCCATCAGATAATTTTCCACGCTGGCGCCGGAGAAAATGTGCGGCCGCAGAATGTAAGCGCTGCACCCGCGTAACGAGTGCGAGCGCGTCTGCACCACTTCATCCGATTGTTTTTTGTGAATGGCATAGGGCAGCGTATGCGCCGCGAGGATCGAGTCTTCGGTTGCCGGCGCGGGCAGATTCGGCCCGTACGCCGAAACGCTGCTGGGAAAGATGAACTGCTTGACCCCATCGTCGGTTTGCCGGTTGGTTTCGGTGACCGCTTCCATGACGCGCGCGGTCCCCGCGACGTTGATCTGCCACATGCGCTCCACGTCAATGACGTTGGTGCGCACGGGATCGATCACGAATGCCAAGTGAATCATGGCGTAGGCGTGAGTGTCGCGCAGCAATTCGAACAATGCGCGAGTCGAGGATTCCTGGCCCAAGTCCAGGCTCTCGAACCGCATTTCGGCTTCGGTTCGTGGAGGACTGACGTCCACCCCAATGACGGAGTAACTGCTCAGCAAGGGCAGCAGCCTGGATCCGAGATTGCCCGAAATACCGGTTACGACGACGACTGGTTTTGCCATCAGTTGGGTTGTGCGGCCGGAGGTTGCGCAGGTGGCGGGCTCTGCGGCTGAGCATGCGGTGC
>DATBEI010000162.1:0-6403 GCA_036269595.1 Candidatus Sulfotelmatobacter sp.
TACCATCTTTCGCACTTGTTGCTCATGGGGAATACCACCGACTTCACCGGTACGCCCCTTGAGAAATTGACCGATGACGGCATGTTCCGGCATTTCCGTCCTCTCTTCAAAGGCACACTGATTGCCAACGTGAAGATGGACCGTGATCGCGGCAATCGCTTGATCGCCCAAGGGTCGGCAGACTTGGTCGCCTTCGGCCGTCCTTATATCGCAAATCCCGACCTGGTCCGGAGGTTTGCCGAGAGTGCCCCTCTTGCTGAGGTTGCTTGGGAAACCGTGTACGCGTCGGGACCGCATGGCTATTCCGATTACCCAACCTATCCATCATCCGAACACAACCCCAGGAGCTGAAAATGCCAAAGACAACGCCGGAACAGAACAAGGCCATCGTTCTCGAAGCCTTCGACACTCTCTTTAATAAGCGCGACTACGCGGCGGCAGAACGCTTTTGGTCGCCAAAGTACATCCAGCACAGCGCGCACATTGCGCCAGGACGCGAAGGGCTGTTCGCTCTTGTCCGGGCGACGCCAGATTCGTTGCGCTACGAGAACCAACTCATCGTCGCAGAGGGCGATTATGTCATCGCGCATGGCCGTTTCACCGGGATGGGAAGGCCTGCGGCCTGGATTGCGGCCGACGTTGTCCGATTCGAAAACGGTCTCCTGGCCGAGCACTGGGATGTGTTGCAAGACGAAGCTACACGGAAAGAATCCGTGAGCGGCCTTCCCATGTTTGGCGATAGCTTCCCTTCATAAGGGTTCGACATCCACGCAACATTTATCCACACAGGTTGGAGGCATCGTGAATCTCACAGGAAACACCATCTTTATTACCGGCGGCGGGTCAGGTATTGGCCGCGGTCTGGCGGAGGCGCTGCACAAACGCGGAAACAAGGTGATCATTTCAGGCAGACGCAAGAGCCATTTGGACGCCGTCGCGAAGGCCAATCCGGGTATTGAGGGCGTGGAACTCGACATCGCAAACCCGGACAGTATCAAAGCAGTGGCTAAGAGGCTGACTGCAGAACACCCCGATCTGAATGTTCTCATCAACAATGCGGGAATCATGGAACCGGATCAGGCAGCAGGCGTCATCGACGGCAAGCTGCTAGTGTCGACCGTCGCGACCAATCTTCTGGGCCCTACCCGCTTGACCTCGGCTCTCGTGGATCAGCTGAAGAGCCGACGTGGGGTGATTGTGTACAACACCTCGGTCCTTGCCTTCGTGCCATTGTCTGTGACGGGTGTCTACTCTGCCACAAAAGCTGCGCTCCACTCCTATGTGTTGTCGCAACGCTTCCTGCTTCGCGATAGCGGTGTTCGAGTGCTCGAAGTGGCGCCACCCTGGGTGCGCACGGAACTGATGAACAGCTAGGAGGCCGAGCAGGCAATCCCTCTTGACCGGTTTATCGCCGAAACGTTGGACGTGCTCGGAACAGATGCTGACCACTGGCTATCACTCTTCCTCGGACTTCTGCCCGGCATCGTTCACGGAATTCAGGCCGTCGTAGGCGATAAGGCTTCTGGCGCCACCGAAATTCTTGTTGAAGCGGCGAAACCGTTGCGAGCCAATCCCGGCCCTGAGGAGCATGTCTTGGTGAACGAATTCAATCACCAAATGCTGAAACTATTCGCTGCAATCCAAGCGTAAGCGTAAGCCCTGCCACGTATTTTTTTGAGTCTGGTTAAGAGCAAGGAGAAGGAGGAAAGCTAGATCCGATGACCGAAAATAAGAAGCTTCAAGGAAAATTGGCAGTCATTACCGGCGGCACGACTGGGATCGGGTTGGCTGCGGCAAAGCTCTTCGTAAAAGAGGGTGCCTACGTCTTCATCACGGGCCGTCGTCAAAAGGAACTCGACGAGGCCGTAAAGGCAATCGGTAGTAACGTCACTGACATTCAGGGAGACGTTGCCAAATTGACCGACCTCGACCGTCTTTACGAAGCCGTCCCCTCGAAGGGGAAAATCGACGTCGCTTTCGCCAACGCCGGCGTCGCTGAATTTGCTCCCTCGGGAAAGATCACGGAGGAGCATTTCGACAGACTATTCAACATCAATGTCAAGGGTACGCTGTGGAAGTGATCAAGGAAGTTTTGGATTGCTGGATCGTGTTCCAGGTTGATGTACGTATACGGGTGGCCGTTACGCGTTAAGAATTCCTTAATGCGAAGCATATCGGCAGAGTAACTGGAGCCAACGAGCGTCACATCACCGATTCCTTGCTGCAGCAACTCTGCACGGCGTAGGATGAACGCGCGCATCAAGATTTCGCTCAACTCCTCGTCGGCCTGCACGAGTGCGAGGACATTGTCGCGAGCGATTTCGACAACGTCTCCATCTTGCCTCGCACGAATCCGTGCGATCGCACGGCGTCCCGAAAGCGTGCTGAGTTCACCGGTGAATTGCCCTTGCCCGAGGATCCTTATTAGCGTTTCCTGGCCAAATGACGGACTCACTGTCTCCAATTCACCAGAGATGACAACGAAAATGGGTATTTCGCGGTCTCCCAGCTCGACGAGCACATCTCCAGAAGGCACGGATCGAGCATGTCCGTGCGCCACAAGACGTTGAATCTGAGTTGCGCTCAAGATTGGAAATATCTGTTCGCCGCGCGAAGCAGTCAGCGGAATGAACGCGGGTTCGGCCATAAATCATAGTGCGAAACTGGATTCCGGTATTAGCAAGTCCGTGGCATGCCTGTTCGTTTCAGATTGAAGTGCTTCAGAGGGGAATGTTGCGCAGAAGTACGCCGGTGACTAGCGGACAGCTTAACGAACTTCGATACTGAGAAAGCGATTGCTGCCGCCGTGGTTGCTGTCAATTCCGGAAGCTCACCTGGTTCTTCAAGTCGTTCTTCAAGGATTCGCAGCCAGGCTTCCGCCGCACTCCGAGCTGCTCGGTCGCCGTAAATTTCCTCAAAACAATGGTAGACCGCAGCAAGGGAACGTTCTGCGTCCTGCGTGAAGCTCGCCAGGCAGTCGTTGGAACTGACGCGGGCGATGTGAGCAGTCATGGTCCCCTCCCAGAATATCGTGCTCAGCCAGCCGCTTTTAGCAAAAGATCTTCGACTTTGGCGTCCAATTCGCGGGCCACTTCCAGGGCATCTGGATTGCCATAGGGAGCTAGCAGGCTTGCCATTCGGTCATACGAAAGATGCACGCCATCAGCTCGTTCATCGACAAGGACAGTAACCGGAGCATACGAGCCGGCGTCCGGGACATGCTTCGCCATTTCCTTCATGATGAGAGGATTTCCAATGACGAGGCGAATCATTCGCGAGGCATGGCGCTCGGTGCCCTTACGAAGGATCATCCCGTGATCGAACTCAACGAATTGCATCAGACCAGTCTTGCCCAGAACGGGCCGAATCAAGGCATCTAGTTCGGAAGCAGGCCGCCCTCTGAGTTGACTGCCAGAACTCCGCCATATTCGGATGGATCGCTTCCTTAATACCTGTAACCACCTCGTCGAATGGCTTCGCGGAGGTCACTGTTAACCTCTCCATTTCCACGCTTCTGATCATTCGAACTCCTTTGACTTTCGCTTCGCTGGTATCCCTCAGAGCAAGTCCTTTCTCGGAAGACACTAATCATGGTCAAATCGTCCGAATCAACGGGACTTGCAGATTTGTGGGCCGGTTCTCGGGCTTGTCAAAAGCGCGTCCGTCGATGTTCTTGCTGCCATTGAAAAGCATTCCGCCACAGATGTAGATGAGGTCGTAATCCACATACGTCTGTCCTTCCACGAGACCGAACAAGGGGAATGACTTTGCACTCACATCCTGCGCAACACCGACCTCCCAGTGATTCAGTCCTGTGGCTGTGAATTTGTTCGCCGCATCGACAAATCCCTGGTGCAGCGGTGTCACTTCGTATGTCTCATCGGCAACGTAGTCAAGGCTGTAGGCACCTTCAGCAATCGAATGCATTCCTTGCCAGACGTTATGTCCCTTAATGTGGATCTTGACCAGCGGCACTTTCCCATTAGGCTCAGCTTAGTTTATCACGGTGCACTCGAAACGATCCGGCGCTGTGTATTTGAAAATTCTTGAGCAGTAAAAGGGCTGTGGCACACCCGGTAGGCAACTTGTTCGCGCTCGGGCGCAGTTCAACCGTTATGCTTGCCCACTCTCCGGTTTGAATGAATTCTCTTATCTGTTCTGGTGTCATATGTCCGATCTTGTCTCCTACTACCGGTTTGCGCGAGTCTGATATATACCGCCGGACCTAGTTCGCGCGAGTGAAATCCAGTAGAACCTTGCCGGCCTACAAATCCCCGACTTGACGGCCGAGGTCGAGCTCGAATTCGCCGGCGGTCCCGAGGCCGCGTTCGCGTGCCTTTCCCATCCGCTGGAGTGCAGCCGGCACTTTAGGGTCGCGCCGAAGGTCGTCTGGGTTGATTGAAGCTGGGCAGGGTCGGGCAGGCCCGTTTGATTGAGGATCGTCTTGGCAGTGCTCAATGCCTACTTGTCGAATGACAGAATGCGTCGCACGAAATTGGCGACGAAGCCGTCGATTTGTGCGTCCGGAATGGCGCGATTGATCCAGCCATATCGCTCCGCCATATCGGCATCGAAATCGTGCGAGCCAAGCACGATCTCGATTGCCCGGGAACGCCCGATCAGGAGCGGCAGACGCTCAAGAGCTCCTCCACCCGGGATGAGGCCGCACCCGACCTCGGGCTGGCCGAAAATGGCCTTTTCGCGACTGGCGAAGCGGATGTCGCAGGCCATGGCGAATTCGCTGCCGCCCCCGCGTGCCCTGCCGCGAACAGCCGCGATGCTGAGGACCTTGCACTGGGCAAGCCTGATTGCCGTGCCTCCCCAGACTGCGGTGATCGATGATATGTTCAGCTATCTCCTATTCTTGAATCGAACGTTACTGTGGATGATTTGGAAGGGTACGGAATGTGTTCCGGAATAAAGGCTCGCGGCTAAAAGCCCCTCTGTGATGAGGGCGTGATCCGAGGATCTTTGAGGCTGCTGCTACTCCTGAAGTCAAATACGGAGATCTTCGCTGCGTTCAGGATCACAGTTCAAAGGTGGTTGGTACGCAGCGAACGTGGTGTTCGCGTGAGAAGCTGAAAAGGGATTCCCTTCGGGAATGTCAATAGAATTTGAGAATGGTCACTGCCGCTTCTCGGTCTCTTCTGATCGTCTTCGCGGGTCTGCCGGGGACAGGTAAAAGCAGCGTTGCGCGGGAACTGCCGCGCGACTGGACGCCATGTACCTTCGAATCGACTCCACCGAGCAGGCCATCCGAGAGTCTCCGGGTGTGACGCGAGCTGTCAATGAAGAGGGATACCGGGTTGCCTACGCCATCGCGGAAGACAAATCTTCGCTTAGGCAGGACGCTGATTTCGGACTCTGTAAATCCTATCGGCGACAGCCGAGATGCGTGGCTGGCCGTTGCACACCGGACCAGCTCGCGGATTTTGTAAGTTGAATGTGTGTGCTCTGATGTTGAGGCGCATCGCCGGCGTGTTGAAACGCGGCGGTCTGACATTCCGGGGCTGAAGCTTCCGATATGGGAGAACGTGGTTGCTCGGGAGTACGAGCCGTGGAGCCGCGATCATCTTGTCATCGCCACGGCGGGTAAAACAGTTCCGAGTTGTGCCGCGGAACTGGAATTTGCAATCGCGAAGCAATACGGAAATTCTGATCCTGCGGGTCAGAATGCTGTTGGACTCTAAATGCGGGGATCCTTCGACTCAGCTCCGCTCAGGATGAAGAGAGAGTGGGGCAATGGAGGAAGGAAAGGCCGTCTCGTGAGAGACGGTCTTTTGAGTTGAAACGAGGAAATTGGAGGAGGGCTGGTTAGGCACCGGCGGGC
Source organism: Candidatus Sulfotelmatobacter sp. (assembly GCA_036269595.1). Taxonomy (GTDB): domain Bacteria; phylum Acidobacteriota; class Terriglobia; order Terriglobales; family Acidobacteriaceae; genus Sulfotelmatobacter. The sequence continues at coordinate 5,831 of DATBEI010000162.1, forward strand.
TTGGGGTTCTTGGGGTCGAACTTGGCGATCTGGACCTTTTCGGCGAGGCCGATTTTGCAGAGGAACCAGATGCCGTAGTAGTTGACGTCGAACTCGTACCAGGCGAGGCCGTGGCGTGCGCTGACCGGGTGGGCGTGGTGGTTGTTGTGCCAGCCTTCGCCGCCCGTGAGGAGTGCGACCCACCAGGAGTTGCGGGAGTCGTCCTTGGTTTCGAAGCGACGGCTGCCGAACATGTGGGTTGCGGAGTTGACCAGCCACGTGGCGTGCAGGCCGAGGCAGACGCGGAGAAAGGTTCCCCAGAGCATCATGCCGATGGCACCCGCGATGCGGTGACCGGTGGGCGCGACTGCAGCACCGATGGCGAGCTGCAGGAAGCCGACGATGGTCAGCGGGAGCCAGTGGTACTTGGAAAGCCAGACGTGGACCTTGTCGCGGGTGAGATCGGGGGCATAGCGGCCGAGGAGGGCGGTTTCGGAGTGGAGCGAGCGGCCGGAGATGATCCATCCAGCGTGCGCCCACCAGGAGCCATCGCGCGGAGTGTGCGGGTCGCCTTCGTGGTCGGAGTTCTGATGG
>DATBEI010000171.1:0-3952 GCA_036269595.1 Candidatus Sulfotelmatobacter sp.
CAGTTGACGGGTTAGGGACTCGCATGTACTGCGGGTCTCTTTTCGTTTTTGCAGTAGCGGTACAATAAGAACATCCCTGGCCGCGAATGCAAGGGTCGCGGTGTGGAATGTCGCGCGCGGGCATGGGATTGACGATACAAACCTTTTTAGTTATCCAGACGTCTGAGCAAGTAAGGAGTTCTTTCGCAGATCAAGGGTTCAGGCCGGCAAAAGTTCTCGCATTGTGACCATCAAAATTAAAATTCCGAAGGCACGAGGGGGGAAAGCGGGTGCGGTGCCTGCCTGGCTTCCGCGCGACCCGATTGTGCGCGCCGCGCTGCTGGCATTCCTGATTCTGGCCGTGTCATTTACCGTATTCTTTTCTTACTTTTACATCAAGTACGACCGCATTATCGAGAAACGGTTCCGCAGTCCTGTGTTCGCGAACTCGGCGAAGATCTTTGCTCTGCCCAAGACGGTGCGGGACGGTGAAAAGATCGAGGCCCGGGAGATTGTGACAGAATTGCGCCGGGCAGGGTACACGGACGAAAAAGAAGGCCAGACCAGCCTTGGCACTTATCGCCTCTTGAAGGATGGAATTGAGATCACTCCGGGACCAGAGTCCTACCACAGCCCAGAACCGGCACGGATCAGTATTCATGACGGGCAGGTGGATCAGATCTCCAGCAATGGCAGCGATCTTTCCGCGTACGAACTGGAGCCGCAACTGGTTACCGCGCTGTTCGACGCCGGGCAGCGCTCGAAGCGGGAACTGGTGAAGTACAACGACATTCCTCCCATGATGGTGCAGGCGGTGCTGGCGATTGAAGACCGGCGCTTCTTCGAACATAGCGGCGTAAATTTCCTGCGCATGGCGGAGGCAGCGTGGATCGATGTTGTGCGGGGACGCCACGAGCAGGGCGGTTCGACGCTGACCATGCAGCTTTCCCGCGGCTTCTTTTTGACGCCCGAGAAAACGATCCGGCGCAAGTTGACCGAGATGCTGATCGCCGAAGAACTCGAGCAGAAGTTCAGCAAGAAGCAGATTTTCGAGTTTTACGCCAACTGGGTGGATCTGGGCCAGCGCGGATCGTTTTCCATCAGCGGGTTCGCGGAGGCGTCGAAGGCATATTTCAATAAGGATCTGAAGGATATTACGTTGCCCGAAGCGGCTTTGCTGGCGGGGTTGATTCAGCGGCCGAGCTATCTTTCGCCCTACCGGCATCCAGAGCGTGCCATGGAGCGCCGCAATCTGGTGTTGGAATCGATGGTGGAGACGCACGCGATCACGCGTGAACAGGCGGATAAAGCCAAGGCTGCGCCCTTGAAACTGGCGCCGCCAAACGTGGAAGCCAGCGATGCGCCCTACTACGTCGACATGTTGCGGGATACCCTCATTAGCAAGTTCAGCGAGAACGAGTTGAACGATCAGTCGTACCGCATCTACACGACACTCGATCCTGAATTGCAGAAGGCGGCGGCGGAAGCGGTCGAGTCGGGCATCAAACTGGTCGACGCCCAGGTTAAGAAGTTACGCACCAAGAAAGTGAAAGTCGGCAAGAAGTTTGAAACCAAGCTGTTGCCAGGTCCGCAGGCGCAGGTTGCAATGGTTGTGCTCGATCCCCATACCGGAGCGGTGCTGGCGCTAGTGGGAGGACGCGATTACGGCTTTAGCCAGTTGAATCATGCAGTGTCGAGGCGGCCCACGGGATCAATCTTCAAACCATTTGTGTATGCGGCGGCGGTGAACAGCGCTCTGGATGGATCGCCAACGGTTTTGACTCCGGCGTCGACGGTGACGGACGCGCCGTCAAGTTTTGCTTATGGCGACCAGATCTACGAGCCGCGCAACTACAAAGAGGAATATCACGGGGATGTTTCGCTGCGTTACGCGCTGGCCATGTCGCTGAACAACGCGACTGTAAAGGTGGCGGAGGAAGTCGGCTACGACAAAGTCGCGAACCTCGCGAAGTCTGCGGGGATTATGTCGGTGAAAGCCACGCCGGCGATGGCGCTGGGGTCGTACGACGCGTCGCCGCTGGATATGGCGGGGGCGTACACGACCTTCGCCAACAATGGCGTACGCCTGTCGCCGATCTTGTTGCGCTCAGTGCGGAACGGCAAAGGCGACGTGATCGCCAACTACAACACCGACCAGCGCCAGGTGCTCGATCCGCGAATTGCGTACATCATGACGAACATGATGGAGAGCGTGATCAACAATGGCCTGGGCTATACCGCTGTGCGAGGGCGGGGCTTCACAGCGCCGGCGGCAGGGAAGACTGGAAGTTCACACGATGGATGGTTCGCGGGATATACCTCGAATTTGCTGTGCATCGTGTGGGTGGGATACGACGATTACAGCGACTTGCGCTTGACCGGGGCCATGACCGCCGGGCCCATCTGGACGGAGTTCATGAAGAAAGCGGTTGCGCTTCCGCAGTATGCGGACATGAAGGCATTTCAGCAGCCGACTGGCGTCGTGGATGTGCAACTGGACAAGTTCACGAACCGCCTGGCGACGCCGACTTGTCCTGATGACTATGTTTCCGCCTTTGTCGCGGGCACGGAGCCACGCGAAACCTGTGACGCACAAGAGGGAATGAAGGGCTTTTTCTCGCGCATCTTCGGCGGGGGGAGTAAGCCACTGCCTGCTCCTCCTCCAACTGCGGGAGAGACGGCCATTCAGGAAGATCCGAATAAAGCCGAGGATGCGAAAAAGAAGAAGGGGTTCTTCGGAAAGATCGCGGGAATGTTTAAGGATGATAAGGGTTCGGCTCCCGCGCAGAAACCTCCGCCGGATAACGAACCGGCCGCCCAACCGCATTAGTCTGCTTTACGCCGTTGATTCCACAAGTTTTCGGATTCTGATTTTCTGACCGGGAGCTCAAAATCCCCACCCCTTCGACTTCGCTCAGGGCAGGCTCTCTCGCGGAAAACGCGAGAAGGGTGGGGCACCCGGATCATGCTTGCTCCTGCAGCCAGCCGCTAAAACCCAAAAACTGACGGCTCGAACCTCACTTCTGTTATGTGAGACCAAGGGCGCGAAAAACCTTCGCCGGAGGGCCAAAACTGTGCCAGAATAGGCCCACTAGCTGGGGGTGGCCAATGTTGTCCTGCCCGAGATTTTCGCTGGTTCCTGTCTCGTTTTTCCTGCTTTTCACCTGCGGCCTGGCGTCTGTTTCTGTGGGACAGGTTTCGCACTCTGAACAAGTTCAGATCAAGCCGCCGCTGTTGCGGACGATCGATCCTCCTGCGCCGGATGCGACGGCGGCCAATCTCGAGGCGCAGGCGGAGCAATTGCGCGGAGCGAAACTTTATCTGGACGCGCTCGATTACTATCGCGCGGCGCTGGCAAAGAAACCCGGCTCGGCCGACGTGATGAACAAAATTGGAATTACCGAGTTGTTGATGCAGCGCTACCACGAGGCGAAAAAGTCATTCGACCAGGCGATCAAATTCGACCGCAACCGCGCCGAGGCCTATAACAACCGCGGCGTCGTTTTGTACGAGGAGCGCAAATATAGCGCGGCGGTGAAAGACTACCGCAGGGCGATCAGGCTGGATGCCCAGTCCGCGTCGTTCTTCAGCAATATGGGAGCCGCACTTTTCGCCAAGAAAGATTTTGACCATGCCGTGCAGGCCTATCAGCAGGCTGTTGAACTCGATCCCGATGTCTTTGAGCGTAGTTCGCGCGGCGGCGTGCAAGCGCAGTTGCCCAGCCCCGGGGACCGCGCCCGTTATGACTTCACTGTGGCCAAACTTTACGCCAAGATGGGTTATTCCGACCGGTCGCTGGAATACCTGCGGAGAGCGCTGGAAGAAGGCTACAAAGATTTCGACAACGTGTATAAAGATGCGGAGTTCGCAGGGTTGCGAAAAGACAAACGCTTTGCGGAACTGGTTGCATCGAAGCCCGCCGCGCTGTCCGAATAAAATTAGTGTCAAGAGCTTTTGACGATCCAAAATCTTG
>DATBEI010000202.1:0-6347 GCA_036269595.1 Candidatus Sulfotelmatobacter sp.
AGATAAAAAACGTCTCCGGGATACGCCTCGCGTCCCGGCGGACGCCGCAGCAGCAGCGATATTTCTCGATACGATGCGGCGTGCTTCGAAAGATCGTCATAGATGACCAGCGCGTGCCGCTTGCTGTCGCGGAAGTACTCGCCCATGGCGCACGCGGCGTAGGGAGAAATGTACTGCATCGGAGCGGGCTCCGACGCCGATGCCGCCACGACGATCGTGTACTCCATCGCGCCAGCGTCTTCCAGAATCTTTACTACCTGCGCGATCGACGAACGCTTCTGCCCGATCGCGTTGTAGATACAGATGAGGTCGTTGCCCTTGCTGTTGATGATGGTGTCGAGCGCCACCGCCGTCTTGCCAGTCTGGCGGTCGCCGATGATGAGTTCGCGCTGGCCACGGCCGATCGGAATCATGCTGTCGATGGCTTTGAGGCCAGTGGCCATCGGCTCGCGCACCGGCTGGCGATCAATCACGCCGGGCGCGATGCGCTCCAGCGCAATGAACTTGTCGCTGGCTATGGGCCCCTTATCGTCGATGGGCTCGCCGAGCGAATTGACCACGCGTCCGATCATGCCCTCTCCCACAGGCACGCTCATGATGCGCCCGGTGCGCTTGACCTCGTCGCCTTCTTTGATCTCGGTATATTCGCCGAGCAGCACCACGCCCACCTGATCTTCTTCCAGGTTCATGGCGATGCCGGCCACGCCATGGGGAAACGCCAGCAGTTCGCCGGCCATGACCTTGTCGAGTCCGTAGACGCGCGCAATGCCGTCGCCGAGCGTGATGACCGTGCCCGTTTCGTCCACCGAGATTTGTGTTTCGTAGTTCTCGATCTGCTCGCGGATCAGTTTTGTGATTTCGTCTGCTTTGATTTGTGCCATAAAATCAGCTCTTAGCCCTTAGCTTGATTCCCTCTGTGTACTCTGCGGCCGTTCTCAGCGAACTCTGCGGTTAAAGCGCTTTTTCGCTGCGGGGCGCCCGCGGATCCTAACGTCTATGCTCTGATCGCTTCCCTGATCCGCTCCAACTGCCCTTTTACCGAACCGTCGTAAATCGTGCTGCCCACGCGAACTACGGCGCCGCCCAGCAACGACGAATCCAGCGCATAGGCAGCGCGAACTTTTTTACCCGTGGCCTTGGCGATCTGCGATTCGAGCGCCCGTTTCTCCGCGTCCGACAGTTGGCGCGCACTGGAGATTTGCGCCTCAGCGAATCCCATCCGCGCATCCAATTCTTTTTCCAGTTGCTCAACGATTCTCGGCAGGAACGGCACCCGCCGGTGATCGATCAGTACGGCAACCAGGTTGCGCACCTGCTTATCGATGCCTTCCCGTTGCACGATGGCATCCAGCAGATGACGCTTCTGTTCGGCTGGTACCGCCGGATTCTCCCAAACCCGGCGCAGATCCGCGCTCTCGTCCAGCAGCCTGGCGATCTCGCGCAGCCCACCAACGGCTCGCTTCGCATCTAAGTGCGCGCTCATAACCACGTCCGCAAATGCCCGGGCGTAGGTGTTGGCAACCGAAGCCATCAGTTCCGGCCCTTTCCCGAATCATCGGCGTCGAGTTGAGTCGCAAAATTGTTCACTAGCGCCTGATCGGTGGCAGCGTCGACGCGCATTTGCTTGCGCGCGAGACCGACCGCGAGATCGGCGGCATAAGCTGTCAGTTGCCGGCGCGCGGCCTTTGCGGCCGCCGCAATTTCCTGCTCCGCCGACGCCACAATCTTGCGCGCATCTTCTTCCGCGGCCGCCTGAATGCGGGCTTCCTCCGCCGCGCCTTCCTTCTCCGCGGCGTCGCGCATCATGCCGATTTCAACATCCAATTTCATCAGCCGCGACTCGATATCAGCCAGCCTGCGGCGGGCCTCTTCGCTGGCCATCTGCGCTTCCTGCATCGCCTTCTGGATCGCCGTGCTCCGGTCGCGAAACATTCTCGGCAGATACTTGAATCCAGCCCAGGCAATAAAAGCCGCGATTACCGCAAAATTCAAAACAAGGGCTAGCCAGTAGGACTGCCGCAGATTCAATCCTGTCAGCCGCGCAATCAATTGCACCGAGGCCGATTCCTTGAACTCGATCATTTCGTCTTTCTCTTCGCCAGCAGCCTCGTTGCTCTGGTGAGCGAGTTGCCTGCCCGGACCAAAGTGTTCCGGTTTCGATTCATCTCGAACCTGTTTCTTCGGTGCGGGAGGCGGAGGCACTTCCGGCGCAGGCTGCTCGGGCCCAGGCGCCTGCGCGCGCAGCGACATCACGCCCATGCCGTTGAGCATCAGCATGGCAAAAAGACACGAGCGGACTAATTTTGGAAATGACCCCATCTTTTTGGAACCCATTAACGCGCCGCCTGTGCCGGCTGCAGCACCCGCCGCACGATCTCCCCCGCCAAGGCAGCCGCGTCCGCCGGTAAGCCTTGCTCGGCTGCCGCGCGATCAGCCTCGATAGCATTCTTCGCGGCCAGCACTTGGGCCTGGGCCTTGGAGCGGGCGTCATTCAGGGCATTGGTGCGAGCCTGCAGCGCCGCCTGCCGCCTCGCTTCCTGCGCGCGAAAAACTGCAGCCCGAGCTTCCCGCAGCTTCTGTTCATACTCTGCAGTACGCGCTTCGGCCGCCGCAATATCGGCGCGCGACTTCTCTACCGCCCCCTCAGTCTTGCTGCGCCTGTCGGCCAGCACGTGCCGCAGTGGCTTGTGCACGATCGTGGAATAGAGCGCATAGAGCAGCGTCACTAGAATCACTGTCGGTATCGATCCGAGCAGTAATTCCCCTAGTTGTCGAAGAGTCTCGTCCATGTGATGCGGATCTAGACCGGAAAATGAGGGCTATGAAAACTGTTAAGTCTAGCGTCCGAAGCAGTTTATGTCAACGCGAAGTAGATCGCGAAGTAGATCGTTTCCGCCATAAGTCGCGGCATTCTTTCTCCGTCCTCCGCCACAGAGGCCGGCTGGGAACGAAATCTCACAGGTTCCTGTAAATAATAGATTTACAGGATAGTTGCAAGCGTCTGCATATAGCCCTTGACTTCAGCGAAGAGAGGTATAGCATTGAGTTATCACCTCCGATCCAATTCAGGATCGAATGGGCCGATAGCCAAGGAATGTCACCGCTTCTTGGTCGTCGGCCCATTTAAAATTTCTGCAGTCCGACTTGATTGAGTCTCAGGGTGGGGAGTCGGAACATTCTTGCTCCCGATTCTTTCGACCAGAATAGAATATGCTACAGTGCCGTACGGCCCCCCTCACGAAAATTCCAATATGAAAAACTGGGCTATAGTCCTTTCTCTATTGGCCATGACGTATGTAGCTCTGGCCGGAACAAAGAGTGCCGGAGATCTGTCGCGGTGCGATACCGGGGCGATCTTCGTAGACTCCATGCCGGAGAACTTCGGCCAGTACATAACCACCGAGATCATGGCTCAAAATGTCAAGCTTAGTGTCACAACGGAACCAGCCAAAGCCCTCTGCGTGATGAGAGGCACGGTGGTGCTCGGCGGTTTTCGTAACGCTGGCTCCGCCAGCATACAAGTCGTAGGCCCAAGCAGGGAGGTGGTCTGGTCGGCAACTTCAGGGGATAAGGACAGCGTGAAAGACCTAGCACACAATCTAGTAAAGCAAATGAAACATGACCTCCAGAATCCGGGCAAGCCGAGATAGTCTCCAATGCCGAACCGAGCCGCGCCCACTTATGCCGGAACAATCTCGACCGAAACTTCCGCCTCGCCGCTGCTTACAAGTTGTCGAAAGATGGAATCCACAACGTCGGGGCCTAGTGCGTACTCACTCTCCAAACAATATCTCAAGCCTTCGTCGCCGACTCGAAATCTCTCTTCGGGATTTCCATCCGCCAGGGCATTGAAAAGCAACACTTTGTACTTTGGAGTTGCTCCGCGCGATTTCCAAGTCGTAGAGAAAACAGCCAGACGATTTTCCATAAGGGCGATTATACCGATTCGTGGTACAGTCCCTAGACCATCTGAGAACCAGGATAGGCAACAAGCCCAATCTACGCTCTTCAACGTCTCCCGTGTCTTGATCGTTTTCCGACAATGGCTCGCAGGGAATTTCGATGGTGTGGGATTGTTGGACGATGAACTTCCTCACTGTACAACGAATTCCCTAACCCTACGTACGACCGAAGCCGGCGCTTCCACTTCCAATTCGACCGCTCCATCCTTGTAGGCTCGCGAATAAATGCGCGCCTTATCCTCAAGCATGGCCAGTGCCTTTCCTTCCGCTTGGGGCACGCGCAGATGCACGCGGCTGACGGGGTCTTCCTCGATCATGGCGTCAATCCGAGCGAGCAATCGATCCAAGCCTGTGCCTTCGACCGCCGAAACATAAACTGTCTTGGAATCTTCGCGCATGGCATCCGCCTGCAACAACTGCGCTACTTCCTCATCCAATAGATCGATCTTGTTCATCACCCGCAGCCGCGGCTTTTTTTCTGCCTCCAGTTCCTTCAGCACAATTTCCACTTGCGCGTCCTGCTCCGCCGAAAGGCGGTTGCTGGCGTCGGACACATGCAGAATCAGCGATGCTCGCTGCACCTCCTCAAGCGTCGCGCGGAACGCCGAGACCAGCGTATGCGGCAGGCTGCGGATGAAGCCGACCGTGTCTGACAATAGCACTTTCCGCTTCGATGGCAGTTCCACGCCGCGAATCGTGGGATCAAGCGTGGCAAACATGCGCGGCGATTCCAGTACCTTCGCCTGGGTCAGCGCGTTGAACAGCGTCGACTTTCCCGCGTTCGTGTAGCCGACCAGAGCCACGGTCGCAACCGGCGCCGATTCGCGACGCTGCCGCTGCTGGCGGCGAATGCGCCGCACGTTTTCCAGTTGCTGCTCCACGTGCCGAACGCGCCGCGCAATTTTCCGCCGATCGGTTTCGAGCTTGGTTTCACCGGGACCGCGCGTGCCAATGCCGCCGCCCAGTTGCGACATCTCAACGCCATGCCCGGCCAGCCGCGGCATCATGTATTGCAATTGCGCGAGTTCGACTTGCAATTGGCCTTCACGAGTACGCGCATGCCGCGCAAAAATATCGAGAATCAGCTGCGTGCGATCGATCACCCGCCGCTGAATAATCTTTTCAATATTGCGCTGCTGCGAAGGACTGAGGTCGTGATCGAAGAGGAGAACGTCGGCATTCACGGAAGCGGCCGCACCCGCGATTTCCTCGAGTTTCCCCGCGCCAATCAGAGTCGCCGGATCAGGCCGATCGCGGCGCTGTAAAATCTCGCCCACCACCTGCGCTCCGGCACTTTCCGCCAAAGTGCGCAATTCGGCGAGCGACTCGTCCGCGTCGAATTCCGGAATGCTCGGCTTGCCGTTGGATTTTGGAGCCCCGCCGGGTTTCGTCTGCATCGCGGCCGCTTCCCGGGCCACCGCCGCTTGCGCCGTAAGCGCACCCTTTGCGGAGCGGCGGCCGCGAGTGCGAACGTCGATGCCCACCAGAAACGCGCGCTCCGCCTCGGCGCGAGCGACTTCCATGCCCTCGGGCACATCTCTGCCCAAACGCGCCGACCCGCGAGATTTCTTGCGATGAGAACTTCCCAAACCGAAAACGCCTTATCCCTCGGTGCCGGAAGCGCTGGGCGCCGCCACAGGTCCTGGCCCCGATCCCGCGCCCACGGCTTTCTCTGGCGCATGCGCAACGTGCGCTGCCGCCACTCGTCCCATCACCACAGTGGAGATGGCGTGTTTGAAGATGAGTTGCTCCTGACCGTTCGCCTCCAGCACCACGGAGTACTTGTCGAAAGAGCGGATGCGGCCCGTTAACTTTACTCCACTCAGCAAATAAATCGTAATGCTGAGCCGTTCCTTGCGGGCCGTGTTGAGGAAGGAATCCTGGATGTTCTGCGCCGGCTTATTGCTGTCCATAGCCGATCTCCTTGATTTGTAGACTGCCTAACAGCCAACCACCTGCCAGCGACCTCGCGCCCGGCAGGATGAAGCCTACAGCATGTTCCCGGGAGCCTTCCCGCTGCCGTCAGGAACAAGGGGGGACAACTCCACCGGTAGCGCAAGCTCCGCATGGCGGCGCATTCCGGCGGATGTGAGTACCATACGGCGATCTCTGCCGCTTTTCAACTGGAACTTCGGCAACCACGACCTGAGTGTCCGTAGCAAGTTAAAATGTCCGGTTTTAGTAGCAAGTGAAATGTCCGGTTTCAAAGTTAACCAACAGCAGTCGGGGCTGTGGGAAAGTGGGAATCCCGCGCAGTTTGCGGGATTTCCAAGCGAGGTGGGAAAGTCGGGTTTATGACTTTTCCACCTCGCGTCTTTTCCACAGCCCGTCGCGCCGGCATTTTTGTCGCGCCCTGCGCCGCTCCTTCGGCCGTGTAACGTCCCA
>DATBEI010000217.1:0-10502 GCA_036269595.1 Candidatus Sulfotelmatobacter sp.
GTTCGTTCTCGATCCTGGCGGAAAGCTTGCCGCCCTGGTGAACGCCGACCGCGATCTCGGCAAGGCCATCAAACTCGATCACACGCCCACCGTTTACATCGTGAGCAACCGCAATCCCAATAAGCCCTACGTGGAAGTCAAGGACAACAGCCAACTTTATCTGACCATCGATACCATGATGAAGGAGTAGGCATTTTTAATTGTCGGACCCCTTTCAGTCGCCGAACCCGATCCCAATCGCGCGCGCCGTGCGCACCAACTCACCATCCGGGCGCACGGTCTTCAACTTGCCTATGGCGTTCGCAATATCAACCGCAACAATTGAGTCGGAGCGCAGGGCAACCATCTTTCCGAACTGGCCCTCGGCAATCAAATCAACCGCAGCCACACCGAAACGAGTCGCCAGCACGCGGTCGTAGGGCGAGGGCGATCCCCCGCGTTGGATATGTCCCAGCACGCTGACCCGCACTTCCTTGTTGGCAAACAATCCAATCGCATCGCCGACGGTGTTGCCCGCCGGATTGCCGCGAGCCATCTGCTTCAACTCGGGCGGCAGCTTGATGCCTTCCGCCACGGCCACGATGGTGAAGCGGCTCCCTCGGCTCTCGCGCTCGGCAATGAAGTCGCAGATTTTCTTCATGGTGAACGGAATTTCGGGAATAAGAATGATGTGCGCCCCGCCAGCAATTCCTCCGGCCAGCGCGATCCAGCCGCAATCCCTGCCCATCACTTCCACTACCATCACGCGGTGATGCGAGGCCGCCGTGGTATGAATCTTATCGATGGCATCCGTTACCGTGTGCAACGCCGTATCGAACCCAAACGTCACTTCCGTAGCCGACAGATCATTGTCGATGGTTTTGGGAACCCCTACGATCTTCATGCCCTTCTGAAACAATTCGTAGCCGATCTTCTGCGAGCCGTCGCCGCCGATCGTAATGATCGCGTCGATGCCGAGTTTTTTAGAATTGGAGAGGATTTCATCGGAGATGTCGCGCACCACCTCTTCGCCATTCTCCTGCGTCTTGTAGTTGAAGGGATTACCACGGTTGGTGGTGCCCAGAATCGTTCCTCCACGCGGCAGAATTCCGCTCACTCGATCGAGCGTCAGTGCAAAAGATTTTTCCGGCCAGATCAGACCGTCGAAGCCGTCAGGGATGCCAATGACTTTCCACTTATATTTGAGAATTGCCGCTTTGGCGGCAGCGCGAATTACAGCGTTAAGGCCGGGAGCGTCCCCGCCTCCTGTGGCAATGCCAATACAGCGAATGTCAGACATGGAAATTCCGTTTGTGCGAACTCACGATCATAGGTCGCAGCGGAAGGGAGAACAACGTTACGAATAGACGTAACAAGAGGCGGAAGGGCGGGGACTTTGAAAAGTAAAAGTCTTGTTTCGCAGCTGATTTTAAGCTAGACTAAGCTAGCTTAAATTTATGGATCAGATCGGCGCGTTTGAGGCCAAGAACACTCTCGGAACCCTACTCGACCGGGTCGAGCGGGGAGAAGAAATTGTAATTACCCGGCATGGCAAGGCGGTCGCTCGTCTGGTGCCTAACACTCGTGAAGCAGAACAGAATCATGCCCGCGAGGCTCTGGTTCGCATCCGCAAGCGAGCCGATCGCCTGCAGCAGCGCAAGCCCGGCTCCTTCGACTGGGCCGCTTTGAAGAAGTTGAGAGACCAAGGGCGCCCCTGAGGATGACATGAGCGTCGTTCTAGACAGTTCCATCACACTAGCCTGGGTCTACAGCGACGAGACCACCGAAGCCGTCTCCCAAGTATTCGATTTACTTATCCAGAGTGGAGGCTGGGTTCCTCAACTTTGGCGCTTGGAAGTCGGTAATGTATTGGAGATGGGAGTCAGGCGGAAACGCCATGACGGCGACTTCCGCGATGCTACACTCGCCGACCTAGCGCAGTTGCCGATCCAGGTCGACGGCGAAACTGACAAGCAGGCATGGGGCGCGACACTGCGATTGGCGCGACTTCATCAAATCACTACTTACGACGCAGCCTATCTCGAACTCGCCTTGCGCCGGGGCCTACCCTTGGCCTCTCTGGATAAAGATCTTCGGAGCGCCGCCCGCGCCGAGAATGTGCGGCGGCTGGGATCATAGGTTGCAGTGCTTTTCCTCAAGTTTTCTTTCGCCAGCAAAAAACTAAGAAGCCCCGCTTCTCGCGAACAATCGAGAAACGGGGCCCCTTCTTCTTAATCTTCTATTGGTTCACCGTCAGCGTTGCCTTACCAACTGCATTCGTACCCGGATAGGTGACCGTGATCGAATAGCTCCCCACCGTGGCCGAACTTGAGGGCAGGAACTGCTCCCCTGACCCGGCTACGTAGGAAATCGAGAAGTTTGCATTCTGGTTGGTGCCGGTGGAATCCACCACATTCCAGGTCGCCGCCTGGGTGATGTCGCCGCCGGGTACCGCAGTCGCGGTAAAGGAAACCGGAGTTCCGTTAATCGATACGGACTGGCTGGCCGGACTGACTGTGATCGACGAAATGTTCGCCAGCACCACCGTGACGGTCGCCGTTCCGGTGCACGCCGAACATCCTCCGGACGAAGCGGTAATGGTCGCCGATCCCGATTGCAGCGCCGTCACCAGACCTGAGCTTTGTCCAACGGAGACAACCGTCGGATCGCTCGAAGACCACGCGACTCCAGACGTCAGCGTGTTCTGGCTTCCGTCGCTATAGGTGCCGGTTGCCGTCATCTGCCAGGTCTGGCTCACATTCAAGTTCAGGCCAGAAGGGCCGACCGTGACCCCAGTCAGCGTGGGATTCACGAAGAAGCCTTTGCAACCGATCTCGAGAGCTAGAAAGGCGAGCGCCGCCAGAACGCAGGAGATTCGAAGTTTCTGCTTCGTCGATGACATGCTCGTGGAGACTCCTTGGGCCGCCCCTGGTCAGTGCTTATCCTGCGTTTTGCCGGATCAGTGCTGCAAAAATTGTAGCAGAGAAAATCTCGCCCAGTCGACACCCCAGTACCTGAACTGCAGGCGCGGAATCATCCCTGCCAACCGCCAGACGCAGTTGCTTTCCGTTTAGAACGTCCCTCACTCAGCCCCTTGCAGAAAAATTCGTTGCCCGCGATTCACGTGCAGGGTGGCCGCGTAAGCGACCGGGCCCGGTCGTTAGCGCCCCTGACGGTGTCCTTCCTTCGGCGGAGCCTGATGCGGCGGCGGGCTCGAAGGATGCGCATTCGGCCGGGGCGCGTTCTCCCTGGGCGGCGCGGAATGCGACGCACTGCGAGCGTTCTGTGGACGAGCCTCGTTCTGGCGGCTCTGCGGGCGCATTTCGTTCGAACGAGACTGCGGCTGCGAGTCACTGGAACGGTTCTGATAAGACCGGTTCTGACCACTTTGCGGCGGGCGATTCTGGTTCGGACGGTTTTCATTCCCGCGCGTCGTGTTGCCGTTCGACCCCCCATTCCTCGACGGAGGCGTGAACGGCCGGAATCCCGTGTTCGTAGGGCGTGTCGCTGGAGATGCCCCACGATTAGCTGGCCTAGAGTTCACACGCGCCTCTCGCGGCGACATCGCGGGCGCATGATATTCGCCACCCGCGGCCCTGGCCGGAATTGCCGAGTGGCTGTTGAAATCGCCGGGGCGCGCGGTTGCTGCAATTGCCGGACGCCCGTGATTCACTGCGGCGAAGTTCTGCCGGTTCTGGCCGGCGATCCGCTCATGCTGCGCCTGCGCCGCCAAAGGCGCCTCATGGCGCTCGTGCACCGCCTCTTCTTCCCGCCGCGTCGGACGCGCCTCGATCCCGCCCGATCCTCCGTTGTAGCTCACGTTCCTCGTGTTGTTCACGATCACGGTCTTGTTATAAACGTTCCTGACATTGGTGACGCTGACGTTGGTTACTGAGCGGTTATAGTAGAAATTGCGCCCGCGCCATTCGCCCCCCACAAATCCCACACCGGTGTATCCGAATCCGTAATTGATGCCGCCATAAAATCCGATGTGCGGCCCCCAGTATCCCGCGTGCCACGCGTAGAATCCGCCGCCCCATCCCCAGTACCCGGGCGTCCATAGCATGCCGACTGGCGCCACTACCCACGTGCCCGGCACCCAGTAATAGCCTTCATCATCGTTCCAGGCCCAGTAGCCCGGCGTCCAGTAGTATCCCGGGCCGGGGCAGATGGGCTGCGCATAAACCGGCAGCGGCGGCGGTCCGATGCGCACCGAAACTCCCACTGCAATCTGTGAAAACGACGCACCGGAAAAGACCAGAATCATGATCGCTAACATCATCCAACGGATTGCGGCAGAATTCCTAATCATGGACTTCCCCTTTACTGTGTCCGCGAGGTTATTTGAGAATTGAGAGCGCCTACTGCATTGTCGCGCAAAAGTCGGCTCTTGCATGCATTACGTTCCTCCCCTGTAAACACTGAACTTTCGAGTATGTTGCTCGGGCTTGAGATTATTTGGAATGAAAGGTTTGGGAATAAAGATGGTCAACGCCACGGCGGTAGTAAAGGAATTGTGTCAGAAAAAGCGTTGCCAACATCGCAGAATTGAGAACTGAGACTAATTAATCTTCTTCGCCTTTGCGATCCGCTCGTCAATCGGCTTCCGGCCGGCGAATCCTTCCTGCGTCCCATGCCAGTGAGTGATGGACTTCTCGCCCAGCTTCCAGCACAGCAGGATAATCTGGCCCTCTACATCGCACGGAAAATCAAGCAGGCCAATGTCGATGTCTTTTACTTGCACGCCAATCGAATCTATTTCAGCCAGCGCATCTTTGGCGCGTTGCTCAGCTTTGACCCGCTCCGCTTTGCGCCGCGCCAGCGGGACAACATTCAGAAACATGCCGCCATTCAGAAAAACCCGGTGCGCCAGCGCCTGGAACTCGGCGTCCACTTCTCCCAGCACTTTCTTGCCCGCGATCGCGGTTCGCAGCAGCGATTCCAGCACCGGCAACAGAGACTTCGCCTCTTCAAGAGTAAAAGTGCGCTCAGCCATTATTCCATTCTAATGCATTCCATAAACGGTTGGCCCCGCGCCACTGGAGAGTGGTTTCAAGCACCCAAAAAAAAAGCCCGGTCAGTGCGCTCTTCCGTACGAAGGGTCGGGAGATGCGGCCGTGTTCACATCGATGTGCAGGCCTTGCGCGGCGCCGGTTCCCGGCGGGTAGCAGTTCCCGTCGCGGCTATAGTTTGTGCAGCGTCCGGCAACGTCCTTGCGCTGCGGCGACTGCGCGAACTGCCAGACTTCGGCGAACGAAACGCCGCTCGTCGCGGGATTCGGCGGCCGCTGCGGAAATCCGCACCCCGGCGCCGGTGGACACGCGTCATTGATGGCCCAGTAAACGATCTCACGCTTCCCGGCGCTCTTGCGGATGTCTTCCGCGGTGACCACGTTGTCATCGTCCGTTGCAGGAATGCCGGAACAATAAATGCCCGCACGAAATCCCGCAGCCGTAATGCCATCAACCCACGCATAAATGTAGGCTTTCTGCTCTGGCAACATGCGTCCGCCCTGCTCCTGGTCGAGAAAAATAATGGCGTGCGCAGGGAAGCCCTCGCGCCGTGCAGACGATGCGGCTTTGCTCGCGTCGGTCCGCCCGAGGCGCGCGGCGTTGGCCACATTTTTCAGTTCAGCGTCGAGCCGTCCATTGAATAGCACGAGAAATCCGAATCCCGCCGCCTCAACCGCACCCCGATGTCCGGCCCAGCTGTTGGATCTTGCTCCGGGAGGATTGTTCAGCCAGTAGCCCGTGTAAGCAAAAGTTTGTTTCAGAGTCTTAAGGTTGGCGTCACCCGGATATTCGTTGCGGTCGAAGCCAAGGTAAGTGTTCTGAGCCTGAAGTAACGCGCAACCGACAGCGAACGCCGCAACCGTGAATACCCGAGCCTTCACACGTTCATCTTAAATGGAAAGAAGCGTCTGTCGCCTTAGGCCAAGTATCGCAGCATCTCTATGATTTTCTGCGGATTGAGGTTTTCTCTGCGTTCTCCGCGGCCTTCGGGTTCTCCGCGTTCTCTGCGGTTCAATGCTTTTGCTGAAAGCTGACAGCTGACAGCCTATGGCAAAAAGCTATCCTCCGATATGCACCATCGTCCGCGAAGCCGGCACGAAGTCCGCTTCGCCAATGTGGTGCCGCTCTTCCTTCTTTGCTACCACACCGCGGATGAACTCCGCCAGTTCATCATCGCTCGCTCCGCGCCGCATCTGCGCGTGCAAGTCGTGATCCCATACCGAGAACAAGCAGGTGCGAATTTTTCCATCGCTCGTGATGCGGATGCGGCTGCAATGTCCGCAGAAAGGATGCGACACCGGCGCAATGATACCGATCTCGCCCACGCCATCCTCAAAGCGATAGCGGCGCGCCGTTTCCGAACGCCCGTGCGGGATTTGCACTAGCGGCCGGTACTCCGCCATGCGCGCCAGAATTTCGTCGAGCGAGACTACAGTCGAGGGCGCCCAGGTGCGGCCTTCCTCGAGCGGCATGAACTCGATAAACCGCACCGTCACTCCCTCTTCGCGCGCGAACATGCCGAAAGGAATGATTTGATCTTCGTTGAAGCCCCGCATCAAAACGCAGTTCACCTTCAGCGGCCAGAGTCCCGCCCGCCGCGCCGCCCGAATGCCCGCCAGCACATGATCGTAGCCATTGGGCACGCGCGTGATGCGCGCAAAGCGTTCGGGATCGACCGCGTCCATGGAAACTGTAACCCGCGTCAGTCCCGCGTCCTTGAGATGCTGCGCCATCTCGGCCAGCATGTGCCCATTGGTCGTGAGCGCAATATCCAACTGTCCGCTGTCTTGAAGGGCCTCGTTCGTCGTGAGCGCAATCTCTGGCGGCTCGCTGTCTTGAAAGGGCTCGGCTTCAGCCGAGCTATCCCCGCGCGCTTGCGATGGGGGCTTTAGCCCCTGCGGGCGCAGCTTCGCCAGTTCGCGCACGAACTCCACCACTCCCTTGCGCAACAGCGGCTCGCCTCCGGTGAGACGAATCTTCGAAATCCCCATGCCCACCAGCACGCGCGCCATCCGCAGATAATCGTCAAACGGCAGATCGCCATAGAGCGCCCCTTCATTCCCGGTACGGCAATACACGCACTTGTAGTTACAGCGGTCGGTGATGGAGATCCGCAGGTCCGTGATGGCGCGTCCGAATTTGTCGTGGAGAGGCAAGATTGTTGCTCGCTAGTCGTTCGTCGTTAGCCGTTGCCACTGCTCGAGGGGATTTCCCACCGACCAATGACCATCGAACCAACAACAGTTCGTAGAAAGAAAACAAACAGGCGGGAACATCCCGGCGGCCGTTTCCTTTCCAATGCGCTTCTGCTTGAAGCGCGGGAGGCACCGGCGTTTCCACCAGCACCCTCGGGGAAAGATTTCCTCAGCGATCTCTGCGAATCCTCCGCGCTCTCAGCGGTTAAAAGCTTTCGCCCGCCGAAGTCTCGGAAACTAACGATCGCCGGAAGTCATCCCCTCGCCGCCCCAGCCCGGGTATGCCCAGCGGCCAAGGCGGTCGGAAACTACTTTCACATTATAAGACGCATTTAACGAAAAAGAAGATTCATGGTTTTTGATTGCCCAGCGCTTTTTCGATCGCCGCCTCGGCCAGCGGCGCCATGATCTTGAATCCCGCCGCATTCGGATGCAGCCCGTCGTCGGCAAGATCTTTCTTCATCAGTCCTTTGTCGTCAACTAGCGCGCTGAAATAGTCGAGGTAGGTACAGCTATTGGCTGCCGTCGCGCAGTAATCCTTCAGCCATCGATTGAGCGTCAGAATCTTTTCCGTAGAACGTTGCGCAAAGAAATCCTGCGACCGCGGAGTGTAGTTGTGCACTGGCAGCACCGAACAATAAATCACCTTAATGTTGTGGACTCGTGCCAACTCCGCCAGCGACGCATAGTTCGCCTCAATGTCCTCCAGTCGCATCGGCCCGGTATTCCCGGCGATGTCGTTGGTCCCAGCGAGAATAATGACGATCTTGGGTTGCAGATCGATGACGTCCTGGCGAAAGCGCACCAGCATTTGCGGCGTGGTCTGTCCGCCAATGCCGCGATTGATGTAGGGCTTGCCCGGGAAATAATCCTCGAGATGCCAAATGTCGGTGATGGAGTCGCCGAAAAACACAACCCGGTTCTCGCCCGGCGCTGGCGGCTTGAGCGTGGCATTCGCCTCGCGGTAGCGCGCGAGTTGGCCAAAGTCATCGGTGAACACGGCAATGCGCGACGCCCGATACTGATCCAGGCCGGCGAACCCGGTGGTCGGGATGCTCGGCGCCGGCGCGGCCTGCTGGGCCACTACAGTGAGGGCGAACTGTAAAACCAACGCGAGCGACAGTATGAAGCGAGATGATTTCATGGAATTGTCCTTGTCGTAAAGAGCGTTGCCGGCCCGAAAGCCGCCCCCATTACGGTTTACCCGCCATCGCCTTCGCGATGGCCTTCTCTCCCAAATCGTCGGTGTAAATAGCAAACGGCGATGCAAGGTACTGATCGAGCCCGGGGGAAACCGGTGGAAGAGATGGTGCTGGGCGCAGGATGCTGTTGGGCAAGAGCGCAAAAGCACAGAATGACAGGAAATAGAATGTGCGCGGCCTTGCGACTCGGAGCCATGTCTTCCTCAAGAAAAGAGATTATGCTGCTTGTGGGGGGCGGAAGCCATTACAGGATATGCTCGATCTCCACATCGCCCCACTTTCGGCCCAGATACTCCGCCACCAGCCTGCGATGGCAATTCTCAGGCGTGGGTTCGCTGCAGAGCAGACAACCGCCGTCGATGACCTCGCTCGCCACCGTGTCTTCCACCTTGCGCTCAGCCATCAATGAGAGAAATTTTGCCTCATAATCTGGCCACGCCCCATGCTTCTTCTTGTACTCGTCGAGCATCTCTTGCGTCGGCGCTAGTTCGGGCAGGTGCAGATATTGGATCGTAAGAATCGCCTCACAGAAAAACTGTAGGTCTTCCCGCTTCGAGAATCCGGCCAGCTGCGAAACATTATTCAGCCGCACATCGATAAGTCGCAGCAGTCCGGGACGCCGCAGCTTGTCAAAAAATTCGCGCGCAGATTTCTTAGTAAATCCAATTGTGAAGACTTTCATCGGCGCAGGCCCTGCACGTTAAGCCGATACCTCGCTCGCGGAATATTCAATTTGCTCCGCCTGCCTTTCGTAGGCCATGGCGACCAGTTCGTCCCGGCTGTGAAAAAGGTGGTTCTCTTGAATGCCATGCAGAGCCATGAGCCGAACGAGTAGCGCGTCGTGATCTTCCACGCTTCCATCCTCGAGAATATGCTGCACAAGAATTCCCTGTTCATGCAGGCATCGCGCAATCAGGATTGAGCGATGACAACTGAGGGGCTCTTTCTCGGCGCACAATATGGCGACGCGAAAGTCCTGCATGGCGGCCCGCAAGCGTTCGATTCCCCGCTTAAACAGCGGCGTTTCAGCGATCAGCGCATACTGCGCGCGCCCGTCGCGGTAGCAAGTGCGATCTTCAGAGCGCGCGCCAAGTTCCTGACCCAGAAAAAAATATTCCAGGCCAGACTTCTTGAGCTCGCGCGCCAACATCTCCCGATTAAATTGAGGATTAAAACGGCTGTATGGCCTTGATCGAACGTCGGCGACGGCCGTAACGCCGTGCTGATCTAGCAACTCCAGTAGATGCTCGCTGGCGCCGTTGGAATGGCCGATTGTGAAGATGACTTCGTTCATGGCGAAACGCGAATGACGCCGGCAATCAACTTGTAGCAGGCATTCTGCGCGTCGAACTTTTCACTGAGGCTAATACACAGGATCGGGTTCTGCAACTCGGTGCTGAAGCCGTCCGGATGCAACAGAATCGGTTTTTCTATGATGGGATCGGTGATGGCCAGCAAATAATCGCAGCCGGCAAGTGAAAATTGCCCTCGTACCCTGCGCCGCGCCATCCCGCGATCCGCGCCCTCAGTGGCGACAGTGATCTTCAAGACTTCAGGCTGCGCCAGAACGAGAGAATATTGCTGTTGCGCTGCGACGGCGGCTGGAACCTTGTCATTATGGCCGTTTGCCGTCGAGTCGCCATTCATCCACAACGACCCAGGCCGATCGAGCGCCGCGAGTAATTGCCGCGCCGTCAACCGCCCGGCAAAT
The DNA here is from genome assembly GCA_036269595.1 of Candidatus Sulfotelmatobacter sp. Classification (GTDB taxonomy): domain Bacteria; phylum Acidobacteriota; class Terriglobia; order Terriglobales; family Acidobacteriaceae; genus Sulfotelmatobacter. Next base: position 10,100 of record DATBEI010000217.1, read on the forward strand.
CTCCAGCGCACACTTGTATCCACGAGGTAATTTTCCGTTTGGCATCCCGACGGCCGCGGCTCCAGCAAACTCACTTCGATCAGGTCCAGCAACTGCGGGTCGCGCCAAGTCTTGCGATACCATCGTTCCGCCGTCAGTTCGCCACGTTCGCGCGCGCTCACCGGACGGCACCACGCTCCCAATCTTTGACCATCCCATTCCTTGCCCGCCACGCATCGTCCTGTAAGCTTGCGTGAATTTGCCAGGCAGACGATTGTTTTGAAGTACGGCATGGCTAGTTGCCGGCGAATGCAACAAATCTCGTACAGAATTCTAGCTCCGAGCCCGTAGGGGAACACTTCATTCGCCACAATTTTCGAGGCAGGCCTTCCCGAAATGAATACAGACCTGGGCAGTTCGGCGG
>DATBEI010000266.1:0-44008 GCA_036269595.1 Candidatus Sulfotelmatobacter sp.
CTGCTTTTGCAAGGTTGTGATAACGCTGAGATTGCAAGCCAGTTGAAGATGGCACGGCGAACCGTTAAAGCTCATTTCAACCGTCTTTTTCTACGCTTTGGAATTACCGGTGGTATCAAGCGAGTCAAACTCGCGACCCTTTTATATCGGAGGCAAACATGTCTGCAAGTGGACGCTATGGGACCCGGGTCCCCAATGAACGTGAACACCGAGTCATCCAACTAGTTGCCGAAGGGCTTAAAAATAAAGAAGTTGCGGATGCCATTGGAACGACGGAGCACGTCGTTAAGAACTATCTGCGAGTGATCTACGATAAACTGGGGCTTTGGAATCGGGTTGAACTCGCCCTATGGTATGAATCGCGGCGAACTCCCTCGATGCTGGTCCTGCAATAATCTAACCCGTCCGAGGACGTCGCTTCAGGCGGCGTCCTCGGATGGGATGGAGTTCACCTACTAGCTTCCTAAGTTACTGACAGCCGAAGGCTTGCAAGTGCCGCAGACGCTCACCCGCACTTTTCACGCCTTGAAGTGCCGCACTGTCGAGCAAGACTCGCGCCTGATCGCAATTCTTCGAAACTCCGTCTCCCTTCAGATACAGATCCGCTAAGAGAAGGCTGGCGTCGGGATTGTGTTTCGCGACTGCTTTCCATAACCACTGGGCGGCTTCGGCGCCGTTATGGCTCCGCCCATTCGTCCCATTCAGGTCGCCTTGGGCGATCGCCAATTCCTCTCCGCCGCCTGTTCTCGGAGTCGCTGGGGGCAAAGTCTTAGGAGGCCGGGAGACGCCGTGAGGCAAAGAAGGAGTAGAGTCGTCCGCTTCTTTGTTGGTGGCGTTGACCATTGGCTTTGCGGGAGCGCGGGACGAGCCGGTTGGTCGATTTTCCGCCGGTGGAGTTCCGGGTGAATCGACAGACGTGGCGGCGGGTGGAGTGGCTGGATTAGCATTGGCCGACGCCGAAGAAGCAGGCGGTTGTGCACGGAAAGTTTCTAAGGTGGCTTTCAGTCTCGGCCACGCAAAATAGCCAGCCACGCCGATGGCAATCACAAGAAGCAGTCCCACCAAAATGCCAGAGGAACCGGACGAAGGCGGCGTGGAAAAAATCGGGTCTTCATCGTCATAATATTCGCGGCCCTGGTATTCGCGATCGGCACTTCCTTGAAACAGGGACAATTCATTTCTATTCAGTCTGGAGGCAGGCACTTCGTTGTCGCGTGATTCTCGTCGGTCAAAGTACTCTTCGCGATTCCGCGCAGCGGAATCAACGTAATCCTCACGGGACTCCGCTGGCGGATCTGCGGCGGCCGCTGAACGATCGTCGAACACGGCGGCGGCCGCTGCTTCCTCGCCTAAACGCGTGCCGCACATGCCGCAAAACTTCTGAGTTGTAAGGTTTTTTCGACCGCACGCGTGGCATCGGATCAGCGTTGGCTGAACTTCCGCCGGGGGAGCTGCGGACCGGACCTCGCGGTCTGTCTCCTGACTGAAGGCGCGAGGAGCGACTGGCCTCTCCGAGGCTTTTGAATTCTGCTCTTCCAGTTCGCGCACCAGTTCTTGAACTGCTTGATCGCGTTTTTCAGGCGGGCTGGTAAAGTAAACCTGAGCCCACCGGCCCATATTTTGAGCTAGAAGCGGATTCAGCAGCGGGTTCAATTCTGGCGGCGGCAAAGTACTGGCCCCTCCGAATTTTTCGGTTGACTGCGACAATGGACACTCCCTTTTTGCAAAGACTCGTCCGAAGTGGGCAATGTAACCTGTGGGTATGATTGCACTCTCGGGTCGGGAGGTTGTCAATGAAACCGCGTAGAGCGGGGATGGAAGGGCAGCCGGCGGCTTCAGTCGCAGGCTTTGCGGTACGCAGGCTCAAAAGAGTCGAGTTGGGCCTCACGCTGGGTGCTGAATTTGCCTCTCGGGGTTTTACCGTAGAGGTCGGCGCCCGGACAATAATATAGGGCAGTGTGAAGATCAACCCAGACTTGGGTGCGGGGATTTCCTTTATATTCTGGTGGTTCGGGAGCTTCGGCCAGCCCAAGCTTGATCATCGTCCGATCAAAAAGCGAAAGATCGGCGTCGGGCGCAGCCTTCCGATGAGTGGCCGCCGCCGCGGCGGGAGTGGCCGTCGCGGCAACGGAATGGTTCGACCAGATCGCCCACCGAATTACGCCCAGGACGAAAACTACAGCGATTGCCAGGTAAATATCTCCGCGACGAGTGTTCCAGAACTGCGCCCACACTCCTGCGTCTTTCGCGAGCGCGGCTCGCTCGAGAAAGTCGAGAGCGTTTGACGCGGAACTCCATGCGGTATCACTTTCCCGCTTCATCAAGGCTGTCGACCCGTGCTTCGCACCGCCTTCTTGGGTCTCGGGACTTTCTTCCGCGACGGCGTGCGCGGGAATCTCCAAGTCCGCTTGTTGCGGGTTCTCTAAATCTACGAGTTCAATTTCGTCGGTTGACGGTGCTTCGTTGACTTCGATGGGTTGGAAGGTATCGCGCGGGAGCGGCGCAGCGGCAGAAAAAAGATCGCATGGCTGCTCCGGTTCCGCTACGACTGCGGACACGGATTCGTCGGCGCGGAGTTTTTCGGAGTCCATCATTGGCTCACTGAACCTCGGCTCCGTAAATATCTCGTCACCGTCGGCAGAATGCATATGTGGAGGCTGTTTTATCGCCTTCTGCATTTGCCACAATGCCGATACTTTGCTCCGCAGGGTCGGCGCGTCGTAGTCGCCGCTGCGCGGTGATCCGCAGTTGCCACAAAACTGCTCCTCGCCGACCAGTTGGTGGCCGCACTTGCAACAAAGAAAAGTGGATGACGGAACGGCTGAGGCCGGCAACGCGATTTTGGCCACAGGTTCTTTGACCCTGGGGGCAATAGGCTTATCCGCAAGCGCCGCCAGATTTGGTTTCAGCTTCTCCAAAGCATCGAGCATAACTGCACGTTCGGTTGCGAGCGATTCTTTCCAGGTTCCTTCCTCATCCCTTGCCAATACTTCGGGGACTAATCCCGCCATGAGTTGTGCGGTATGAACGTCTTGATCGTCAAAAGCATGGACGCTCGAATAGTAGAGTTCTAAAGCTCCCGCCACGCCGCTATGATGAAAGATCGGCACTGCGATCAGCGAGCTGATTCCGCGCTGACGGCACGTTTCCGTGTCCAGCAGCAATTCAGGATTTACGTCAGCGCAGCGGAAAACCTTGCCCGAGCGAAGGCAGGCCGCGCACAAAGCTTTTTCCAGGGGAACTGAGGTTCCAGCGGGCAGAGTCAGCAGGCCCGCCGCCGACCTGTACTGGACATTGTCGCCATCGAGAATAGCAATGGCGGCGCCGCTCGCCTGAGAGATTTTCGTCAGGCGCTCGAGAATCACGGAGAGCGCCTCTTCGAACGGTAGATGTTGCGTCCGGATTTGCTGCTGGGTTTCGACGATTTGCGCCAAACTGAAAGTATGATCGTCCTTCAAAGCGGGTTTTGACGCTGGAGGCTTTGCGGTAGACCGGGACGAAATCACTGACGGCTTTTTCGCGGCGAGGGGCTCTTCTTCTTTCTGGACCTTCTTCTCTAGCACTTCGCGATTGTGCTCTTGCAGTACATACGCGGCTTCCAGAATCTTTGCGAGCGTTTCCTGGTCGTGGATCGGTTTGTCTGGTTTCTCGGACACGAGTTAATTTTCCGCCAAATGCGAGCCATCCGGGGCATAACCCGGCAGTGGTATTCCATCCATCTTAATGCAAGTTCTACACCAACCCCGAGCCTGAAAGCGGTTCATGCCTGGAGGGACGAGCACCCGGAAGATCGAATACCTTCTCTCCTTCTGCAGGCGGAGAGCCTCAACGGTGCCAACAGTTTACAGCCGCAATGATTGAGAAGCGAGCGTTCTTATGGAAGAAAATTGCGAAGGCCGCCGCAGGTAACCACGAGTAACTTCGCAGAAATCTGCAACGGTGAGCAGACATTTTCCTACTCAGAGGCCTCAGAGACGACCGCCACGACGGGCTCGTCCTTGCCGCCCAAATAGAAGTGGACTGCCGGGGTGATGATGAGCGAAAGAACCATCGAGATCAGAACGCCGCCAATGACCGCAATGGCGAGAGGCTGTAACATCTGCGAACCGGCGCCAATGGCGAAGGCGAGAGGAAGCATCCCGGCGACCGTAGCCAAGGCGGTCATCACGATCGGGCGCAACCGCCGTCGTGCGGCTTGCAGCATAGCTTTTTCAGGATCCAAGCCGAGCACGCGCATTTTATGGTCCGCGTCCAGCAGCAGGATTCCATTCTTGGCGACGATGCCGATGACCATAATCATGCCCATGAACGAGGAGATATTGAATGTGGTGCGCGTAATGATCAGGGCGATGAAAACGCCGGAGGTCGAGAGCAGAGCGGACGACAGGATTGCTACGGGTGCCGCGAATGTTCCAAACTCAAACAGCAATACAATGAATAGCAGGAGGATCGCAAGAATCAGCACGATCACCAGATCGTGGAAAGATTGCTGCTGTTCCTGGTAGGTTCCACCGTACTCCACGCGAATGCTAGGCGGAATGTGCAATCCGGAAACAGTTTTTTGCACGTCGGCCATGCCGCTGCCTAGGCTTCGGCCTTCCAGGCGGGCGGTAACCGCGACGTCGCGTTGCAGGTTTTCGCGGCGAACCTCGGTTTGTCCGGGATTCTCGACGATCGTCGAAAGTGCGCCAAGAGTGGCGGTGTGTCCCGTGCTGCTGACCAGCAAAGTATCGCGCATAGCTTCGAGCGTCACGCGATTGGCGGCGGGGAAGCGCACCCGCAAAGTGTAGGCACGGTCGTTGGTTACGACTGGCGTCGGCGCGGGCTCGCCTTCCAGAATTGCAGATGCGTCAAGCGCAACTTCTTCTGCGGTGAATCCCGCTCGCGCGGCCACGCTGGGATCAACCTGGAATGTGACGGCCGGTCCGCTGATGGTGTTCTCAATTCCGTTGAGGATGTCGACTACTCCCTTGATCTTTCCAATGGCCTCGGCGACTTTCGGAGCCCAGTCCTCCAACTGCTTGGGATCCTGCGAAAACAGTTTGATCTGGATCGGCTCGGGAGCCGAAGTCAGGTCGCCAATCATGTCCTGAAGGACCTGAACAAACTCGATGTCGAGCGCGGGTTCCTGTTCCTTGATGTCGGCACGCACATCGGCGATGATGTCCTCGATAGCGCGGCTGCGTTTCGCCTTCAATTTCACCAAAATGTCTCCTCGATTGGCTTCGGTCACTGCGGAAAGGCCGAGTTCGAGACCTGTGCGCCGCGACGTGCTTTCGACTTCTGGAACTTGGCGCAGCATTTGCTCTACGTGACCGACGATGCGATTGGTTTCCGTCAGTGAACTACCGGCGGGAGTCAGGTAGTCGAGGACGAATCCACCCTCGTCCATTTCCGGAAGCAAGTCGGAACCGGAGAAGGTGTAGCAGACGTAGGAAGCGACGATTAATGCGACGCTGAAAATAATGAGGGCGAGCGGTTTTTCCAGAGCACGGCGAAGCCAGCGCTCGTGGAAATTCACGACGCGGAGGAAGAAGCCGCTCAGGTGCTTCTCTTCCGCCGCAATCATTTTTTGCGCTTCTTCGTTCTTCGAGAGATCGTCACTCTTCGGTTCGGCAGATGCAGTCTGAGGCGCAGGCGCGGCTTCTTCTGCGCCGAAATGTCGACGCTGCCCCTTGATGAGATATTGGCTCAGCGTCGGAGTCCAGGACAATGCCAGCGCCAGCGACGTGAGCAGTGATACAGTCATGGTCACGGCCAGTGCGCGAAAGAAAACTCCAGTCACGCCCGTGATCACGATCAGCGGAATGAAAACTACGACAGGAGTAATTGTCGATCCAATCAGCGGTACCGTGATTTCTTTAAGCGCGCTGCGGATGGCGCTAAGCCGGCTTTGGCCCGTGTCGCGGTGCAGGACAATGTTTTCGACCACTACGATGGCGTCGTCAATGACTAGTCCGACCGCCGCCGCGAGTCCTCCCAGAGTCATCAGATTGAAAGTCTGGCCCAACACCTTGAGAGCAATAAATGTGACCATGATGGTCACCGGGATCACGAGGCCCGCGACCAGCGACGTTCCCCAATCTCGCAGGAAGACGACGAGAACGATGGACGCGAGAATCAGGCCGAGCAAGATGGCGTCGCGCACGCTTTTGATTGATTCGTCAACGATGATCGATTGATCGTAGAAAGGTTCGATGCGAATGCCGGGCGGAAGCGCCTTGCGGATATTCTCGATTTCGTTGTGAACTTCAGTCGCCACCTGCACCGTGTTTCCGTCGGGCTGACGGTTGATGTTTAGCAGCACTGCGGGCTTTCCATTGGCGGTGACCACGGTGTAAACGGGCTTGACGTTCGGAGCGACTTCGGCCACGTCGCCGATCCGCACAGGAATTCCGGCAGCCGTATTTTTCACCACGGCATTAGCGATTTCTGCCGGCGTCTTAACTTGTCCATTGACCAGGGCGAGATCTAGTTGATGATGGCGTTCGAGCAGGCCGGGCGAATCGATGAGATTGGTCCGCCGGATCGCTTCCAGAATGTCGGAGACAGTAACCCCGGTTGTCAGCAGCTTTGCCGGATCGGGCATCACTTGAAATTCGGGCTCCTGCCCGCCTTGCACGATCACGGTGGAGACGCCTTCCAGTCGGTTGAGGCGCGGCTTCATTTCGTACGTCGCCATCTCCCAAAGCTTGGTTTGCGGCATGGTGTCCGATGTCAGGCTGTAGCCGATGATTGGAAAGGCGGCGAAGGTCAGGCGGTGCGCCTCGATCTTCGCAGTGGCAGGAAGTTCCGGCTGCACTCTCGAGATCGCAGCGTTCACGTACTGCAGGGTTTGGAACATGTCGATGTTCCAACGAAAATACAAATCCACCTCGGCGGATCCGCGGCTGGTGATGGAGCGAACGGTCAGCAATCCGGGAACGCTGTTAACCGCCTCTTCGATCGGGCGGGTGACGGTGACGGTCATCTGGTCGATGGGCATGACGCCGTTATCGACCGCGATTAGAACTCGGGGGAAATCGGTGTTGGGAAACACCGATACTGGAATGGTGAACGCAAGATAGGCGCCGAGCAGCCCCATCGTCAGGATCACGAAGATGACCGGCCGGGAGTGTTGCGCGATCCAATATTGGCTGGAGGATTTCTTCTCGGTTGACGGCGCGTCACCCGAGCGACCGGTGTTCGATGATGTCACGCACTTGCTCCGCAGCGATTATTTTTCACTTGGTCCCTCACTGGGAGCTTTGGCGCCTTCTTTAGAGCCCTCCTTGGATCCTTCCGTCGGTGTTTCGGGCGCTCCGATTTTGATCTTGGTGTTGTCGGGCAGTCCATAAGCGCCGGAGGCCACGACCTTGTCGTTAGAAGTTACGCCATCAACGATCTGCACGTCATCGCCGTTGCGAATTCCGAGCTTAACTGCCTTCTGATGTGCGCGGCCGTCGGCGCCCGCCAGCATTACGGCAGGACTGCCATCTGGAGCGTTAATCACCGCGCTGGCTGGAACCACGAGCGCGTCCTTCACGGTCTTTGCCGTGAGGTTGAGTTGCACGCTGGTGCCGGGCTTCAAGGTGTGCTTAGGATTGTTGGCCTCAAGCCACACTTCGACCGTCGTACTATTGGGATCGAGCGCCGGACTCACGACCGTAATTTTGCCTTCGATGGGATCGTCAAGGCCGGGCACGGTCATGGTTCCCTTATCGCCGACTTTCAACGCAGCCGCATCGCTCTGCGGAATGTGCGCTTTCGCGATGACTGAAGAGATATCCATCACCGTGAGCAGGGGCGTGCCTGCTGCTGCCATTTCGCCCGGATACAGTGGGCGGTCGGTGATCACGCCATTCAGGGGACTGCGAATTTCCGAGTAGCTGAGTTGGGCCTCGGCGCCAAGATACTTTCCTTTGGCCGACTCCAACTGACCGGCGGCGGAGCGGAGTTCCTGTTGCTTGCCAATGGCCATGAGCGCGTCCAAATGCTTTTTGGCGATGGCGTATTGATTGTTGGCTTGGGTGAAATCGACTCGCGACTGGTCGAGTTCCTTTCTGGGCAGCGCGCCCTGCTCGAAGAGTTGTTGGCGGCTTTCATAAACCTTTTGCTGGGCATTGAGCGCGGCCTGGGCCTGCTGCGCGTCGGCTTCCGCCTTCTGAATCTGCTCCGGCAGATCCGCAGCGGTCGTGGTTTCGTAGGTGGCCTGCGCCTGCTCGTAGCTGCCTTTATTTTCCTGGGCGGCAGCGCTGAGGTCGCGATTCTCGAGCACCGCCAGCAGTTGTCCTTCGCGAACCGCGCTGCCTCGCTTCACCAGAAACTTTCGCACAGGCGCGCTAATCTTGGGCACAATCGCTGCCTGTTGCCGCGGAAATAAAATGGCTTGCGCCGTAATGATGTGCTGGATCTCGGTTTTTTCCACTGCGGCGACTTGCACCGTCACCGTCGGTTCTTTGTCGCCCTTGTCGGACGAGCACCCCGCCATGAGCAGGGTGCCCACTGCGGTCAGCACAGCCAGCACGCACAGCCGGGTGCGCAATGTGTCGAAGTTTCGGCTGCGGTCTGGCGGAGCGGGCTGCTTGCGGTCCATTCGGCTAGAAATTTCCTGTCAGAGTTTGAAGGTTAGCCAAGGCAACGCGAAAGCGCGCCTGGCCATCATCGTACGCGTTGCGGGCCTGGGTCAGGGTATTCTGCGCGTCGACCACCTCCAATACAGTGGATTCCCCGGCCTGGTAGCGCAAGGTGGTCAGCCGCATGCTATCGGCAGCCAGTTCGGCGGAGCTGGCCAGCGACTCCATCTCCGAGCGCGAGGCCTCCGCTTCGCTGTAGAACTGCCGCAAGTGGCTTAAGAGTTCCCTTTGCGCGAAAGTCAATTCCACGTGCGCCTGATCGCGGCGCAGTTCCGCTTGCTTTAGCTTGCTGCGGTTTGCACCCCAACTGAAAATAGGAATCTGCAAGCTGGCCACACCGGAATATCCCAGGTTTCGCATGCCGTCGCTTCGAATGGCAAAGAAGTTCGAGTCAATGCCGTAAAAATAGTCGACGCTGAGCGACGGCAGCAATCCGCCCCAGGCCGCCGTGACCTCGTGGTTGGCGACCTGAAGCGCCGCTAGAGCGGCTCTCAGATCGGGATTGTTTTTCTTACCCGCGGCTTCTATCTCCGCGAAGTTTGGCAAGGGCTCGAGAGTTTGCAAGTCGTCCACTACGGCGAAATTCTGATTGAAATCGGGAAACAGTAAAACGGCGAGATCGAGGCGGCTCTTCTCCATGTTCAGCTGCGCTTCGCGCAGATCGCGCTGCTGCAGTTGCGCCTGGATTTGTGCCTTGACCACGTCGGCATGGGCGACTTCCCCGCCATGTTCCAGTTTCCGGCTGACGTCGAGAAATCGCGTCGCCTCGGCGGCGGCTTTTTGCGCCGTCGAATATTTACGCTCGGCGACGACCAGCCCGTAGTACGCCTGAGTGACCGTGACCACGAGCCCGCGTTTGGCGATTTCGGCCTTCGCCCTTGCCTGTGCCAGCGCGGCGGCGGAGCGGCGAAAATCTGCGACATTGGTGAGCGACAATCCTTCATGCACATCGGCCTGGCTGATATATTCGTGCACGCCGTTGTTGGCAATGAACCTGGAAGGGGTGCATACCGATGGGGTTGCCAGACACCTCTCAGTAAGTGGGCCGGTGCCTTGGGTATAGATAAACGAATTGTTGTAGTTCACGTCAGGCAGCAGCCCGGCGCGAGCCTGCACTCGATCCTCCCGTGCTAGACCCAGATCGGTGACCGCCGACCGGTATTGAGGATCATTCTGACGGGCTCGCTGCAGCGCGTCCTGCAGAGTAATGGTGAGCGGAGCGCTGCTGGAAGCGTTCGAGTTTTGAGTGTCGAGAGTCACCTGTGCAAAACTCACCGGCACGAGCATCGCCAGCGCCAAAATGAAAATTAGCGGGTACGCGCGCGGTTCATTGTGGGAACGGAATTTCGCGGTGACAAAAAACGAATCTTGATGTCTTTTCACTGAGTCACCTCAAAACGAAGGTGGGCGGTGCATAGCCATGAAAATCCACGATCAGCAAGAGAATTGCCCCGAACGGGCATTGTCGTGAAGCTTCGGCCGGTCGTAAACACCGCGGATGGTTGGAAGCCGAGTGGGGGAGTAACAGTGTTGCAGAGGATGACCATGAGTCGATTATTAGGACCAATTTAGAACTGGCCTAGCCTACCACGGGATTCCTGAAAGCCACCTGAAAACCCTGGGTGCCGACCCCAAGTGCTAGTTGCAAAGCACTTAGCTGACGATGGCGAAGGTGCGAAGAATTGGCGAAAGCCGTGCAAGGGACGAAGACGAGTGTGATTGCAAGTTCGCCGGAGGGTCTAATCATGGTCGATCTGGAACAAGTCAAAGTCACGCCCCGCGATCAGCAAGTCTTGAATTTGTTGGTGCAAGGGTGCAGCAATAAGGAAATCGCAGGACAACTCAACATCAGCCCGCGCACGGTCAAGCAGCATTTACGGACGCTATTTTTGCGCGCCGGAATCCGCGAGGGCCGCAAACGGGTGAAATTAGCGATTGCCATTTTCAGCCAGGAGGACGCCAGTCATGACTCCCTGTGAGCGTCTCACTGCCAAGGAAATTCAGATCTCGATTCTGGTCTGGGAAGGCCTGACCAACCGCGAAATTGGCAAAATTGTCGGGACCAGCGAACAGGTGATCAAGAACCACTTGCGCAGCACCTTCGACAAAATCGGCGTCTGGAGTCGTCTTGAACTGGCCATGTACGATGCCAGCCACGGCGGCAAGAAATGGCCATCCGAGTCCCAGCACATGGGCATGACATTTAGCCAGGCAGTTGGCGCGGATTAAAGAATCGCCTAGTCGCCAACCGAACCGGAAAAGTGCAGCTTCTTGCGATCAGTCTTTCCCTCAGGCAGAGGCGACAGCCAGCCTCTGCCGGTGCTCAAAGCCTTTGATCGAGTCCAAACTCTGCAAAACCTTTCACGGGCGGAAATTGACGATCCCCTTGCCCCGGCGACTAACTCTATGCTCCGCAATAGGTTGTAAAAACTCTGGGGCGGCACGGCAATTGCAGCGATGAAACCGATCTGCTGAGTGCGGGCTCAACTGCAGCCACGAGCCGGCTTCGCGAACCCTGGGGCGAACCCTGCGATGGCCTATAAAGAGACGTTCTGGATGACATGCGACTCTCCCGAACAGTTACGGGCTGAGTATGGCCCGTTTCACACCCGCGCCGAGGCGGAAACAGAAGCTAAAAAACTCGGCTTTGGATACCTTCTGCGCTACGAACATATCCTCGGCGACGACGAAGAGGTGCAGGAAGTGCGATGTATCTTCGTCGAACTGCCGGGCGCAACACCGGTCGGCGTCGAGTCGGTGCAGGTCACGCTTCATACCCGTTGTGCCACCTGCGGGGAGTCCGCGGCGCACGACAAGAGCTGGGCGGCCGAAGTCTGGGCCGACATCCACGAATTTGAGCATTCCCGGCACCGGGTACGGCTTTTCGAACATGCTCGCGGCAAAGGCTTGAAGGAGATCGGCGACTGGCGGGGTTAATCAGTGGGCAGTGGGCAGTGATCGTTCGCCAGTGACCAGTCGCCAGTAAAAAACCTTCCACTCCTCGGAATTGTCCTCAACGACCAGGCCTCGACTGGGGTCTGAATTCCTAGCGCTTTTCAGGTTTACCGGGTCGAAGCGACGCCGAAGTGTAGCGCAGGAGGGAATTCCGGTTCGGCCGAGCCGTCGGTTCTTGCATCCGACGCCGCGAAGTTCAGGCCTGATTTTGTGTTGTGGTCGATCGCCTGGCCACGTCCCATATAAAGCGAGAAATCCCCGCGTACCTCGAGCTGATGTCCCATATTCGTAAGCTGCTGGCGTACTTCGGCGGGCACTCGATCCTCGATAAGAATGTTGCACCCGATATTGAAATTCGAGCGCACCGTAAAACGCGCCGCTTCCATCGCAGCCTGAAGATTCATCCCATAGTCGACCACGTTGGAAACAAATTGCGCGTGCGCGAGAGGCTGGTTGGCGCCCCCCATAATCCCGAATCCGATGTGATCGTCGCCGTGCTCCATGAATGCGGGAATGATGGTGTGAAACGGGCGCTTGTGCGGGGCGAGAGCATCCGGTTTGGCCGGATCGAGCATGAACAAGGCTCCGCGGTTTTGCAGAGGGAATCCCATCCCGCGCACCGTAATTCCTGAGCCGAAACTCGAAAAGTTACTCTGAATGAGCGAGACGATGTTGCCCTCTCGATCTACGACCGTGAGATAGGTTGTGTCGCCTGCAGGCGGATGTCCGGCATCCACTTCGCAATTGGCCTTACCTGGATCAATAAGTTGGGCCCGCTCCTTCGCGTACTCTTTCGACAGCAAACCGGTTACTGGAACCTTGGCGAAGCGGCGATCGGCGTTGTAGCGCGCTAGGTCGGCGTAGGCCAGTTTCATCGCTTCGATGCGCTTGTGCAATTCTTCGGTACTGAGCGGTCCGGCTTGAGCGGGCGAGAACTGCTCCAGAATGTTTAACATCTCAAGCGCGGCCATGCCCTGCCCGTTGGGCGGCAATTCATAAACTTTCCATCCGCGATAAGTTACCGAGATAGGCTCGATCCACTCAGCTGAAAACTCCTGCAGATCTTCGGCCGTCATGGTGCCGCCGAGCTGGCGCGAAGTCGCAAGAATTGCTTTGGCGATTTCACCGGAATAGAACGCACGGGGACCATCGGCCGAGAGCAAGCGAAAGGCTTTTGCCAAGTCAGGATTTCTAAATACTTCGCCCATGCGAGGAGCTTCGTCATGGACGAGAAAGACGCGCCGAGTTTCGTCGTCAATTTTGAGCTTGGCGCGAGCGGAGGCCTGCCAGTCCATGCTGATCATTTCCTGAACGGCGAAGCCGTTCTGCGCATAAAAAGTCGCTGGCGCAAAGATATCTGTCCAGGCCATTCGCCCGAAGCGCTCATGGAGTTTGTTCCAGCCTTCCACCGCGCCCGGCACCGTTACGGTGTCGATCCCGCTGTCTGGCATCCGTGTGATGCTTTTCGATTTCAGGTAATCGATGGTGAGCGCTTTGGGAGCCCAACCGCTGGCGTTGAGTCCGTAAAGTTTTCCTGTCTTGGCCTCCCAGTAAATGGCGAATAGGTCTCCGCCGATGCCGTTCATGTCGGGTTCCATCACGCCGAGCACGGCATTCGTGGCGATGGCCGCATCCACGGCAGAACCGCCATGCGACAGGATTGCTGCTCCTGCCTGCGAAGCTTGCACTTGGCTGCTGGCGACAATGCCATACGGCGAGATGACCATGGACCGCGCATTGGTCCGATCCTGGGAAAACGCTAATGAACCGAACCCGACCAGCACAAGGCAAAGCAGTAACCGGTGCATCTGGAATCTCCTTTTGAATGGAAGGGCATTCTTATGGAATCGTAAGAAGATGTCAACGGCCGCAACCGGCGCTCCGCGCAACGTCGCTGGATTTAGAATGGTCTCTGCATGTTTTCGCGGTTAACAGTTCCGTGGCTTGGCCGAATCTTGTTCGAAGTGTTTCTAGCGGGCATTGCCGCCGGTCAGAGCGTCACGCCCGCAGTTCCCCCTTCCAATTCCGTCCAAGTATTGCCGGCTGCTCCCGCGCACGGCGCCGCTCGATTTGAAGTGCTGGTCGACTCCGCCGTTCGTCAAGAACGGCGCTTGACGATTTTGATGCGCAACTTCACCCCGATCGTCGAGACCTACATCCAGGAAGAGAAGCCGGATTCCGATCCAGGAACCACTCCAAGAAGCGACGACTATTTTTTGAGCCGGCTAAATCTAAAAGGCAACGGCATCGCCATTCGGGTCTTTGGGGAACCCGAGGGCTGGAAAGAGGAATGGGAGAAAAAACTTCTGAAAAATCGAAGCCCTTTCTCGGCAGTCGGATTCGCGCAAGCGATCTTCCCGGATTTCGACCATTTCGATCGTCGCAACTACATCTTCAAATTTGTCCGCTGGGAAGATCTTGGGGAAGTTCATTGCGGCGTGATGGACGTGAATCCGCGAGAACATTCGCAGAATCGTGGTTTCGTCGGCAGAATCTGGGTCGAGGACCGGGACTTTAACATCGTGCGATTCACCGGCACCTACACCTCGAAACGGCTCACTAAGCGCGCCTTCCATTTCGACAGTTGGCGGCTGAACCTGCTGGGAACCATGTGGATGCCTGCGTATATCTATACGCAGGAATCGGCGTCGCAGGATCCCGCGAACCACAATTTGTGGTTTAAGGCTCAGACTCGCATCTGGGGCTACGATCTGCAACACGCCGGGGACCATCGGGAGTTCGCCAAACCGCTGACTGACACTCCAGTCTGGGTCGATCCCAATCAGCACGAAGCCTCGCAGGACGTGAGTGCCGCGAATACGATCGGGAAAACCACTTATTCTCCGGAAGACAACATCGTGGAGCGTCTACAAGTCGCGGGATTGATGGCCCCCCACGGGCAGGTCGACCAAATCCTGGAAACGGTGGTCAACAATTTATTGGTTACTAACAACATCGATCTGGCGGGGATCCGCTGCCGCGTGTTGCTAACTACGCCGCTGGAATCGTTCGTGATGGGACGGACTATCGTGCTGAGCCGGGGGTTGCTCGATGTCCTGCCCGATGAGGCTACATTGGCCGCGGTGCTGGCGCACGAACTGGGGCACATCGTTTTGAACCAGTCTGTAGGCGCCGACTCGCTGTCGGGATTGGCCCCATCCTTCTCCGATCTGGAAATCTTCGCACGCTTAAATTTCCGTTTCGATGCCGCACAGGAAGCCGATGCCGATGCCAAGGGTGTGGAACTTTTATCGAAGTCGCCTTATCAAGGTCAACACGCGAATACCAGACTTTTTCTGGAAGCGCTGCAAGACAGATCCGCCAAACTGCCGAACCTGCTTCATGGCCGGCTCGGCAACGATTTTTCCACCAGTCATCTGATGGGTGTGCCTGCGGTTTCCGCTTCTCCCGACCCTCCCAAAAAGGAGCCGCTGGACCAAGTTTCTGCTTTGCCACTCGGTTCCCGAATCACTCTGGATCCGTGGTCGGACCGCGTCACCATGCTCAAGAGTCCACGGGTGCGCCTGCAGTCGGCTTCCGAAAAAATGCCGTTCGAAGTGTCGCCGTTCTTTCCCTACCTCAAACGGCAGGAGCAACACGAAAAAGCTCAGGCCGGCACACAGCCATAAAAAACTTGTCTCGCGATCTCACCACCGAGACCGATACTTAATTCGTGTTTTTGAGCTGGCTGGCGGCGGCTCGATCAAGTAGCCAGATCAGTTTCCCATGGGTTGGCTTTATCAATTTGGAAGGATATTGGTCGGCAGGCGCAGCTTCTTCCAGCACAGTTCGCAGCGCGGCCGCTTTATCCGTTCCGCTGACAAGAAAAACTACACAGCGCGCTGCATTCAGAACCGGCAACGTCAACGTGATGCGGTGGGTCTTCATCTTCTCGACCCAATTGGCGACGACCCATCGCTTCTTTTCCTGCAGCGCTGCTGTGCCAGGGAACAAAGAAGCGGTGTGGCCGTCCGGACCCATGCCGAGCAAGATCAGATCAAACTGAGGAAACTGTCCGGGCGGAAGGGCAAAAAACTTCTTCAGGGTTTCCTCATATGTTTCCGCAACCACTTCGGCGTCGGGATTCTCCGCGGGAACGCGGAACACATTGGCCGTCGCCACTGGAATCTTTGACAACATACTCTCGTCCGCCATGTGGTAATTGCTGTCGGGATCGTTGGGAGGTACGTGGCGCTCGTCTCCAAAGAAAAAAAACATGCGATCCCAAGGCAAGGTCGTGCGGGCATTCGTCGCCAACAAGTTGTAAAGGCCCTTGGGCGTTGATCCGCCGGCTAGCGCGATCGTGAAGCGTCCCCGCTGCTGGATCGCTTCGTTGGCCGCACGCACAACCTCCTCCGCCGCCAAGGCGAACAACTCCTGCGGAGTGGTTAGAGTTCGAATTTCCAGTGAAGAGCTCACGGCATTTCGCTCGCGTTCTATAGCCTGGCTAGTGCGGGCCCGGCGCGCATCGCCGCGCAGCGTGCCGCTCCCAGCAGTCCAGCTTTGTCGTTGGTAATAACCTGCACCGGAATCGATTCCAGCAGCGGACGCAGTCGGCCTTTGTCCACGAAGGCTCTCATGAAACCTGGGCCCTTTAACTTTTCAAGAATTTTTGGCGAAATGCCGCCAGCAAGAAACAGGCCTCCAGTGGCCATCACTTTCAATGCCAAATTGGCGGCTTCCGCGCCGTAGACCGAGATCCAAAGATCGAGAGCTTTTTCCGCCAGCGTTTCGGTGCCGTTCAGGGCCGCGTGCGAGATTACTGCCGCAGGGTCGCCTTGCTTGAGCGCGGTCGCAAATTCGACGGATTCTTTCGCGCACCCGTAGGCGCGCAGAAATTCGTAGACATTCACCAAGCCCGGGCCAGAAAGAACACGCTCGTAGCTAACGTGTCCAAACCGTGCTTTCAAAAAGCGCACCAGTTCGATCTGCAAATCTCCCTGCGGACCGAAGTCAGTGTGCCCGCCTTCGCAGGCAAAAACGTGATGCCGGCTTCCGTCCCAGAACAGCCCGGCCTCTCCCAAGCCTGTTCCCGGAGCGATCACTGCCTGGTTTCCAACCGCAGGCTCGGTGACGTGATTCAAGGAAAACAGATCGCCATCAGCTAATGCACCAATCCCCCAGGCGCTGGCTTCGAGATCGTTGATCAGTAAAGTTGCGGGCAAGTGAATTTGTTTTGCCAGTCGCGATTGCTCGACGATCCACGGCAGGTTCGAGGTTTCAACCCGTCCGTTGCGCACCGGACCCGCGATCCCAAAGCAAGCGGACTCTGGATGCTGCCCAGAATCATCGAGAAATCGAGTGACAATTTCGCCCAGTTCGCTGTGCTCGCGACTGGGAAACACGCGCTCCGATACCAGGCGCAAGTGCCCGTTCTGGGGTTGAAAATAAGCCAGCCGAGCATTGGTGCCACCAATATCGCCGGCCAGAATCATTTCTCGAAGTTCCTCCAGCGGCGGCCGTCGCGCTCCAGCAATTCGTCGGCATCTTTCGGACCCCACGTGCCCGAAGCGTAGTTGGGAAAATTCCGCGGCGGAAGCGCCTTCCATAGATCCAGAACCGGATTGACCACGGACCAGCCGGCCTCAACCATGTCGGCACGCTGAAACAGCGTCTGGTCGCCGATCATGCAATCGTGCAGCAGGCGCTCGTAACCGGTGCTGGGCTGCTTGCCGAAATATTCCTGATATTCAAAATTCATGTCCACGGTGCCCAGTCGCATCACTGGGCCGGGAACCTTGGCCGCGAATTGTAGCGAGATTCCTTCTTCGGGCTGAATGTGTAGCACGAGCTGGTTGGGCATCAGGTGTTCGACCGGAGTGTCGCGGAATAGCACGAATGGCGCTCGCCGAAACTGTATCACGATGTGCGTATTACGCACCGGCATTCGCTTTCCAGTGCGCAGGTAGAAAGGTACATCGGCCCACCGCCAGTTATCGATGAGAAGTTTCATCGCGACGAAAGTTTCAGTGCGCGAATCATGAGGAACATCCGGTTCCGCGCGATACGCCGTAACCCGCTTACCATCCTCGGTACCGTCGCCGTACTGGCCGCGGACGGTGCGGCTCAGCACGTCTTCATCGCTCATGGGTTGGATGGCGTGCAGAATCTTCGCCTGCTCATCGCGCACCGCATTGGCGTCGAAGGAAATCGGCGGCTCCATCGCGGTCAGGCTGATGAGTTGCATGATGTGGTTCGGCACCATATCGCGGAGCGAACCTGCCTGATCGAAATAACTTCCGCGGCCTTCTACTCCGACGGTTTCCGCGACGGAAATCTGTACGTGATCGATGTAGCGGCGGTTCCAGACTGGCTCGAATATTCCGTTGGCGAAACGGAATGCCATGATGTTCTGCACCGTCTCTTTGCCGAGATAGTGGTCAATGCGGTAAATCTGTTTTTCATCGACGACTTTCAGCAGTTGTTGGTTCAGGGCTTTTGCCGATTCCAGATCGTGCCCGAAAGGCTTCTCGATGACCACCCGCCGCCAGTGACTATTGTTCTGCTCCATTAACTTTGCAGCGGCGAGTTGTTCGACGATCGGCCCAAAATACTTTGGCGCCGTTGCCATGTAATAAAAGAAATTCTGATGAGTGGAGTGTTCCTGATCGATCTTGGTGAGAAAATCCTTCAGCTGCGGATAGAGGTTTTTGTCGTTGAAATCTCCGGCAAAATAATAGAAGCGGCGCGCGAACCACTCCCACAGGTCGTCGTCCACGCATTCTCCACAATAAGCCTTGACGTCATCGTGAATCCGCTTTCGAAAATCGTCATTCGACATCTGCGCGCGGGCAACGCCCACTACGGCGAACTCGCGGGAAAGTAAACTCGCGCGCGCCAGGTTGTAAAGTGCGGGAATCAGCATGCGTCCGGTCAGGTCGCCGGCCGCACCAAAAATCACCATGACGCAGGGATCGCCCTGCTTTCCGATACGTGGCGGCGCCGCCGCTGTAGCTTGTTCCGCTAATTCAGCCATAAATCAATCCTCTGAAATCCGTGGCAATCGTTGTTTTCTCCGCGTTCCCTGTGAGTTCTCAGCGAACTGCGCGGTCAAGAGCTTTCGGCGCGTTAAGCCGTCTTTTTCGTTTTAGGCGCGCCCTGCTCCACGTGTCCGCCAAATTTCTGTCGCATGGCGGAAAGCATTTTTTCCGCAAATGTATGTTCCTGCCGCGAGCGAAAACGTACGTACAAAGCCGCGGTCAATACTTCTGCCGGAACGGCTTCTTCAATCGCGGCTTGGATCGTCCAGCGGCCTTCGCCAGAATCCTGCACGTAACCTTCGTACTCAGAGAGCGTGGGATTTTCGGTTAGCGCCATCGCCGTCAGGTCCAGCAGCCACGAACTAATCACACTCCCGCGCCGCCACACTTCCGCGATGTCGGGCAGGTTCAGGTCGTAGCGAATGTCTTCCGGCAATTCCTTACTGGTCGCGTTTTTGAAGATATCGAAGCCCTCCGCATAGGCTTGCATGATGCCGTATTCAATGCCGTTATGAACCATCTTGACGAAGTGTCCGGAGCCGGATGGGCCGCAGTGAATGTAGCCGTTCTCGGCCGTCCCGCCGAGTTTTTCGCGTCCTGGAGTCCGGGGAATATCGCCCTTGCCCGGAGCCAGGGTTTTGAAAATGGGATCGAGCCGCTGCACAGCTTCCTTGGGGCCCCCAATCATCATGCAATATCCGCGCTCCAGGCCCCAGACGCCGCCGCTGGTTCCCACATCGATGTAGTGAACGCCCTTGCCCTTCAACTCATTGGAGCGGCGCACGTCGTCCTTGAAATAGGAATTACCGCCGTCAATGATGGCGTCGCCCGCCTGTAGATGGGCGGCGAGCTTCTGCACGGTCGCTTCGGTCGCGCTGCCTGCGGGAACCATGATCCAGATTGCGCGCGGCGGCGTCAGCTTGCCGATCAGATCTTCGAGCGACGCGGATCCGGTGGCGCCCTCGCCCGCCAATTTCTTGACGGAGTCAGGACTTAAATCGGAAACCACCAGTTGATGCCCGCCGCGCATCAACCGCCGCGTCATATTGGCGCCCATCCGCCCCAACCCAACCATTCCCAATTGCATATCTCTTGCTCCTGGTCGCAGATCTTAAAGAAGCGCCGACCTCCCGCCGGTTGTAGCGAGAGCGCCGCGTCCCTCGCATTGGCTGACGGTAAAAAACTATAGGGCCTTCTGAACCGCGGCTTGCAGGGTAGTCAGCCCGGCTTTGAGATTGCTCCCCAAATGAACTCGCAGCGCACGCCTGCCGCGATCTGCCAATACCTGGAAGTCCCCTCGTGCCTGCGCCGCCTTTACCACTCCAAACGTGTATTTCTGACCCGGCACCGGCAACTCCACAGAATCGTCGCAGGTGATTTGTAGAAACACTCCCGAGTTCGGCCCGCCCTTGTAGGCTTGACCCGTCGAGTGCAGAAATCGCGGACCGAACCCCAAACAGGTAGCGACATGTTTTTTGTCGCGCACCAAGTGCCGCAAATTTTGCAGGCTTTGCTCGTTCTCAGCATTCATCTGGATGTAGCCGAGCACTGCGAAATAATCGCCAGTCTTGATTCGCGACAGGTGCGCCTTAAGATATCCCGCGACCGTTTTGTTGCCGCCGGCGGCCGTCGCCAAATCAGCAGCATTTTTTTCGTCGGTAAATATTTTGATGCCTGCATCTTCGACGACCGGTTTTTCTGCCGGTAATGCCCCTGTCTTCTCGTAGGCGGAGGTCAAATCCCGAGTGACGACCTTGCTGGCCTCAACGTCCGGCTGGTTGAAGGCGTTGATTCCGATAGTTGCGCCCGCGACGGCCGTGGCAATCTCCCAGCGGAAAAATTCCGCGCCGAGATCGTAAACATCCGCCATCGAAATGCGTACGACGGGATGCCCGGCCTTCTCGATAGCCGCGACCTTAGCGTCCTGATCGGCGTCTGGACCTGATTCCAGCCGCACGTAAACGAACACGCGATCGTTGCCGTAAACGTCCGGCGACGTCAGATGTTCGCGATCGACAGGAATAATTCCTTTGCCGACTTTCCCCGTCGATTCGGCGAGGAGTTGTTCCAGCCACGCGCCGAGGTCAGAAATGCTGGGAGAAGTGATGATCGTAACTTTGTCGCGCCCGGTGTTGGCCGCCGTTCCGAGGATGATGCCCAGCACAGCCGCGGAATTTTCTTCTACGGCAATGCCTGCTCCACATCCGCGCACCATCTCCGCCGCGCGCGCAAGAAATTTCTTGGTGTCCAGCCCCATGACCGCGGCGGGTACCATTCCGAAATTCGACAGCGCTGAGTAACGTCCGCCAATCGAGGGACGTCCGAAGAAAACATGTAGAAAGTGATCGCCCTCCGCCACCTGCTGCATCTTCGATCCCGGATCGGTAATGGCCATGAAGTGGCTGCCGACCTTCGCAACGCCCACCGCCTGCTTAGTCCGCTCGAAGAAATATTGTTTGAAAATATTCGGTTCGAGCGTGCTGCCCGATTTGCTGGAAACAATAAACAGCGTTTTTGGAATGTCGATCTGATGCTCGAAGGCTTTGACCTGTCCGGGATCGGTGGAGTCAAGTACATGCAGGGTGGGGAAGTGAGCGATCCGGCCAAACGTCATGCGCAGCACTTCCGGACACAAACTCGATCCGCCCATACCGAGCAGCAGAACGTGCTGAAATTCGCGCTGCTGCACTTCCTTCGCGATTTTCTGCAGTTGATCCTGCTGCGTGAGTTGCTCGTCGACAATATCGAGCCATCCCAGCCACTGGCCTTCATCG
Source organism: Candidatus Sulfotelmatobacter sp. (assembly GCA_036269595.1). Taxonomy (GTDB): domain Bacteria; phylum Acidobacteriota; class Terriglobia; order Terriglobales; family Acidobacteriaceae; genus Sulfotelmatobacter. The sequence continues at coordinate 21,325 of DATBEI010000266.1, forward strand.
CTCCCGGTCCAAAGCGTGGCGTCACGCTTCCACAATCGCTGCATGTTTCCGCGCGACTGCCAATCGGCGATCGTCGTTTTCACCGTCGCGGCAAGCGATTCCGGCAGGGAAGTCTTCAGTCGGCTCACGGCTATCCTTTTTGTTGCGTGTTTTTCTTCACCGCTTCCAGCAGTTTGTCAAAGGCGTCGGCAAAAAGCTTCACCCCATCCTGGGTCAGTTTGTCGGTCACTTCCTTGATGGAAATGCCGGCTTGCGCCAGATCGCTCATTACTTTGGCGGCGGCCGGAACATCCTCGGTGAGACTGTTCCTCAGCTTTCCGTGATCGCGGAAGGCGTCGATTGTGGCTGGCGGCATGGTATTGACTGTGTCAGGGCCGATTAATTCCTCGACATAGAGCACATCCCGATAGTGCGGATTCTTTGTGCTCGTGCTGGCCCAGAGCACGCGCTGGGTCTGCGCTCCCTTGGCCGCTAGAGCCTGCCAACGCGGGCCGCTGAAAATCTTCTGGTAGCGCTCGTAGGTAAGCTTGCCGTTGGCGACAGCAACTTTGCCGAGCAGGTTCTTCAGCAATGCTTGCTGCTTCGCATCGGCCGTTGCCTTAAGCTTCTCTTCAATCTTGGAGTCGACCAGTGTGTCGATGCGGCTGATAAAAAAGCTGGCCACGCTTGCCATCTTTTTCAGGTTCCCGCCGCGGGCTGCGAGGTCCTCAAGACCGGCGATGTAGGCTTCAGCGACCTTCTCATACACTTCCTGTGCGAACAGCAACGTGACATTGATATTGATGCCTTCGCCAATCAGTTGCCGAATCGCAGGCAATCCCTGCGCCGTACCCGGAACTTTGATCATGACGTTGTCGCGCTTCACCGCCTTCCAAAGACGGCGCGCCTCATCGATGGTCTCTTGCGTCTTGAGCGCCAAGTACGGAGAGACCTCCAGGCTCACGTAGCCGTCGCGGAAGTTGGATTCGTCGTAAACGCCCCGCAGCGCATCCGCCGCATCCTGGATATCGCGAATGGCGATCTGCTCGTAAATGTCGGTGGTAGTGAGTTCCTTCTTCGAAGCGAGCGAATGCAGCATATCGTCGTAGAGTGAACTGTCGCCGATCGCTTTTTCGAAGATCGATGGATTCGAAGTCATTCCCCGCAGTCCGTCTTCGGTGATCAAATGCTTCAGTCGCCCGCTCGTGAAAAGGTCGCGGCGAATGTAATCGAGCCACATCGACTGGCCGTAGTCGAGCAATTGTTTCAGCGGATTTTTTGTCGCTTTCGAATTTTCCAGAACCCCAGTTGGCTGCATAAAATTTTCTCCTACAATCTCGATTCATAGAGACGTAGCTTGCTACATCTCTTTCCTTTAGGCGAAACGCAAGAAGTGCGTCCCTATTTTTGCGACATCGCGGCGCGAGCTTCCTTGATCACTGCGTCCACGGTGAATCCGAAATGTTTCAACAGATCTTTTAACGGCGCCGAAGCGCCGAATTGATGCATTCCGATATTGCGTCCCTTCAACCCGGTGTAGCGCGCCCATCCTAAGGTCGCCGCCATTTCTACTGAGACTCGCGCCGTTACGTCGGGCGGCAGCACACTGTCTTGGTACGCCGCATCCTGCTGCTCGAAAATTTCCCACGAGGGCATGCTGACCACGCGTGCCTTAACCCCCTCGGCCTTCAACTTCTCATACGCCTCCACGCACAGCGAGATTTCGCTGCCAGTGGCCAATAGGATCACCTCTGGCTTTCCACCGCCATCAGCGAGTACGTACGCGCCTTTCGCAACGCCGGAAGCGGGGGCGTATTTTGAACGATCCAGAGTCGGCAGGTTTTGCCGCGTCAGCACAAGCGCCACTGGAGAACTCTGCAGATGCGCGATGATTTTCCACGCTTCCGTCACTTCGTTGGCATCAGCGGGACGAATCACAATCAAGTTCGGCATCGCGCGCAGGGACGCCAGTTGCTCGATCGGTTGGTGCGTCGGTCCGTCCTCGCCGACGCCAATCGAATCATGAGTGAAGATGAAAATGGACGGACACTCCATCAGCGCCGCCAGGCGAATGCTCGCCCGCATGTAATCACTGAAGTTAAAAAAAGTGGCGCCAAAGGCGCGAATGCCCGACACGTTCAGTCCGTTCACGCTGGCTGCCATTACGTGTTCTCGCACTCCAAAGTGCAGGTTGCGGCCAGCGGGGTTGGACGGCGTGAAATCCCCCGCTCCCTCGAATTTGAGCGTGGTCTTGTTCGAGGTCGCTAAATCGGCCGATCCGCCGATCAGCCACGGAATATTTTGCGCCACTACGTTCAGCACCTTGCCTGAGCTCTCGCGAGTTGCCATGCCCTTCGCGTCAGCGGGAAAGGTGGGCAGATTCTTATCCCAGCCTGAAGGCAGTTCGTGATGCTGCATTTCGCTCAGTCGTTCGGCAAGATCGGGAAACTTCTGGGAATAGTCCGAAAACAGATCTGACCATCGGCTCCGCAAATCGCGTCCGCGCCTCCCGATGCCATCCCGGAAATGCTCCTGCACCCCGTCGGGCACAAGAAACTTGGCATCTTCCGGCCAGCCGTAGAACTTCTTTACGAGCCTGACTTCTTCTTCGCCCAAAGGTTCGCCGTGAGCGGCGTTGGTATCTTGCTTGTGTGGAGACCCGTAACCAATATGACTATCGACAATGATCAGCGTGGGACGGTCCGTGGTCTTTTGGAACGTCTCAAATGCACGCGCCAGCATTGTGAGATCGTTGGCATCGGCGACGCGCGTCACATTCCATTGATATCCGATAAAGCGCGTCGCGACATCTTCACTGAACGACCAATTCGCCGGGCCATCCAGCGTAATGTGGTTGTGGTCGTAAATCCAACACAGGTTGGAGAGCTTTAAATGTCCCGCCAGGGAAGCGGCCTCGCCGCCAATCCCTTCCATCAAATCGCCATCGGAGCACATCGCGTAAACATTGAAGTCGAAAATTTCGAATCCCGGGCGGTTGAAGTTGGCGGCCTGCCACTGGCTCGCGATGGCCATCCCCACGCTGTTGCCCACGCCTTGGCCCAAAGGCCCGGTCGTAGTTTCGATTCCAGAAGTAATGTGCGATTCAGGATGTCCGGGGGTCAGGCTGCCTAATTGTCGAAATCGTTTGATCTCGTCCAATGGCACCGCGAGCTCTTTCAAAACCTTGCCTTGTTTGCCGACCCGCCGAACCTCCGCGAGATACAGCATGGCGTACAACAGCATGGAGGCGTGGCCGTTCGATAGCACGAAGCGGTCGCGATTTAACCAGGTCGGGTCGGCGGGATCGTAGCGCAAGAATTCCTGCCACAGACAATAGGTAACCGGCGCTAGTCCCATCGGTGCGCCCGGATGCCCGGAGTTGGCTTGCTGCACGGCGTCGATCGCCAAGGTTCGAATGGTATTAATACAAAGTGTGTCCAGTTGTTGTCCCGTTGCTAAAACCTGTTCACTGGCTACCATGCGATTCCATTCCTCCACGTGGAGATTTCCCGGGCGAGACTGACCCACAGTTAATTAGAGTTCACGGTTGCGGAAAGGGTTCATACGAAAGGGAAAGTGTATCAATTTCCCGGAGAACGTGGGATCGGGGAAAACCGAAGAGGAATCGCGATTTACTTCAGAAGTCGCAGGTAGGTGCTCTCGTCTCGAAACGCCCTGGTTGTTTCTTGAACGAATTTCACGAACTGCCGCAAGCTGTCACGCTCGGGCGGCGCCATGCCATCGAAACGAACCCGAACTCCGTTGGCCGGACCGTTGCGCGCCACCACCCCACTCAAGGCAAATCCTTTCACCCAGATCTTGCCGTTTGGCACCCAAAGACCGATGGCGACCTTGGCGCCGGGCTTGACCGGATTTGCCGTCTCAACCAGGCATCCCCCAACGCTTGTGTTAGAAAGGTTGCCCCAAATTGGAGTTGGAGTTTCGTCGACACGCAACTCAACCGCAACGAAACACCTGATTCGAGGATTTCGTCGACGGTCACTTCCCAAGCTTGGGCTGAAGAGGTCGGGAGCAAACGGAGGAGCGTCGGACGTCGGCATCGGAGCCGGCGGTTGCTCAGGAATCGATTTCGCCTCAGAAGTGGCACTTGCGGCCCCCGCCTTTATCTGGCGCATTGCTGTCAGCAGCGCTTCTTCCCGCTTTCCAGCCGGAGCTTCGCGGTAGGTCTGTAGCAGGGTTCCCACGTGGCGAACTAGATCCGGATCGGACAGTATTCGGGTCCAGTCAGTTCCTGTTGCTGCGCTCATCCATTACACTCTTTCGTTCCTGTAATTAAGCTCCAGACCAGCTTGAACCCTCAAGTACCATCGTTCAAGATGACCTAAGTCACAGCATTGCGATAATTGGGAGCGGCGAGGGTCGTTTGGCTTTCACATGTGTGTTTTACGGATTTCGCTCGCTTGGCCTTCATCCATGTCCAACACCGGACCATCGGAACGGCTTTTAGAGCCCATTCCTGCGGAATCGTTTGCATCTCAAACGCTCGCAAACGAATCAAATGGGACGAGTTATGCTAGAAGCGAGAAAGGACGCCTCGGCCACTCTGCAGGGTGCCGAACCTTCGCCCGACCAAGAATGCCTTCCTCATCCATAATCTCCGGCGCGACAATTTTCGTTCTGTCCGTGTTTTTCTTCTGCCCCAACCTGCGATCGCAGGCAAGGGGACAAAGCCCTTCGGTTCCGAATGTGACGCTTCCGGGCCAGCAGAGCCCCTTCCTGGGCAGCGCTCCCGAAGGCAAAGCGACAGCAGAAGTTCTGCAAATTGGTTTTGAGGAAGCGATTGACCGCGGTTTGCGGAACAACCTTGGTCTGTTGTTAGCTTCCGACCAGGCCGAAACCGCCCGGGGGGAGAAATGGAAGGAGCTCAGCGAACTGCTTCCCAACCTCGGCGCCCGTGTCATCGAAAACGTACAGACTGAGAGTTTAGCCGCTCTTGGATTCAATAAACTCGCACCGTTCTTCGCTGCTCCAGGTTCTAAGCCAGCCGCATTTCCGCGGGTAATTCCTGCGTTTAACTACTTCGATGCGCGGGCTTCTTTGAGTCAATCGCTTTTCAATTTCAGGAATCTGGAAAGGGAGCGCTCGGCTTCCGAGAGCCTGAAGGCTGCTCAATTCAGCTATAAGGACGCACGCGAGGTGGTCGTACTCGCGGTGGGCAACGCATATTTGGAGGCTATTGCCGCCAGTGCTCGGGTGGAAACTACTGAAGCCCAGGTAAAGAGCGCACAGGCGCTTTACGATAAAGCCTCCGACCAACTGAAAGCCGGCCTAACTCCAGCCATCGACGCGCTGCGCTCGCAAGTGGAACTGCAAGCCCGCCAGCAGCAGTTGATCGTCGCACGCAACGATCTTGCCAAACTGCGGTTGGATGTGGCGCGGGTCATTGGCTTGCCGCCAGGCCAAGATTTTGTTCTCACCGAGAAAGCCCCCTATCAAGCGTTGACTGCTCTTCCGCTGGATGCGTACCTGCAGCGGGCCTATGCGTCGCGTCCAGACTACCAGGCAGCACTAGCGCGGGTTCGCTCCGCAGAGCTCTCGCGAAGGGCTGCCTCGGCTGGGCATTTCCCTACCGTTGGTGTCGATGCAAACTTCGGTGACATCGGCGTGAATCCTTCTCAATCGAATGGGACTTGGCAGGTTGAAGGCGGGATAAACATCCCCATTTTTGCGGGCGGCCGCACTCATAGCGAAGTACTGGAGGCAGACGCCCAGTTGAAGCAAGCGCGCTCTCAACTCGGCGATCTGCGGAGCCGCATCGACTACGAGGTTCGCACCGCGCTGCTCGACCTGAATGCAGCGGCCGAGCAAGTGGAAGTCGCCCGCAGTTCCGTCGATCTTGCCGAACAAACGCTCACCCAATCGCAGGATCGTTTCACCGCTGGCGTGGCAGATAATCTGGAAGTGGTGCAGGCGCAGGAGTCTGTTGCCAGCGCTCACGAGAGTTATATTCAGAGTCTGTATGCCCACAATCTTTCGAAAGTTGAACTGGCGCACGCCATTGGCGATGCAGAACATGGCGTCAAACAATATTTGAAAGGCAATCGATAACTGTTATGGAGCAAACTACTCAGAGTCCGCCTAACAACGCCGAGCAAGCCGGCGCCGAACGACCGGCGAACAATACTAAGCCGTTACCTGCAACGGAGGAGGACTTTCACACCAGGCCTTCCCGCACGCAGAGTTCGGGCTTTCGCATCGGTGTCGTGATTGCCATCATTATTCTTCTGATTGCCGGCTTCTTTGCTTATCGTTATTTCACCAGCTATGAATCGACCGACGACGCCCAGATTGACGGCCATGTCAATTCGGTCAGCGCCCGCATCTCGGGCCACGTGGTTGAGCTGAACGTTTTGGATAATCAATATGTGCAAGCGGGAACGGTGCTGGTGGAAATCGATCCAGCCGACTATCAGGTTGCCTACGAGCGAGCGAAAGCGGACTTTGAAGATGCGCAGGCAGCCGCGCTTGCTGCCGGGGTGACCGTTCCCATCACGTCGATTAACACCAACGGCCAGGTTTCAGCTTCAGAGGCCGATGTGAGCAGCGCTCGTGCCGGTATTCAGGTTGCAAAACAGCAATTTGAGGCAGCAAAGGCCCAATTGCAGGAAGCCGAAGCGAATAATGTTAAGGCGCAGAATGATCTTGGCCGTTACAAGCAACTCGTCGATAAGCAGGAAATTTCCCAACAGCAGTACGATCAAGCCATAGCCGCGGCCAAGGCAAGCGAGGCAACGGTAGAAGCGGCGCGCGCGGGCGCCGACGCGGCCCAGCAGCAGGTTACTCAAGCACAGGGCAAACTCGTGCAAGCTGAAGTCAACTCGCGCTATGCCAATACGGCGCCAAAACAGATGCAGATCACCCGCGCCAAGGCTGCTTCCGCACTGGCTGAGGCGCAACGCAAGAAAGCGGATCTGGATCAGGCCCAGCTAAATCTCCAGTACACAAAAATCGTTGCACCGGTCAACGGAATTGTCAGCGACCGAACCGTGGAAGTTGGCCAGAACGTCGCTCCCGGCCAGGAATTGATGAAAATCATCAATCTGGACGATATTTGGATCACGGCGAACTTCAAAGAAACGCAACTTCGGCAGATGAAAGTCGGGCAGAAAGTCACCGTCGAAGTCGACGCTAACGGCAGAAGCTATAACGGCAAGGTTGACAGCGTCGCCGGGGCCAGTGGCGCTCGTTTCAGCTTGCTGCCTCCAGAAAACGCGACCGGGAACTACGTGAAGGTGGTGCAGCGCATTCCGGTGAAGATTGTTTTGGATCGCGGGTCGAACAATGATCACCAGCTCCGGCCTGGCGAGTCGGTCACTCCCAAAGTCTGGATTCGGTAATGGGCGCGGCTACCGCAACCCTGGGGCCGGGTGACGCCCATGCCGACGCGTGGCGTCCGGCAGTCAATCCGTGGATCATCGCGCTGGCGGTCACGCTCGCCACATTCATGGAGGTGCTCGACACCTCGATCGCCAACGTTGCGCTCCCACACATCGCGGGCGGCCTTTCGGCGGGGCAGGACGAGAGCACCTGGATCCTTACTTCTTATCTCGTTTCCAACGCGATCGTACTGCCCCTTAGCGGCTGGCTTTCTTCAATCGTCGGCCGAAAAAATTTTTACATGGGCTGCGTCGCCCTGTTCACTATCAGTTCATTCCTGTGCGGGCTGGCCCCGAATCTTGCTACCTTAATTATTTGCCGCGTCCTTCAGGGGGCCGGTGGCGGCGGATTGCAACCCAGCGAGCAGGCGATTCTCGCCGACACTTTTCCTCCCGCTAAGCGCGGTATGGCCTTTGCCGTTTATGGGGTCGCCGTGGTCACTGCGCCGGCGATTGGGCCCACCCTCGGCGGTTGGATTACCGACAATTTCACCTGGCGCTGGATTTTCTTTATCAATATTCCCGTGGGGATCCTTTCGATTCTGCTGACTTCGAGATTGATCCAAGACCCGCCCTACTTGAAGCGCCGCAAGCTGAAGGAGACCAGAATTGATTATGTTGGGCTCGGCTTTGTCGCGCTTGGGCTGGGCACTCTGCAGGTGGTGCTCGACAAAGGCCAGCGCGACGACTGGTTCGAGTCGCACCTTATTTTGATTCTTACGCTAATCGCCGTGGCTTCGCTGCTGTTCGTCATTTTCTGGGAGTGGAAGCAGAAGGACCCAATTATCGACCTGCATTTGTTCCGCGATAGAACTTTCGGCATTTCGAACTTACTGATGTTCATGCTGGGCTTCGCGCTGCTGGGAAGCACCTTGCTCCTGCCGCTATTTATGCAGACCATGCTCGGCTATACCGCGCAGCAATCTGGTTTGGCGCTGATGCCCGGTGGATTCGCCATCATGCTGTTGTTGCCGCTAGTGGGATTTTTGTTGTCCCGCTACACCCCGCGCTGGCTGTTGTTTTTCGGCTTGGTCATGCTTTCGTTTTCGCTGTTTCATATGACCAATTTCGATTTGCAAATCGATTTCAGGACTACCGTGATTGCCCGCATCTTTCAGGCTGTGGGCATGGCGTTCCTGTTTGTGCCGATTAATACGGCGGCCTATGCATTTTTGCCGCGCGATAAAAATAACGCTGCCTCTGGCTTGATGAACCTGGCCCGCAACATAGGGGGAAGTGTCGGAATTTCTGTCGTTACGACGATGCTGGACCGGCGAAGCCAGGTGCACCTGACCGACTTATCGTCGCACTTGAGCCAGTCGAACTCGGCTCTACAATCGATGATCCAGGGGGCCTCGCGAGCTATGCAAACCCACGGCGCAAGCGCGGCCGGAGCAACACGCCAGGCCTATGCTCTCATCCAAGGTACTGTAGAACGCCAGGCCACGATGCTGGCCTATCTCGATTGTTTCTGGTTTCTGGGAGTGGCCATCCTTGCAATGATTCCCATGGTCTTCCTGATGAAAAAATCGAAGCCCGGAGGAGGAATGGCGGTACACTAGCCCTCGCCATGTTTCGGATCGTCACCATCGAGCGCGAGTACGGTAGCGGAGCCGCCGCGATCGCCGCCCAACTGGCTGCTCGCCTAGGCTGGAAGTTGTGGGATCAACTGCTCACCCAGGAAATTGCCCACCGCGCTCAAGTTGATCCTTCGGCCGTAAGACGTTGCGATGAGCGCATGGACAGCCGCTTTCACCGGCTCGCGAAAACTTTCTGGCGTGGCAGCTACGAACGGAGCGCCAGTCTCGGCAGCCAGATGTTCGACACCGACCGCATGATGGCGATGATGCAGGAAACGATGAACAAAATTGGCAATGAGGGGGACGCGGTTATCGTCGGCCGGGGCGCTCCTTTTTTCCTGCGCGAGAATCCTTGCGCGTTCCACGTTTTTCTCTATGCTCCGCGCGCGGAAAAGGTTCGCCGCATCGTCGCCAGCGGCCAAAGTGAGCGGGATGCGATCGAGCAAGTTGAGACCATCGATCGCGAACGTATTGCTTACGTAAAACATTACTTCAATGCCGACTGGCCCACGCGCTCGCTCTATCACGTCATGCTGAACACGGCGGTGGGAGACAAAGCGGTGCTGCAAACTATCCTCGACACGATGCGTCTCGTTGAAGGCCGCCCTCGCGCCACGGACTACGAACCCTCCAAAGTTCCCGCTTCCCAGGCTTAGTGCGCGGGCGAGTCCGCCGCTGCGATATTTTAAGATGGCTTACTCAGGTCCCGGTCTGCCTTGCGCGGCTTGTGGCCTGACAGGGCGTTGCGGCGCGGGACAGCAGTTTTCTTCGCAAATATCCGGGCGCGGGCCCAGCGACCCGAGGGCGCGGCGTGGTTCACCGCCGGTGCGTTCTAGAATTAACTCACGAATCATGGCGACGAACTTGGGGTGAACGCCGACCGTCTTCGCGCGCGCCATTGGCAAAGACAGAGATTCGCAAAGTTTGCGCGCCTCGATGTCGAGGTCATACAAAACTTCCATGTGATCGGAAATAAAACTGATGGGGGCGAGCACGACGGCGCTCGCCAGATTGCGCGATTTCACCTCGCGCAGATAATCCAGAATGTCGGGCTCGAGCCAGGGCTGCCCCGGCGCGCCGCTGCGGCTCTGATATACGAGAACATCGTTGGTAATTCCTAACCTCGCCGATACCAGTTTCTTCGCTTCTTCGAGTTGGCGTACATAATCGCAGCTGATCGCCATGGAGCGCGGAATGCTATGGGCGACGTAAACGACCTGAACATTCTGCCGTGCGTCTGCCGGAATCTGATCGAGCGCGCCGCGCAGACGATCTTCGGTTGCCTCAACGAATCCGGGGTGATTGAAGAAGACGCGCAGCTTATCGATCTCCGGCGCGCCGGATCCGACTGCATTTTGTGCCCGGGAAATGTCCTCGCGATACTGCCGGCATCCGGAATACGAACTGTAAGCCGAAGTGACGAAGGCAAGGGCTCGCTGAATGCCGTCCTGCCGCATTTGGCGTATCGTGTCGGCCAGCAGCGGATGCCAGTTGCGATTGCCCCAATAGACGGGGAGCTTCGGACCATTTTGTGCGAGTTCGTTTTCCAGCGCTGCGATCAGTTCCCGGGTCTGCTGGTTGATCGGGCTTCGTCCGTCAAAATGGTAGTAGTGCTCTGCCACCGCGAGCAGACGCTCGCGCGGAACGTTTCTGCCTCGCAGCACATTTTCTAGAAAGGGGATGACATCTTCCCGCGATTCCGGCCCACCGAAAGAGACAACAAGAATGGCGTCGTAGTTCATTGGCTTCAGAGCTGTATGGTAGCGCCGGCATCGCGCCGGCCGGAAGCCGCGTCGCCCGGAGCTGCAAGGCAAGAAGCTTCGTCGAGGAACTGGTGCGCCCGGAGAGATTCGAACTCCCGACCTGTTGCTCCGGAGGCAACCGCTCTATCCAGCTGAGCTACGGGCGCGCACGGGTGTTTACAGTTTACATGGGGAAGGGAAAGGGCTTCAACGTCGGGCGGGAATCAAACCAACAGAAACCGGCCGTATTCGTCGATGATGGAACGCAAGGCATCAGCGTTTAACAATACGCTCCGCATGGCGACAAGACGAGGCTCACCGCAAGCGTGCGGTGGGACGCGCGCGGTTCGGTGAGTTGTGGGGGAAGACTACTGGCTAATAGCGGTCTCGACGCCCGCCACCACCGCCGCGGCCGCCACGATCTCCGCGATCGCGACCACCGCCGCCTCCACCACCACCCGCCCGTTCGGTCTTGGGCCGCGCCTCGTTGACGTTGATCGTGCGTCCACCAACTGAGGAGCCGTTCAAGGCTGTGATCGCCTTTTCGCCGTCTTCGTTGCTGGCCATTTCGACGAAACCGAAGCCCCGGGAGCGTCCGGTGTCGCGGTCTGTCATGATGCTGATGCGGTCCACTTGTCCGAAAGGCTCAAACAGTGTCCGGAGTTCGTCTTCGTTCGTATTGAAGCTCAGATTCCCAACGAAAATATTCTTCACGCTTCTGCCTCTGCATTGAGCTGTCGGAAGTGCAAGCAGATCGGCGGACTTGGCAGGTCGGGAGGGCCTTTCCTGAAAATCGGGACCGCAGCTGGCAACAGTTCGAATGCGGCGAGCAGTATAGCAGGTTTTCTGAAAGCGGCTGATTAAATCGGTATGAAATGAATAGCTTGGCCGGATAGACGACAAACTAGCACTCGTCTACCTTCCAGTATCCCTCGGCATGAAAGCCCATCTGCAGTAGACGGTTTTTGGGATCGTGCCGCTTCCCGCAGCCGGGACAGATGAGATAGCGGCTCCATGCCGTGCCTTGGTGATCGTAATTTTCGGCGACGGCAAACGTCGTTCCGCAACTGCAAGGCACGAGAAACATGCGCAGCGGGGCTTTTTGTTTCGTGGTCTTCGCGGATTTGGGATGAAGCTTCACGACTCTTCGACAGTGACGAACGAACTCTTCTTGCGACGATTAGACTGCAACGTTTTCTTGCGCAGTCGAAGCGACTTGGGAGTGATCTCCACGAACTCGTCGTCGGCGATAAATTCGATGGCTTGCTCCAGGTTCAGTGGACGGAACGGCACCAGACGAATGGCTTCATCGGCCGTGGAGGCACGCATATTCGTCAGCTTCTTCTCGCGAACGGCGTTTACGTCGAGATCGGTGTCTTTGGCGTTTTCGCCGATGATCATTCCTTCATAGAGTTCCACGCCGGGGCCAACGAAAAGCTCTCCTCGCTCTTGCAGTCCCCAGAGCGCATACGCCGTGGAGACTCCGCCACGATCGGCAATCAGCGCGCCCGTGAGGCGATGAGGAATCTCGCCCTGCCACTCAGTGTAGCCGTCAAACAGAGCGTTCATGACGATCGTGCCGCGCGTGTCGGTAAGTAGCTGGCTGCGCAATCCAATCAGGCCGCGGCTGGGCACGCGGAACTCGATGCGCACGCGCCCGTAGCCGTGATTGTGCATGTTGGTGACTTCGCCTTTGCGCGATCCCAGTTGCTCCATGACTACGCCGACGAAATCTTCCGGGACGTCGACAGTAAGATGCTCTACCGGTTCCATCAGCTTGCCGTCGATGCGTTTGGTAACGATCTCGGGCTTGCCCACCATGAGTTCATAGCCTTCGCGGCGCATCATCTCAATCAGGATGGAAAGTTGCAGTTCGCCGCGGCCAAGCACCTTGAACGAATCCGTTGAGCCGGTTTCCTCGACGCGCAAAGAGACATTGGTCAGAAGTTCTTTTTCCAGGCGCTCGCGCAAATTCCGTGAAGTGACGTAGGTGCCGTCTTTGCCTGCAAATGGCGAGGTGTTGACCGTAAACAACATCGCGATCGTAGGCTCATCAATCGCGATGTGCGGCAGTGGCGCCGGATTCTCGGCTTCGGTGATGGTCTCGCCAATTGTGATTCCTTCTACTCCAGCGACTGCGACGATATCGCCCAGTTCGGTTTCCGTGATGTCGGTCCGCTTCAGGCCGGAGAAGGAAAAAAGTTTGGTGATCTTGGTTTTATGCAAAGTGCCATCGAGCTTGGCGATAGCGACTTCCTCGCCCGTGTGCATCTTTCCGTTGAAGACGCGCGCGATCGCTAGACGACCGAGATAATCGCTGTAATCGAGGTTCGCCACCAGAATTTGCAGCGGGCCCGATGGATCGCCTTTAGGATGAGGAATGGTTTTGATGATGGCATCGAATAACGGGCGCAAGTCTGTACCGCCGCCGCTAATATCGGTGGTTGCGGTGCCAATCTTGGCGTTGGTATAGAGCACAGGAAAATCGATCTGTTCTTCTTTCGCGTCGAGATCGATAAACAGGTCGTAGATTTCGTTCAGCACTTCCTGAGGCCGTGCGTCGGAACGGTCGATTTTGTTGATGACCACGATGGGCGGGAGATGCGCCTCCAGCGCCTTGCTCAGAACGTAGCGCGTCTGGGGCAGCGGACCTTCGCTGGCGTCGACCAGCAGCATGACGCCGTCGACCATCTTCAGGGCACGCTCGACTTCACCTCCAAAGTCGCTGTGGCCGGGCGTGTCGACGATATTGATTTTTACGTCGTGATAAAAGATCGCCGTATTTTTAGCGAGGATGGTGATGCCGCGCTCGCGCTCCAGTTCGTTCGAGTCCATGACTCGTTCGACGTGGTGTTCGTTGGAGCGGAAGGTGCCGCTCTGTTGCAGCATGGCGTCGACCAGCGTGGTTTTTCCGTGGTCGACGTGCGCGATGATAGCGATGTTGCGAATGCCTGAACTCAAAAAGGATCCTTCCCGATATATTGTCTCTCTACCACTTTACTATGCGACAGGTGAAACCACCACGAAGACGCGTGCAGGTACTTCGCGTGCACTTCTCTAACTTGGGAGCCCTACTGAAAAAAATAACGGTCAAAGGGGCTGGAAGGACTCCGCGGACGAACGCAAGTCGGCGTCCTTGCACATTCATCCTAATTAGGCGAACTTGGCAGAAAATCTCAGGCGGCTTTCGGTAAAGGCCCCCTCACGCTCTGAAGCACAGTCGCGGGCAATTGCAGTACGCGAATCGACTCGCTCTTCTTGGTTTTGACGCTCACTGCTATGCCCCCGGCTTCAGGAAACGGATCGGAGACAACTTCGAATTCCTCGCCGTAAAGGCGAATATGCTGCCTGGCACCGTATCCCAGGCGTTTTACGTTGGCACAGATTTCCGCAATCGATTCGGAGTATGAATGGCTAGTCATATCTTTATATTTTACGCCGATTTGAGGTTGTATTTTGGACAGATCCGCAAAAGCTAATAACACAACAGCTTAGGGCGGTTCTCTCCCCTGGGTTTTCCAACTTGTCAGCGGGATACGGACCGCAGTCCAGCCATGCCGGATAAAAGAAGTTGGCGGGCTTAGGCGTAAAACATGGGCGAATGTTCTTCGGCAGGGCCGGCTTGAATTCGCTATCAGGCGGTTCCCAAAAGGCTGTAAAGCAAAACCGAAAACACGATCAGGGTGAACACCACGTACGCCCCATCGCGCTCCTTGGCAAAGCCGAAGATCGAGAGCAAAACTCGCGCCACCGGAGTCGCAATCAACAGCAAAAGTCCCAACTGAATGATGCCGCGTCCGTGCAGGTGAGAGGCACTGCGAATGATTCCGTGAAGACTCCGCAGGTCGGCGGGTTCGCCGCGAAATACCCGGAATTCCACCGGCGCCGCTCCGTGCCGAATTAGATAAATCACGGCACCAGCTAAAACGACGAGCGCAGACAGAAGTACTCCGGCGCGGAGAAGATTTGCCAGAATATTTTCGATTCGTTGATCGGTCCAGCTCTTCACGGACGGCATTTAAATCCTCCCCGACAGCCCGTTGTAGAGCATTTCTATCGCCAGCAGCAAAATTACCAGGCTAAAGCCGAGGCGAAGCCACTTGGTGTGCGCTTTGATTAAAACCTTCGCGCCGATCAGCGAGCCCGCAAGAACCCCCAGCATTACCGGCATCACCAGTCCCGGGTCGATGTAGCCGCGGTGCAGGTATATTCCCGCACTCGCTGCCGCGGTGACCCCAATCATGAAATTGCTGGTAGTGGTAGATACCTTGAAAGGGATTTTCATCGCCTGGTCCATGGCCAGCACCTTCATGGCTCCAGAACCAATACCCAGCAACCCCGACAAAGCTCCCGCACCAAACATGATGCTCCAACCTGCGGGGACGTGCTGCACGTTGTAATTTCGAATTCCACCTGCTTCTGGGAAACTGCCGTTCAGTCGTAACTTGGTCGCGAGCGGATCGGGCGGGATCGCTCGTTCGGCCTCCGATCTCGGCTTGCGGGAGAAATAGGCCGAGAACAAAAGCGCCAATCCAAAAACAATAGCGATGGCATGAGTTGACACATGCGCGGCCAGGTTCGCCCCCAACAAGGCCCCCAAAGTAGTCGCGATTTCAAGAAACATGCCGATCCGGATGTTCGAAAATCCCTCTCGCACATAGGCCGCGGCCGCGCCCGACGAGGTTGCGATCACCGACACTAGAGAGGCGCCGATAGCGTAGCGAATATCCACCTTAAAAAGGAGGGTCAGCAGAGGAACCAGAACGACTCCCCCGCCCAATCCGGTTAAAGCCCCCACCAGGCCGGCGAGCAACGAGCATCCGCATACCAGCAGGCTGAATTCAAGTGTATTCACGAAAATCCTTTCAACCGGGAAAACGCTAAACCAATGTTTTGTAAAACGCGGTACACGCCGCGGATTTAGCAACCAAAGCGGGAGTATACTCATCCATGATCGTATAACGGGATCCATGTTACGAAATCGGTATTCTCGGAACTGGCTTGCGGCAGTCGGATCGAGGTCAACCATCGCGATTGTGGCCTTGTTCGCTTTGCTGGCCATTCGTAATGCCTCGCCGCACTTTCCGCAGTTGCCGTCACTTCACCTCTCAGCACATTATGTTGCTTCAAATCCTGCTCACAGACCACATTTTGACTCTGAGCGGCTGCATTGGAGCGCTCCTGCCAGCATCTTTCTTCCGTTCCCCCTGGCCGCGGTCGCGACGCACTTAATCGCGATTTCGCAACCGCCCTCTAAGTTGCAGAGCAAGGGTTTCCGCTACAACCGTCCGCCTCCTGTCTGCTAATCCTTTCCAGCCGAGCATCGTTAACGCGCGCACTGGGGTTCGCGAGATTGATCTCGCAGTTTCGGGGTCCGAAACTGCAACCCTTTGTTAAGCGGCAAGCAGTCGCCTACTACCTGTTGCCGCCGCGGCGACGAAACGAAATGGAACATGAAAGATTTCATGCGCAGGAGGTATGCGCGATGACAGGAGCGAGATAAATGGATCGGATCAATGAAAAGCAATTCAAGCAAGAGCTTGAACTCCAGCGTGCTGAAGTGTTGAAGTCGCTGCGGCAAGTGGAATCGGAGAGACAGTCGCTGGATGTGGAATCTCCAAAAGATAGCGGCGATCAAAGCGTCACAAGTCTATCGACCGAGTCGCTGTTCGAGCGAAGCAGCCAAAGAAGAACTGTGTTGCGGCTGATTGAAGCTGCCCTCTGGCGAATCGCGGAAGGTTCGTTCGGAGTGTGCGTTACGTGCGGCGAGGGAATTCCGGAACGCAGGCTCGAGGCTTTGCCTTGGACACAGTTTTGCCTGCGCTGCCAGGAGGTGATCGAAGAAGAAGTGAACGAGGACGTATCGACTCGAATGCCCTCGCCCGTCGCCGCAGTCTGGAAGCGAGCCAGTTAGCCCACGTACGAGCCTGAGAGAGCCGGCGAAGAATCGAGTGAAGGCCTCCCATGGTCATTACGATTGTGATATTGATGAGTTCAGGAAAATGCCCGCTCAAGGGGCTGAATGGAAGGCATATGCAATCAAATCACTCTTCAAGGAGGCAGATGTGAGAAAGCTGATAGCCGTTGGGAGTATGTGGTGGATCTTGACCTTGGTCGCGCCTGCCTATGCCCAACAAGTGGATTTATCCTTTGGCGGGGGCGCGCTTTCGGCGCCTAACAATACGAATACCTTCTCGGGCGCCAATGAGAGCCTGAGCGGTGGAACCTATGTCGGATTCGGCGGAGATGCACTCATTAAGAAACACCTTGGCTTCGAAGCTGAAGTTTTTTGGAGAACCAGCCAAGGTCTTTATCAAAGCCAGGTTCCGTTCCGGCCGGTTTTTTATGACTTCAATGCCATCTATGTGAAACAGTTCAGCAAGCGCGTGGCGGTCGAGGCTCTCGCAGGAATTGGCGCGGAAAGCCTGCGTTTTTATCAAGGCGGTTACAACTGTGACGCCTATGGAAACTGCTCCAACTACGTGAGCAGCAATCACTTCATGGGAGATTTTGGCGGAGGCATAAAGCTTTACGCCTGGAAAAACCTTTTCGTTCGACCTGAAGCTCGTCTTTATCTCATCAAGGATAACGTCGAGTTCAACTCAAGCTTCGCCGTTCGTTACGGAGCTTCAGTCGGATACACATTCGGAGGGTCGAGGTAGAGTTTCGAGAGCCCCGATCCTTAAAGTTGTATTGCGTAAGTGGGTTTCATGAGGACGAATGCAGCATTCATCGTCTGGCTGGTGCTGTCAGCAGGATTGTTTGCGCAAGATTCGATCCCTGCGGGCACCATTCTGCCGGTGCAGTTGAATTCGTCGTTGAAAACGGAGAAAGCCAGGCCCGGACAGTCGATCAGTGCGCGCGTAATGCAAGTGGTGCCATTACCTGCCGGCGCCAAGATACCCGCTGGAGCTAAAGTTATCGGGCACGTGCTAGCAGTGAAGCCAGCAGCGCACGGAACCAGCGTGGAGATTTCGCTTCGCTTTGATACTTTGGTAAGCGGCTCGAAGCAATTCACCATCCTCACGAATCTGCGTGCGCTTGCCAGCATGATGGAGGTGCATGAAGCGCAGATCCCGGAGAGCGGGCCGGACCGTGGAACATCTGAATACAACTGGACCACCGAGCAAATCGGCGGTGAGGTCGACTATCACGCACACGGAGCTATAGTTCGAGATTCTCAAATTGTGGGCCATTCCGTGGCTGACGGCGTGCTGGTTTTGGTCAGCTCAAAACCCGGTGCGGCCTGCCGGGGCGAAGTCGATGGGAACGATCGGCCGCAGGCGTTGTGGGTGTTCTCATCCGATGCCTGCGGCCTTTACGGCTACGAAAATGTCAATGTAACTCATGCCGGCCGCACTCCTCCCGTCGGCGACATCACGTTGTCTTCGCCCAAAGGTGAGCTCAATATCCGCGCAGGCAGCGGGATGTTGTTGCGCGTGAATCGAGGAGCGCCATAAGTTCGAAAAAGTGCTTTAGGCCCTCCCTCTTTCGCCGGTTACCGAATCGGCGTCGAATATAATCGTAGACACTTCCCGCCTATGCGAATCCGCCTTGGCCTGTGCATCTTCCTGGCTGCATTTTCGGTCGCCCAGGCCGCACGCCCTCCACTGTCAGTCACGGAATCTCAGACGCCGCCGACGCCAGTGCCACGCTTTGAAGACATCGCGCAGAAGGCGGGCCTGACGGTCTCGCACATTTCTTCGCCCGATAAGAAATATATTGTCGAATCGATGAGCGGTGGAGTCGGCCTGATCGATTGCGATAACGACGGCAAACTCGACATCATTACTGTCAACGGTTCGACGGTCGAGCGATACCGCCAGGGCGGCGACCCGATGATTACGCTCTATCACCAGGATACCGATCTGAAATTCACCGACATCACCAAAGCCGCGGGCCTCACACGCAAGGGCTGGGGCATGGGCATCGCCGTCGCGGATTATGACAACGACGGATTGCAGGACATTTTTGTTACCGGCTACGGAGGTAATGCCCTGTACCACAATCTGGGCAATTGCAAATTCGAAGACGTTACCGAAAAGGCGGGGGTGACTGGCGGTGGTTTCAGCACGGGTGCCGCCTGGGCCGACTACGACCGCGACGGCCGCGTCGACCTTTTCGTTTCGCGTTATGTGCATGTCGATATCGACAAACTGCCCGAGTTCGGCAACGATCCCCGCTTTTGCCGCTTCAAGACCGTGCTCGTGCAATGCGGCCCCTGGGGCATGCCCGGCGAATCGGACATGCTGTTTCACAACAAGGGCGACGGCACATTTGAAGAAGTTTCCAAGAAAGCGGGAGTAGACGATCCGCATCATTACTACGGCCTGGGCGCAAGCTGGGGAGATTATGACAACGACGGGTGGCCCGATCTCTATGTCGCCAACGATGCCGGGCCAAATTTTCTATACCGCAACAAGCGCGACGGGACCTTCGAAGACGTCGGCCTGCTCGGCGGCGTCGCTTTGAGTGCCGACGGCATGCAGCAAGGGTCCATGGGCGTGGCCTGGGGCGATTACTTGCACGAAGGTCGCCTGTCGATCCTGGTGACGAATTTCGTGGAGCAGGGATCGACCCTCTATCACAATTTAGGCAACGACAGTTTCGCCGATGCCAGTTTGCGCGCGAAAATTATCAAGCCTACCTACCCCCTGGTGAGTTGGGGCACCTCTTTTTTCGATATGGACAATGACGGCTGGCTCGATATTTTTACAGCCAGTGGTCATGTTTATCCGCAGGTTGACAGCATTCCCGGCGGTACGCAATATCGGCAACCTCTGGTGTTGTTTCGCAACCATCGCGACGGCACGTTTGAAGATGCGTCGTCCGCGCTCGCGGACCAGCCCTTGAAATCGAGGAGGGGAGTGGCTTTTGGCGACATCAACAATGATGGAAATGTCGACGTGGTCGTGCTCAACGTGGGTGAGCCGCCTTCACTTTTCCTAAACCACAACGAAAGTCCCAATCATCGCGTGCTGTTTAAGCTCGTGGGAACTAAGAGCAATAAGGCGGCGATTGGCGCGCGGATTACGGTGAAGGCGGGTTCTCTCGTCCAGTTCGACGAAGTACGCGGCGGAGCGAGCTATCTTTCGCAGAATGACCTGCGCCTCCATTTCGGTCTCGGAACGAAGGACATGATGAACGAAGTAAGTATTCGCTGGCCGAACGGCGAAACCGAAGCCCTACGAAACGTCCCGGCAGATTTCATTTATACGATTAACGAGGGAGCGGGAATTCAGCAGAAGACGGCGCTGCCTCCCTTGCCGCAACACTGAAATTTATTTTCAATCTCCCCGGAGAAAACGAGTGTAAAACGCGACGTCACGCCAGGGACATTCTCACATGCCCGTCTTTACCCGATTAAGGGCAGAGCGTTTTCCGAATCGTGGCCGGCAGATTTCATTGCAGTCGATTGCCCTTGTAAACAATTACCGGCGACCCATCCGCCGCTAATGCGCTCTCCGGCCGCCGCTGCAGAATCGCCGAGAGATCCTTCCCGTATAGCGCACTCACGTCGCCTTCAAAATGGGACTCGGTCGTCGCCCAAACTTTCCACGGAACATGCTTCACCTGATACTCCATCGACCCACCGCCCCGTTGCCTCGAATATCCCCAGTAGTGTTCCGTGATGAACTGCTCCAAGCTGCCATCCATCGCGGGCTGTGGAAGTCCCGAAGTCTTAACCGAAATCCGGCACCACTCGCCGCCCGCCCGCCATCGGTACTCGATACTCTGCGCCAATCCACTGCTCTCGATCCTGTGCTTCATGGGCAAACGAACATAATTCTCGCCATAGAGCACGCGAGCGGTCGCCGCAATCGCGCGTTTCGGCACAACTTCCGCGATAAACACAACTCCTCTACGCTCCTCGCCGTCTTTTCGTCGGACGTAGAAACGCAAGTTCACTTCGTCGAAATTCGCATGGAAGGGAATCGGAAAGCGTCCCAGTAACTTCGTCCGGCAAAATCGGAAGCCCACCAGGCTGACGTAAGTTTTCCCCTGAAACGAATCCAGTGTAGTGCCCTGCGGAACATAGTGGCTCAGCAGCGCGGGATCGACCTCGTAGTTCAGCATCACAAGATCCCGCCACTCCGCCGACAAAAACACCCGCTTTGACTCAGTCATTTTTGCCGGCGACTAATCGTCGCCTCTGGCCGTCACTTCCGGCTGCCGATCGCCGGCGCCATTCGAGATCGGGCCCGTCCGTGCCGCCGCCAACTCCTGATCCTTGTACTGCAGCTGATAAAGCTTGTAGTAAATGCCGCGCTGCGCCAACAGTTCCTGGTGCGTTCCCATCTCGCGCACCTGCCCCTTGTGCATGACGATAATCTTGTCGGCCCGCTGCACCGTCGACAGCCGGTGCGCAACGATCAGTGACGTCCGTCCCTCCACCATCCGGCTGAGTGCGTCGCGCACTTTAAACTCAGTTTCGGTATCCACGCTCGACGTCGCTTCATCGAGAATCAAAATCTTCGGCTCATGCGCCAGCGCCCGCGCAAACGAGATCAGCTGCTTCTGCCCCGTCGACAGCGTCGACCCGCGTTCGCGGACTTCTTCCTGAAAGCCCTTGGGCAGCGCCCGCACGAAATCGCCCAGGTTCACATCCTCGGCGGCCTTCTCCACCTGCGCGTCCTGAATGCGATCGGTGCCCAGCCGGATGTTTCCCCCAATCGTTCCCGTAAACAAGAACGGATCCTGCAGCACCACTCCGAAGCGGCTGCGCAAATCGCTCAGGTCCATCTCCTTCACATCCACGCCGTCGATGCGGACCGCGCCTTTCTGCACATCGTAAAACCGCATCAGCAGGGAAATGAGCGTAGTCTTACCCGCTCCGGTATGTCCGACCACGGCGACCGTTTCCCCCGGTTCAATCGCGAAAGTGACGTCCCGCAGCACCCAGTCCGGCTGGCCAGTGTTGCTCTCGGAAGGGCTACCTATGCTGGGGTTGCTCATGTGGGGACGGTCCATGTGGGGACGGCCGCTCTCGGCCGTCCGGCCGAGCGAAGCTCGGCCCTTGCCGGCGGACTCCCCGCTCTCCCTCGGCACCTCCCGGTAAGCAAACCACACATGCTCAAACTCGATCCTCCCCGCCCCCGCCGGCCTCTTCGTGGCAGCCGGAGAAACGATCTCCACCGGAGTATCGACCAGCTTGAAAATGCGCTCGCTCGCGGCCATCGCCGACTGCAGAATGTTGTACTTCTCGCTGAAATCCATGATCGGCCGGAAGAACCGCTGCGCATATTGAATGAACGCAATCAGCACGCCCAGCGAAGCCGTCTTCGCCAACGGATTGCTAACTCCGAAATGCCGCATCACGTCCTGCCCGCCAAACCAGATCACGCACGCAATCGCTACCGCCGAAAAGAAATCGACAACCGGGTAGTACAGCGCGTAGGCCAGAATCGCGTCTTTATACGCGTCCATGTGGTTGCGGTTGATTTCCGAAAACTTCTGGTAAGCTCGCCGTTCGCGATTAAAAAGCTGCAGCACGACCATGCCGCTCACGTGTTCCTGCAGGTAAGAATTAATGCGCGCAATCGCTGTTCGAATGCGCCGGTAGGAATCGCGCACGCGGTCGCGGAAAATCTTGGTCGCCACCACGATGAACGGCAATACCGCGAACGTGATCAGCGCCAGCTTCCAGTTCATGTACAGCATGATGCCCACAATTCCCAGCAACACAAAAAAGTCTTCAAAAATAGAAACCACGCCGGACGTGAACATTTCGTTCAACGCGTCCACGTCGGTTGTGACGCGCGTGACCAGTCGCCCCACCGGATTCTTGTCGTAAAAAGCGACGTGCATCCGCTGCAGGTGCCGGAAAATCTGGCTGCGCAAGTCGAACATTATTTTCTGCCCGGTCCACTGCATGAAATAAGTCTGCAGAAACTCGAACACGAAAGTGAGCAGCAGCAGGCTGAAGTAAATTGCGGAAATCTGTGCAATCCCGTGGAGCGGCTGCGGGCTGAGCCAGTTCCAAACT
>DATBEI010000276.1:0-7162 GCA_036269595.1 Candidatus Sulfotelmatobacter sp.
GTAAAAGAAATCGTCCGCCTCGCTCACGCCGTGGGGGCCCTCGCCTACATCGACGCCGTGCATTACGGTCCGCACGGCCTGATCGACGTCGCCGCGCTCGATTGCGATTTTCTCGTGTGCTCGACCTACAAATTTTTTGGCCCGCATATGGGCGTGCTCTTCGGCAGGCGCGACCATCTGCAACGCCTGCGCCCGTACAAAGTTCGCCCGAACACCAATGCGATTCCGAATTGCTGGGAGTGGGGCACGCTCAACCACGAGTGCATCGCCGGAATCGCCGCCTGCGTGGAATATTTCGCTGACCTCGGCCGCCACGTTCGCCCCGAAGCCAGCACGCACCGAGCGGCTATTGAAGCCGCTTTCAATGCCATTCACGAGCATGAGAGCGGACTGCTGAAAAAGATGATCGCCGGATTGCAGCAAATTCCCGGCTTAAGCATCTACGGCATCACCGATGCCGCGCGCTTCCACCAGCGCTGCGCAACCCTCGCGGTACGAATCGAAAGTCATACGCCCCTCGAGCTCGCCACCAAACTCGGCGAACGGGGCTTCTTCACCTGGGATGGCAACTATTACGCCCTCAACCTCACCGAGCATCTCGACGTGGAAAAATCCGGCGGCTTCCTTCGCATCGGCCTCGTCCACTACAACACGATGGAAGAAGTCGAGCGCCTGCTGGCCGCGCTGCGTGAAATTGTCGCGGCATAAATATCCGAATCTAGCAATGTCTTCAGGGATAAGCTTGGAGCTGAGCGAAGTCGCGCTTTGCGTCGAGGGGAAGAAGCCAGGATTTTCTCAGCGTCCTTCCGGCCTCCGCGCTCTCTGCGGTTAAAAGCTTTCCGCCCCAACTTCACTCTCGCTATCGGAAGTTTTACTCCCAGAAATACGACAGCCCGGGACGTATCCCGGGCTGCATCAAATCTCGAACCTCTTGCCAACAGCGCGACGGTTTACGGCCAGCGCTTCGAGGTATCTTCCCACCCCGAGGCGCGCACGGGTTGCGGCGCCGGAATCGACGGCGCTGACGGCACCGGGATGCGAGGCGCGACTTGCGGTCCGTTCACAGCGGTGGCCAAGGCGGGCTTTGCCGTGTCCGACGCCATTTCTTTTTCCTCGGAGAGCAGCGGGGCGACCAGCCGCAGCGCCTCCACTTCCTTCTCCAGGCGAGTCAGTTCCATTTCTTTCTGACGCAGTACCTCGTAAACATTCTTCATAGCCATGGCACCTGCCGCTTGCGTTTGAGTTTGCGAACCTTCCTCGCACTTTACCAGACCTGCCTGTGTTGTCAAGGGTTTCAGAGACTCCTCTCGGTTAATTGGCAGAAAAAACGATGTTTTAACGCAGCAGAAAGAATCCCGCCACGATCATGGCCACCAGCAAAAGTACTGCAATAATGTATTTATTGGCCGCAAGCCATGATTGCGAGGGCTCAAGTCCTGCGCTCAAAACGAAGTTCGAAGTGGAGGTTTCTGCCGGCTCGGGCGACGGTACAGAAGCGGACGGAGCAGAGCTTTGAAGCGCGGTGGCGACCGCCGAATTTCCGCTTGGTGCAGCGATTTCCCGAACTTCGGCGTCCTTCAATGCTTTTTTCACCGGTGCTGCCGCTGCCTGCGGGGAATTCGCAACTGCAGCCGATCCCGACTGAACGGATGCAGTAACGGCAGGCACAGCCGAAAAAGGAGTGGCCGCGACTTCTCCATCTTCCGCCCTCGGTTTCGCAGGCGCGACCGCGGGAGCTGTAGTCTGCTTCGGCGGCACCTTCAACTGTCCCCGCCACTTTTTCTCCTCGCATTCCACGCACAGCGAACGCCCCGCGGAAACCGGGAATCCGCACGCCTGGCACTGCTGCAGGCTCCGCAATACCGGCGGAACGTGGCTCTGGTCGGCCTCGCCCGCCTCCGCGTCCGCTGCAGGATTCAGCGCAGCCGACCAAAATAATAATGATTTCTTCCCGAGAACATCTGTCTTGGACGGCGCTGTCCCGTCGACCGACCCGGCTGGGACTGCGGATGCCACTTTTTCAGCGGCTGGCACTTGCGTTGCCTCCGGCGTGGGCACGACTGTCTTGCTCGTAACCGGTGCCTCAGTTTCCTCGCGAACCGCAGGCGAGATGGATTGCTCGGGCACTGACGAAGACACAACCGTCGGTTGCTGAAGTGTGAGAACCGCCTCAACCGTCGCCACAAACTCCGCCGCCGTAGGCAGTGTTACTCTTGACCCGATCAATCTTGCGTCTCCTGAGATTGCCGATGCGGCCGCAACGGCGGGCGCGGTTTTCTCGGCCCTCGTCTCCGCAATCCCCTTCACCACCGGTTCAGTCGACGGTTCTTCTAGAATGACCTCTTCCTCTTCGGGGACAGCGCCCTCCAGCGCTACCTCTTCCAAGACCTGTTCACTGGACGCAGGATCTGGGGCCGTCGCAGTCGCGACCGTAGGAGCCAGAACCAGCTCAGACGGCACAGCTTCAGCAGGCGTCCCCCCGGCCTGTATGGGCTCGCCAACAATCTCGCCCAAAACGTTCAACCGCTCCGGCAGTTTTTCCGCAGCCTCCGCTAGCCGCACCGCCGTCTCCACCATTTCGCTCAGTCGCTGGACCGCGGAAAGGTCGCGTTCGCCAAACGCATTGACCCGCCCCGAGAAAAGCTCGAAAACGCCGAGCACTCCCTCGTCGTTTACCACCGGCATCACCACCACTGAAGCGATTCCCAACTGGCGGCAAACCTCGCGATTCACCCGCACATCGCGTTCGGCATCGTCGCAGCGCAAGGCTTGGCGCGTCCGCACGCTCTCGCCCGACAACCCGAATTCTGTGGAAAGAAGTGCCCCCAGCTCCGGTGCGTTCGATCCCGTGCTGGCGCGGCACAGCATGTCGTTTTTCCCCCTGCGTCGCAGGGCAATCGCCGCTCCGGTGGCGCCCGTAATGTACTGTGCCCGGTCGGCCAGTAACTGCAAGGCCGCGTCCAGATCACGGCTCGCCATTTCGGCCAGCGAATGTCCGCCGTCTTCTCCGGGGAAACGTACTGGAAATGGAATACTGATGGGAGCGGGAGGAGCAGGCGATACCGCGTGTTCTCGGCTAGGGGAAGATTGCATGACCCTTACCATGATCCTCAAATTCAGCCGGGACCGGGCGCAGTGCCCCGGCCGATTCCCATCACTCTGATAAGGATGTAGGTAGGTCGAGTCTCGCTCGTAAGAAGCGAGGTGTCAAGAAATTCCCCGCGCGGAAGTACTAAGCCAAAAGTGCAGCATTCCCACCTAAGAACTCGTAGAGGCGTTGCTCGCAACGCCTTGCCCGGCAAGTGTTTTCATCGTAAAGGACCACACTTAGCGGCGGACGCATTCGTCCGCCGGTAGCCACGATTGAATTTACCGCCTTCCGGACGAATGCGTCCGGTCCTACGTGTCTCGCCCTAGAAGTTGAATACTGGAGTGATACGTCGGCAGCCTCTACCCTTTGTTCCTCCTGCGCAATGCCGCTTGCGCCAGCCCGTTCGCCTCCGCGTTATTTTCCCGCGGTACATGCGAGATGGAAAACTTCAACGCCCGTGCTAGCTTGCGGCACGTCCAGTGCAAAGAATAAAGTCGCGGGCTGCGGCACTCGTACTGTCCCGTCATCTGCCGAACGACCACTTCCGAATCCGAATAAACGTGAAGTTTTTGAGCCTTCAGAGATACCGCGTACTGCAAGGCTTCCATGAGCGCGGCGTATTCGGCTACGTTGTTATCCTGGTGACCAATCCATTTGGCGATTCGTACCGGGCCGCTGGCGCAACCGCTGATCACCACTCCAATGCCCGAGGGTCCCGGATTTCCCAGGCAACCGCCGTCCACATACGCCACCAGTTCGGGCATCACTGCGATTTTCGTTTCTTCTATCTGCACGATGCGCTAATCCTGTTTCCGCGTCAAGACGATTATTTGATTCCCTTTCATTGTTTTGCGGCTTGTGCATTTTAATGTGCAAAACTGGAATCAATTTCCTGTAGCCCGCCTTAAGGTTTTTCCTGACAGTCGTTTGCATTTCGGTTTATGCACAGCGTGGCGCGCCGCTATTGCACCAATAGTTTGCGTTGACGTTTTTTAATTCTCTGTTAGGGTTGTTTGCGTCGACGGTCGAAAGGGTTGGCACAATAATACTGAGCCAGTCCAAAGTAGACTGAGTGATTAGCCGGGCGGGGCAACCTGCAAGGCGACCAGACCTGAAAAAACCGACGGCGCTGCGAGGTGCAGTTGGGGTTTGGAACTGCGAAAGCAGTGATCGCATCAAGGGGTCGTGACGGTACATGCCTCCACGTCGTTAGCTCCCTCGCAGGAGCTGGCGGCTAGAGCATAACCAATGTCACGGCCCTTTCAATTTTTTCCCGCCTGTTGTTTTCCTTTCCCAAAAAATCAGCACACGTAGCGGCGGACGCATTCGTCCGCTCGCGAAAGCAGGCCTTCTGCGAAAATCGTCCCGACGAATGCGTCCGGGGCTACGTGCTTCGATGGCACCACAGCTATGCTTCCGTCACTTGTGAACCAGAGCGTGTCTGGATGCGGCTCCAAATACCGACGAACCTCAACAGTACCCTA
This sequence comes from Candidatus Sulfotelmatobacter sp., assembly GCA_036269595.1. Lineage (GTDB taxonomy): Bacteria > Acidobacteriota > Terriglobia > Terriglobales > Acidobacteriaceae > Sulfotelmatobacter. Next base: position 4,576 of record DATBEI010000276.1, read on the forward strand.
GAAAATCGTTTTACTAACTCCCCCTCCCCTGTGCAATAATTCCTCCGCATCATCTCTGCGCTGGCGACTCGCCTCCTGCGGAAATTCACTTAAAGCACTAGTGAGGACGGAATCCATGGCTAAGAATCCCCTGACTCGTCGTCAATTCATCCACATCGGCACCGGCGCCGTCGCCGCCACTACCGTCGCCAAAACTGTCTTACAGCCTCACATGCTCTCCGCGCGGCCGCGCCCAGTCGCGCCCAGCGACACCATTCGCTTTGCCTCCATCGGCACCGGCATTCGCGGATGCGAACATCTCCAGGCCTCCCTCGATGTGCCGGGGATCCAGTGCGTCGCCGTCTGCGATCTCTATGACAGCCGCCACACCGCCGCTCAGGAAGCGGTAAAAAATCCCAGCGTACCCGCCACCCGCGACTATCGCTCCATCCTCGATCGCAAAGACGTTGATACCGTTCTCATCGCCACCATGGATCACCAGCACCGCCATATTTTCGAAGACGCCTGCGCCGCCGGCAAGGACGTCTACTGCGAGAAGCCCTTGTCGCACACCGTCGAAGACGGATTCGCCATGGTCGACGCCGCCCACAAGCACAATCGCATGGTCGAGGTCGGCAGCCAGCGCGTCAGTTCCGTGCTCTACGCCAAAGCCAAGGAGATTTACGACTCCGGCAAACTCGGCGAAGTCTTCTCCATCAACGCCTACTGGGACCGCAATTCTCCCAGCGGCGCCTGGGTCTATCCCATTCCGCCCGATGCCAGCGAGAAAACCATCGACTGGAACACGTTTCTGGGCAACGCCCCCAAGCACTCCTTCGATCCTGTCCGCTTCTTCCGCTGGCGCTGCTTTACCGACTACGGCGAAGGCCTGGGCGGCGATCTCTTCGTCCACCTGATTTCCGGCATTCACTTCGTTACCGGCATCAATGAGCCCGCCCAGCGCGCGCAATCCAGCGGAGGCCTTTACCACTTCAAAGATGGCCGCGAGTTCCCCGATCTCATCGAAACTCTCTACGACTATCCCAACTTCCGCGTCACCGTGCGTTGCAACTTGAACAACGATGGCGGCGAGTTCATCGGCTTCTACGGCACCAAGGGCACCATGATCATTAAGGATTCGACCCTGACCTACACGCCGCAGGACATTCGCCCCGAGCCCGAAGGCTATTCGATTTTCGGCTGGCCGAAAGCGCTGCGCGATCAATACCTGCAGAAGTGGCACGAAGAGCATCCGCAGCCCGAGGCCTTGCGGTGGCAAGTCGACAACGAGGGCGAGTCCTACTCCAATCCTCCCGGATACAGCGACACCGTCGACCATCAAGCCAACTTTTACAACGCCGTTCGCACTCGCAAACCGGTCGTCGAGAACGAAGTTTTCGGCAACAACGCCGCCATCGGTTGTCACCTGGCGAACTTCTCCTACTTCAACAAGTGCGTAGCCGTCTGGGACGCTTCGACTAAAAAGATAGTTAAGGGTTAATCGACCGATAAACGGGTGCCCCACCCTTGTCGCGTCTTCCGCGACAGGGTGGGGTTTCTGATTTCTGATTTCTGATTTCTGATTTTTGATTTTTTGACTCTGACTCTGAGTTGTCGCCTCCGCCTACGGTCTCTTCTTCGCTGGCAAGTATTTCTTCTCCACCGACGCCACCACCACATAATTCGGATCGACCATCTCATTTAGATGAATCTTCCCCACCTTGGACAACAACTCATAAGCATCCAATTCTGACAGTCCATAGTCCTTGTGAATCCAGTGCACCAGTTCGGTAAACGCAATTCGCACCGCATCGTCGACCTGACGATACGCGCCCACGGTCATGATGGCGTCCTCGTTCTCAAACTGCGGCCAACTGATCGTCCGCCCTTTCATCACGCTCAACTGCACCCGCGCCTTCAGCGGAACTTCAATTGCCGTGCCCGCGATCTCGCCATCTCCCATGGCGGCGTGTCCGTCGCCGATATAAAACAGTCCGCCTTTCACATTGACGGGGAAATAAACTGTGTTGCCCACGCTGGCCTCGGGTGAATCCATGTTTCCGCCGAACTCCGCCGGCACTATTGAACTACGCGCCTCGCCATTCGCCGGAGCAACGCCAATACATCCAAAAAAAGGGTGCACCGGAATCTTCACCGAAAAATCTGAATCAAGCGCCTTGAACGTCGCCGTATTGGCCGCGTGGTCGATCGGATAGAACCACACTCGCTCGAGCAGTGGCGCGTGCAGCATTGGCGTGTAATTCGTCTCGTTGATCGCGCCGAATCCAGGAGCAAAAGCTCCCACGCCCATGTCGCCGTCCACCTGCAGGTCGAGAATCTTCACCGCCAGCGTATCTCCCGGCTCCGCGCCCTCCACATAAAACGGCCCGGCCAGCGGATTATCCCCCGTGGCCATGCTGAGCGTGTCGCCCGGCTTCTTTAGCCCGTTACCAAAGCAATCCAGCGTATTGGTGTCCAGAATGTCGCCCGACTTCAGCCGCAAAACCGGCTCCGCCGTGGCAAAAAGATATTTCACATTCTCTTTAGTCGTCGTGTAGTGCACCACGTTCTGCGCGAAACTCATTCCGATCAGCCAAAGAACAGCAAG
>DATBEI010000015.1:0-5106 GCA_036269595.1 Candidatus Sulfotelmatobacter sp.
GCCCACTCGGTCGAGCCCAGTAACATGGGCTCTTCGCCGTCCCACGACATATACATGATGGTCCGCTTCGGCTTCCAACCGGCCCGCGCAAGTTCCCCAAGGGCGCGGGCCTCTTCAAGAAGCGCCACTTGGCCCGAGATCGGATCTTCCGCACCATTCACCCAGGCATCGTGGTGATTCGCCCGTAGCACCCACACATCGGGCTCCTCGGTCCCGCGCATGGTCGCGATCACGTCGTAAACGGGCTTGAGATCCCAGTTGAACGCGAGTTGGAGATGCACCTTGGTCGCGGTTGGGCCGACGCGATAAGTAAGGGGCAGCGCACCGCGCCAGTTCTCAGGGGCGACAGGACCCTCAAGCGCAGCAAGCAGTGGCTGAGCGTCCGCATAGGAGATAGGCAGAGTGGGGATCTTCGCCAGCGAGCCCGCGTCTTCGCGCTTCAGGCGCTTGGCGTCTGCTGTTGCGCCGACACCGGGAGTGAGCGGATCGCCGGGATAGAGCGGCGCATCCAACACGCTGCCGCGCTGAACGCCGTCGGCGGGACGCATCGGGCCGTTTGGAAAGACGGCATCCTGTACATAGCCGTCGTCCGCGGGGTCGGAATAGATAATGCACCCGATGGCTCCATGCTCAGCCGCAAGCTTGGGCTTGATGCCGCGCCACGAGTGCCCATAACGAGTCAGCACAATGGCGCCTTTTACCGAGATACCGTAGCGTGCCAGTTTCTCGTAGTCCTCCATCAGGCCATAGTTCACATAGATCAGCGGAGCGGTGACGTCGCCGTCCGGCGAGTAAGCGTTGTAAGTCGGGAGTTGCTCGTCTTTCTGATTGCTGGTGGGGTCGACTAGGACGGTTGGCTCTTCGAGTTTGGCGCGAAACTTGCCCAGTTCGAGCAAGCGGGTCTTGGGCGTGGGAAAGAGAACATCGAACGTCTCGATATGCGCGTCCCAGCCCCATCGCTTGTACTGGCCCAGAATCCATTCGGCATTCTGCTTGTCGTAGGGCGAGCCCACATGATGCGGACGCGCACTGAGCAATGCCATATTGGCGCGCATGCGCTGCGGATCGGGGATCGCCTGAAACCGCTTTTCCAGATCAAGTTCGACCTTCGCATCGGCAGGAGAGAATCCAGGCAGCAAGGATGGATCTGGCTGCTGGGCCGACAGGGTGGCAAACAGGCAGACGACAGACAAACAAATCGTAACCCTACGCATCGTCTCTCCCTGGCGATTCAAGGCTGAATACAGGAATGCGGTGCTTCCATTTAGCATTTTCCCTTATAAGCCAATATACCTGCAGTTTCCCCACCGTTTTATCCTTTCCAGTTTGAAGGCTCGACAGGCCGGCGCAAACCGTTTGCGCGAAGCGTGACAAACGCCGTCGCTTGCAGATTGATACTGGGTACGCGCTTCCCTGCACCGATCCCGGCCCCGGTCTTCCGACGTCGGCTGTTTTGCGGCCTCTATGTCGATTGTGTGGCATTTAGAGCGTTAGCTGGATCTGGTCGCATCACTTCTGGTCAATTTGGAATTCTGTCGCACCAGGTTCTGGTATTTCCAGGGAGACCAGTCGCAACTCCTTCTGGTATCTCACACGAATAGTTGTATAGGCGATGGCGTCGATTCGCTCTGGAAGAGTGCCAAGGCCTGTTGTCAGCAATTGAGATCTTCGCTGGACTCTTGAAGGGCAGGAAGTGGATTAAAGTCCGTCGCATGATTTCTCCTCTCATCCGGGTAGCACGCCCAAGGCGGTCTCATGCCGGGCAAGGACATCGTTTCAACTTGATCTCCTTCGCCGGATATTCCGTCTTGAGACGTATCCAAACACAAGCAGAGTGATGCCAAAAATGGCGCTGAAAAGATCGAGCTAGTGGCCTGGGCTGTTCGGGAGTCCCCAACCCATCCGAGGAAGCAGGTGGTATGCCTCAGCGACATGGGCGAGCACGACAATCAACAGAAAAGCACAGCCAGTGAGCTGAACGAGAGAGCTTGAGGTTCTAACGAATGCGATGAGAGAAAAAATCAGCACGACACAAACCGAAATGCTGATGGAAATAAGTTTTAATAACATTGTCACGCGGGCCTCCTTCTCCGTACAGGATCGCGCGGCCACCTTCTCGTGCTGGCGACGCTGGCCTTATGCTTCGGACGATTTGAAGGCCCCAGGTAGCACCAAGCATAACGCCTTATTCACGATAAGGAGTTGGGTTTTCTCACTCGATGCCCAATGCGCTCATTGAAAAGCAAGCGCCACTGGACGGAAAGTCGGCAACATGGACAGTTGCCAGGTTATTCACGCAAGTGCTTCCGACGAAGAGGCATGATCGGCAACTCGATCAGTGCCCAGCCCTGGAGTCGTCGCCCGAGAAGCCCCGAATTCTCCACTTGAGTGGTCGATAGTCGAGTGTCTACTATTGAGCTCCGTTGCGGCTCGGATGTCTTCTATGGCGAAACAAACACCGCAACGTGCTTTGGCTAGCTCTCAGCCAGCATTCAAGGCAGCGTCAATCGACCCAATGCAGGCATTGGGAACGGAGTAGGCCATCGACCGCCGGGAACAGCAGTTGCCAGGTGCCAGCATGACAAGGTACAAACGCGCTTGTACACTCTCAATAATGTGTCGGAAGCGCATCCTCGGTTTCATTGTTGCCGCCTTTGTTGTTGTCATGGCAGGAGCGCTGGTTTACGAAGCGTTCGACATACACGACCCAAAGCCCTTTTTCATCGATCCGGAATTCCTGCTGATGATGCTGAGTTCCGTGCTGATTTTCTGCGTTGGCATCACAGCATTGGTTCGCGGCCTGCACAGCTTCTGTTTATCTTTGGCCGAACTTCTTCCAATTGGAATCGCTGGCGTATCGTCTCGCTCGGTCTTCCAACATGACTCATTTGAGATCGAACGCCTGCTGTTTTCTCCACCTCTCAGTGTGACCTCCCTCCGAATTTAGTACCTCCTTCAGCCTTCGGTTCATTCGCAGCAGTGTGCCTGCTTGCGCTCCTCCCGAACTGCGGCCTCAAGGAGTACTCATGAAATCCATAGCAGCATTGTTGCTCGTCCCCGCGCTTGTCACGGGCTGCGCACGCTACCAGTACCACGCTGCTCCAATTTCGCCGGCAGCATTGGCTCAGGGTCTTGAGACTCGGAGCCTGGACGATCCCGATCTGCGGTCGTGGATGGAGCAGGCTGCGGGTTACCAGGCGCCATCGTGGCCTCTGGCGCCATGGGACCTCAATTCACTGACGCTCGCTGCGTATTATTTCAATCCGGATCTGGACGTTGCCCGCGCCAATGCTAAAGCGGCAAGCGCCGCGATTCAAACCGCCGCCATGAAGCCGAATCCATCGGTGGGTGGCGGTCCCGGTTATGAATCCGGCGATCAGGGCCCATTCACCATGGCATTCAATTTTTTCCTGCCGATTGAAACCGCAGGAAAGCGGGGCTATCGCATTGCGAATGCCACGCACTTAAGCCTGGCAAGCCGCATTCAACTGGCCCAGACCGCGTGGGTCATTCGCAGCCGGGTTCGTTCGACATTAGTCGATTATCTGTTCGCAGTTCAGGCAGCCGGCCTGTTGCGGAAAGAAGAGACTCTGCGAAGCAGCTATGTGGCACTGACGGAGACGCGTTTTCGTGCCGGCGAAATTCCACTCCCGGACCTGACCACTGCGCGGATCGATTTGACGGCGCTCCGCCAGACTCTCAGTGTTGCCGAGGGGCAAGTGCATACAACGCACGCCGCTCTCGCCGCGGCGCTCGGGATTCCCGAGTCTGGATTAACAAATAAGACGCTGGTCTGGCCGGCTGCGGATCAACCACCTGCTCCTGCGGTGCTTCCGCCTCAAGAAATGCGGGCGGCCGCAGTTCGGAATCGTCTGGACGTGCAGCGCGCTCTGGAGCAGTATCAGGCGGCACAAGCGGCCCTGCAGCTTCAGGTAGCGCTTCAATACCCAGACATCAACCTCGGCCCCGGTTACAACTATGAAGAAGGCGCGAATTTCATAGCGCTCTCGTTATCAACGGTTCTTCCTCTTCGAAATCGCAATGAGGGCCCGATCGCTGAAGCGGAAGCCCAGCGCAAAGTAGCCGGCGCACAACTCCTTTCCGTCCAGAGCACGGTGATTGCCGATACCGACAAAGCACTACGGCGATACGACGCCGCGTATGCGACCCAGCGGGAAGCGAACCACTCTGTGGACCAGCTCGAAGAGCAACAGCAAGCGGCGATACGAATGCAGCAGTCGGGTGAAACAGACCAGCTCACGGTCGTGGCTGCCGAACTCCAGACATCTGTGTCGGAGCGCGCACGATTGGATGCTTTGCACCAGGCGCAACTTTCCCTTGGCCTGGTGGAGGATGCCTTGCAACGGCCAATCAGTCCCAATACAAGCCCCTCGCTTCCGGCGAGCGCGCCCCGATAACGAAGGAGAGATCGAATGAAATCGACTATGCGCATTCTCGGCGTTTCCGTGGTTCTCCTCGTCATCGCCGGCGGCTTGATCTGGAGCTTTCTCGCGGGACGAAAAGATCAAGCCGCGGAGGCCCAGAGTGAGGCACCTGTACAAGCGCCGTCCCGCGTCACATCCGAGAACGGACATGCCGTGCTCGCGTTCGATGCTGCGTCGCAAAGAGCAAACGGTATTGTCACCACTGTTCTGCCTGCGGCCAAACAACAAATCGAGAGTCAGGCAACCGGTGTTGTCGTGCAACTCCAGCCACTGCTCGATTTGCAGGCCAGCTACAACACCCCTCGAACCGATCTCATACGGGCACGCGCCAATGCCCAGGCCTCGGAGGCGGAATATGAACGTCTGCGTCAACTGAACCAGAATGGAAAAAATGCTTCGGATAAGGCTGTCGAAGCTGCGCGGGCAACTGCCGAGAGCGATGCCGCCCTCGTTCAGAATGCCCAGCAAACCATCACCATCTGGAAAGGAACCAGCGTGCTCCATTGGGGACCCGTTGTCGCCCGCTGGCTTGAAGGAAACTCGCCGCAACTGGATGCACTGTTGATGCAACGGAGATTCCTTCTCCAGGTGACCAGTGCGACAGCTACTCGCTTCGCCACTCCAAAACAGGCGATCGTGCAGCTTGCGGATGGCACGCACG
>DATBEI010000029.1:0-11396 GCA_036269595.1 Candidatus Sulfotelmatobacter sp.
CGTCACATAGACAATTGATTAAAGACAGGAGTGCACCAGGCAAGTGTTAGCCAGAGAGCACAAGAAATCCCTCATTGACCAGTACGGGAGGACTGCGAGCGATACCGGCAGCCCGGAAGTTCAGATCGCGTTGCTGAGCGAACGCATTGGGCAGTTGACGGAGCACTTCAAGACGCACCAGAAAGACCACGGCTCGCGCCGCGGCCTTCTCATGCTGGTCAGCAAGCGGCGTAGCTTGCTCGACTACCTCAAGAAATACGATACCGAGCGTTACAAGACGGTCATTACCAAACTCGGCATCCGCAAGTAGGCCGGACAGCAAGGTTTCAAGGTCGCAAAGTTTCGAAGGTTTCAGAGACCCTGAAACATTGAAACCTTCCGAAACATTGAAACTTTCGTTGAAACTTTCGTTCCTGGCCATTTCTGATGAGCCGTCTCCGGAGAGACGGTCCAGCATCGAGGGAATCTCCACACGTGCGTTTTTTTAGCGCCAACATTTTTCACGGATTGCGTGCGGATACGTGTGTTCGGTCGCGCATGGCATCAACCTCCCCACCCTGTTTCGCAAAGAACGCGAAAGAAGGATGGGGCACCCGACTCAGGCTAACAGCGAAAAGGCAGGAGCTAGAAGCTGTCTTTGCCAAAGGAATGACATTATGAAACCAGAAGCAACCAGCGTTACGGTTCAACTCGCCGGCGGTAAACAAATCTCATTTGAAACAGGCAAGCTCGCCAAGCAGGCTGGAGGTGCGGCTGTGGTCCGCCTCGGCGAAAACGTTGTGCTGGCCACCGCTACGGCCAATGCCGATCCGCGCGAAGGCATCGACTTTTTTCCTCTCACCGTGGATTACCGCGAATACACCTACGCCGGCGGACGCTTTCCCGGCGGCTTCATCAAGCGCGAAGGCCGCATGAGCGAACGCGAAGTGCTCACCAGTCGCCAGATCGACCGTCCGGTGCGGCCGATGTTTGCCGAGGGATTCAAGTGCGAGACGCAGATCATTGCGTTCGTGCTGTCGGCCGACAGTAATAATGATCCCGACGTTCTGGGCATCAACGGCGCATCGTGTGCGCTAACGCTTTCCGACATTCCGTTTCTTGGTCCCATTGGCGCGGTGCGCGTGGGGTTGGTCGACGGGCAGTTCATTGTCAACCCTACTTACGAAGAGATGCGCGGCGGGCTCGTCAACATTATGGTCGTTGGAACGGCCGACGGCATTGTGATGATCGAGTCGGGCGCGAAAGAAGTGAAAGAAGAAACTGTGGTCGACGCCATCGAGTTCGGCCACACCGAGATCAAGAAGATTTGCAAGGCGATCAGTGAACTGCGCGACAAAGTTGCCAAGGCCAAGCGCAAGGTTGAGCCGCCGCAATTTGATGACGGCTATTACAACGATCTGCGGGGAAAGATTGGCACGGAGCTGGCGGATGCGCTCGATACCAAGAAACATCCCAAGGCCGAGAGCTACACGCTGGTCAAAGACATCAAGAAGAAGCTCGCCGCGGCGCTGCCGAAGAGCGAAAACGAAAAAGACGAGAAGGCGGCGCAGGAAAAACTCAAACATTACTACGAAGTTCTGCGCGAGCGCATTTTCCGCGAGCAGGTAATTAATCAGAAGCGGCGTCCGGATGCGCGCGCGTTCGATGAAGTGCGCGAAATCTGGATTGAAGCGGGCGTGTTGCCGCGAACTCACGGTAGCGCCATCTTCACGCGGGGCGAAACCCAAGCTCTGGTCACGACCACACTAGGCACCAGCGACGACATGCAGCGCCTGGAAGGTTTCGAAGGCGAAGCCAAGAAGCGCTTCATGCTCCATTATAATTTTCCACCGTTTTCGGTCGGAGAAGTTGGATTTATGCGAGGCGCGGGGCGGCGCGAGATAGGGCACGGAGCGCTGGCCGAGCGGGCGGTTTCAGCGGTGCTGCCGACGGAAGAGAAGTGGCCGTATGCGATGCGCGTGGTTTCCGACATTCTGGAATCGAACGGATCGTCGTCGATGGCAACAATTTGCGGGGCGTCGGTTGCGCTGATGGATGCGGGCGTTCCGTTGAAGGCTCCGGTGGCTGGCGTGGCGATGGGATTAGTGAAGGAAGGCGAGCAGTACGCGATCCTCACCGACATTGCGGGCGCGGAAGATCATTACGGCGACATGGACTTCAAGGTTGCCGGCACGCGAGAGGGCATCACCGCGCTGCAGATGGACATTAAAGTTGCGGGCATCACGTCGCAGATTATGCGCGAAGCGCTGGCGCAGGCGCAGCGCGGGCGGTTGCACATTCTGGACAAGATGGAAGAAGTGATTACGAGCGGGCGCGAAAAGATTTCCGATTACGCGCCGCGGTTCTACACGGTGCAGATCCCGGTCGACAAGATTCGCGACCTGATTGGGCCGGGCGGCAAGATGATTCGCAGCATCGTGGAGCAGACCGGGGTGAAGATCGACGTGGAAGACTCTGGGCTGGTGAAGGTGGCGTCGAGCGACCAGGAGTCGGCGGCAAAGGCGCTGCAGATTATTGGCGACATCACGGCGACGGCAGAAGTCGGGAAGACCTATCTCGGCAAGGTGACGCGGCTGGCGGATTTTGGCGCGTTCGTGGAAATTCTGCCGGGCACCGACGGGCTGCTGCACATCAGCGAAGTGGCGGAGCATCGCATTGCCGATGTGCGCGACGAACTGAAGGAAGGCGACCAGGTGCTGGTGAAGGTGCTGGCGGTGGAAGGCAACCGCATCCGGCTATCGCGCAAAGCGATTCTGAAAGAGCAACGCGCGAAGATGGGTGGCGGGGAAGCGCCTCCGGTTGCAGCGGCGGCGCCGTCCGGCAATGGCGAACCGGCCATGACGGGATCGCTGGTGATCGAGGGTGGCGGAGATTTTCCGGATGAGCCCGATGCCGAACCGAATTTTAATCGCGACGGTCCGCCGTACGTGAGTGCTGGCGGCGGTGATCGTCCTCGCGGGGGCGACCGAGGCGGAGATCGTGGAGGTGATCGCGGTGGCCGTGGCGGGCGTCCGGGCGGTGGAGGCGGCGGCCGAGGCCGTGGTCGTGGCGGACGCGGCGGCGGCGGTGGCGGGCGTCACGGCGGTGGCGGCGGAGGCCGGCACTAGCTCGATCGGACGCGGCCGGGGTGGCGCGCATGCCAGAAATTGCCGGTTCGTTTGATAACGAACGCATAAGGTCCGCTTAAAGTAGGATCTCTTAACTCAGGAGCGCTGAAACCGAGAACCGGTTTCGGCGCTTTTTGCTTTTAGAGTCAGTGCCGCTCGGATTCAGCGGGGGCAGTGGAAACGGATTGGGTGCTCAGGCGATCTCCTCTCACAGCGTTCTCGAAGAGGATGCGAAATGAGAATATCGCCGTCCGAGTCGGAGGTGACGGCGCAGTCGGAAAATGCAAGATTGAGGCGTCATATTTGAGGATGTTGGGAGGAAAAGTGCCGGGTGGCGTGACGGCATCTCAGTTTGGCGCAAATGTGCAGTCCTTCATGTTGGGAGTTGCGTTTAACTGCAACGTTACGAAGGCGTCGGGCAGGACAATGTAAAGAATTGTTTCCAGCATATTGGTATTCGCAGCGATGCGGGGCTCGCCGACTGTTTGCGGGTTGCAGTTTTCGAGCAATGCCGTAGCGGTAGAGATTCTCGAATACTTTTAATTGCGGCGCTTTCTGGCGGTGGCAAGGATGGGAGCATCCTGAAACGTGCCGTTGCGAAAAGCATAGAGCACAACTTCAACCCGGCTGGAGACTCCGAGCTTATCGAAGATGCGGAACAAGTAGTTTTTGACGGTGTGCTCAGTCAGGGTCAGGCGCTGAGCGATTTCGCGGTTGGAAAGCCCATCGACCACACAACGCACGACGTCGATTTCCCGATCGGAAAGCAATCCTTGTTTGAGATTGAACGACCCGGTTCTCGAGGGCTGAACCAGAGTATCGAGCAAGAACTGCAATTCGGTATTGTTAACCCAGATCTGTCCGTTTTGAACACACTGAATGCACTTGGCCAGAAGGCGGAAAGATTCCGCGCGAGAGAACACGCCGTGCGCGCCGGCGCGAAATGCCTCGGTGACGGAGGTACGTTCGGAACTGTCGAGCAATACCACGATCCGCGTAACTGGACTTTGTGCGCGAACCTTGCGAACCATGTCGAAGTTTTCCAGATTAGGATCGCCAAGCGTGGCGCTGAGCAGGGCGATTTGAGGTTTCTCCTGCGTTACCAGCACAAGGAGGTCCTCAGCCCGAGAGGGGGCCTCGATCATCTCGAACTGATCATCCCGGCGTAGCGCTTCCACCAACAACTGAGTGGCCATGGCGGTGCTATCGGCTGCCAGCACGCGAGGCCGGATTGCGTTGGTAGCACTCGTTGGGTGAGTCATAGTTGGTTCCGCGTACCGCCAACTAAAGCGGAGACTTTAGTCTGAACAAACGGGGGGTACGGCGCAAATGCCGAAGGGTCTAATGTTAGGAGAAGTTAGACCCTAGGTCAATGGCACTTCCGTGCCATACGGAAAAGACGGTGGGCCTTGCGCAAATTCTGCAATTACGAATGCATGTCATCGAAATTTTCCATTGGTTCTTGCGCTGTGAAGTCGCGTAATATTCGCTGCAGGTTAAAAGTGACGATGCAGCCGGAACGTCGGCTTTGAGCGGACTCTGCTAGGCCGCCCCCTCCACGTAGCGAGGAATTCACTTCGACGTGAGTTCCAGGAATTCTGCAGTGATCAACGGCCAGTGTGACGTGCCTTGTGATGCGGCTGTTTGTGTCGCCACTCTTGTGACTCAAAGGGACGAAGTGTGAATCAGGGTTGAAATTCGCGAGAGACTTTCTTCTCTAAACTTTCTGCCTCTTGCAAGAATTTGCGCGGTCCGATAATCTCCGACCAACTTTGTGATTCCTGATTTGTAGTCACCCCCCCAACAACGTAAGAGCAGCCGAATGATTTTGTCGCGTTAGAACCCAATTGCAAAAGACGCTAAAGCCCTTGGCGGATAAGGGTGTTGCCGTCTTCGGCGTAAACAGTCTTTAGATTCAGAAATGGGACTCAAAGGGCGAAGCTATGAGCACCAGTCAAACCGTGCAAGTCGACTATGGAGTCGTAGCAGGATTGCCTGCGGAGACTCCGCAGTGGTTCGCGATTCGAACTCGATCGCAACACGAAAAAATGGTTGCCGATCAGCTAGCGCGGCAAAGCATTGAGAGCTTTCTTCCGCTTGTGAAAAAAATTCGCAACTGGAGCGACCGGAAGAAGGTAGTGGAATTGCCGCTGTTCACCGGATACACGTTCGCGCGTTTGGTGCTGCGATCTCCCGATCGTCTGCGCGTATTGAAGACGAACGGCGTCGCGGGTTTCGTGGGCATCCGGGACACCGGGATTCCGGTTCCAGAGGGACAGATTGAGAACTTGCGGACCATTCTGGCGAACGAGATTCCCGTGAAAGAGTATCCGTTCCTGGAAGTCGGGCAGCGGGTTCGGGTGAGGGGCGGGGTGCTCGACGGGATTGAGGGAACCCTGGCGTCCAAAGAGGGACGCATTTTGGTGATCTCGGTGGAACCGATTCAAAGGTCGTTGTCAATCAGCATTGATGGATATTGCGTAGAACCGCTCTAGATATTTTCGCTGTAACGAATGTGGCGGACATCTCCTGGGGAGCAACTGCTCGTAAAAGTCTTATGTGGGGTGCTGAACGTGAATGAAATTGAGAGCAAAGTAAAAACTAACGGGGACGAACAAGCGGGGCGGCCCGAAGCCGGAATTTCGGGTCATCAGGATGCGGTAAGAGATCTTTCCCTGCGGAGTTTTCGCAATGAAGCGGAGATTCGTGCGGTGAACTACGCGTTAGAGCAGGCTGGATGGAATCGTCGGCGGGCGGCGAAGTTGCTGAGCATCAGCTATCGCAGCCTGTTGTACAAAATCCGGCAGCATAACATCACGCCGTCGGTGGGGCCGGCGAAACAACTTTCCCATCGCTGAGATCGCAGCGAAGCGTTATTCAGCCAAAAGTGTTTTCCGTGACGGACGAGGAAACGACAGAAATGTTTCTTGAATTTTTTGGATTGCGCGAACAGCCATTCGGGGTCACGCCCGATCCGCGTTTCCTGCATTTGAGTGCGGGGCACCGCGAGGCGCTGGCGTCGTTGTACTACGGAATCGAGTCGGGACGCGGGTTCATGGCGTTAATCGCGAAGCCGGGGATGGGCAAGACGACCCTGTTGTTCCGGCTGCTGGAGAAGTTTCGCCACAGCGCGCGCACCGTATTCCTGTTCCAAACGCAATGCAATTCTCGCGAGTTCATGCGCTTCCTGTTGTCCGAGCTCGGGATCGAGACAAAAAGTCAGGACTTCGTGCAGATGCACGAGGAATTCAACAATCTGCTGCTGCACGAGGCACGAGCCGGTCGGCGATTCGTCGTGGTCATCGATGAGGCCCAGAATCTAGACGCGAGCGTAATGGAAACCGTGCGGCTGCTCTCGGACTTCGAAACTCCGCAGGCGAAGCTGCTGCAAATTGTGATGTCGGGCCAGCCAGAACTGGCGGACAAACTGGCAGGCCGCAACCTGGTGCAACTGCGGCAGCGAGTGTCGCTGATCAGCCGGCTGACGCCGCTTTCGGTGGATGAGACGCGCGAGTATATCGAATATCGCCTGGGAGTCGCGGGACATTCGGGACCGTCGCCGTTTTCAGCAGAAGCGTTGCCGGTGATTGCGGACTTCACGGAAGGAATTCCACGCAATATTAATAATTTCTGCTTCAACGTTTTATCGCTGGCTTGTGCACTAGGCCAGAGAGTGGTCGACCTGCCAGTGGTGGAAGAAGTCATCCGCGATCTGAACATCGACGCTCTGTGCGTCAGTCAACATACGACGGGGGTGTCCTCTTTGCCATCTCCGAAGGAGGATCTTCTTCAAGTGCAGAATGTGCCCGCGTCGTATGACATGCCCTATATCGCAGGAAGCGATGCTGGCGTGACCCTTTCCCCTGCCGAGGCCAAGGCGTACATGCAGCAATTGGCCATGCAGTTCAAAGGTGTGAAGCGAAATTAGAAATGCGAGTGCTGCTGAAAAATCCCGTCTCCCAACTGGATTGTGTTGCGTTGTTTTCGAAGTCGCAGTTGTCCCCTACGACCCGTTCAGGAATTTTTCCGGGCTGGCGTTACCGAATAAAGTCGAGGGAATTACTAAATGCAAGTAAAGAAGTTAGGGCTCGTTGTGACTCTGGGAATGATCGCCGTACTGATGGGCTGCGGAGGAAGCTCGAACAATTCGACTCCACCGCCACCGCCTACGGTTACCGCGATTACCGTAACACCGGCAACCAATGTAATCAGCACGACAGGATCGGCAACCTTCAAGGCTGAGGCCAATTACAGCGACGGTAGTCAAGCAGATATTTCGTCGACTGCGACCTGGTCGGCTTCGCCCGCAGGAATCGTAAATCTGAGTGGAAGCACCGCAACCGGGGCGGCTAAGGGCGCGGTAACGATCACTGCAACGTCTGGATCAAAGAGCGGATCGGCCACATTGAACGTTACAAACCTGAGCTTGGGTAATGGAACGTTGAGCGGAAATTATGCATTCGCGCTGCAAGGAATTGATACGGTGGGTCCGGTATACACGGCAGGCACGATTACTGCGGATGGAAACGGAAACATTACGGGCGGCTCACTGGACTCGAATTCCGCGGCTAATGGCGTAAGTTCTGCGATGCTGACAGGCACGTACAGCATCACGGCAGACGGTCGCGGCCAGATGACCGTTACAGCCGTCGGCAGCAGCAGCGGCACTATGTTCCGGTTCGTTATCTCGCAGGATGGCACCAAGGGGAAGGTAATCGAATTTGATGGAGCAGCCGCCGCGGCGGGCACCTTCGAGAAGCAAACTGCTGGAGCGCTCTCTGGGACTTACACGTTTCGCCTGGGTGGCGTGGAGTTGAGTAGCACTGCCGCGAACTGTGTCGGAAAGCCGGCGTGTTATATGGGCGAGATTGGCGTCATGACCGTGCCGGGTTCCGGAACGGCGTTGACCGGGTATGCGGACGCGAACCTGACAAACGGTAATAGTTATGCCACCAACCCGTTCGCCGGAACCATCAATGCGCCGGCCGCTTCCCGGGGCACAATGTCAATATTTTTGAGAAACGCCACGATGGTTCCTCTGGTGTACTACGTGGTGTCGCCAAACAAGCTCTTTGTGGTAAGCACTAGCAGCACCGAAGTGCTTGGCGGACAGGCTGAAACCCAAGGGGCGCTCTCTGCTTTCACAGGCGACTACACATTCCTCCTTGACCATGCGGCGACGCTGACGACGGGCACATTCGAAAAGACCGGGCGCGTAAGCCTGGCAGGTGGCGCAGTGACTGGCGGGTCCGTGGCAGAGGATCTTTCCAGCAGCACCGTCCAGGATCAGAGTTTCGCCTTTTCGAGCGGAACTTACACCGACCCCAATGCCACTGTCACCGGGCAAGGCACGATAAGCGCGCTTGTTTCCGCCACCAGCGTGCCGCCAAATCGAAACTTCGTCTATTACGCCGTAAATTCTACAAAGGCCTACCTGCTAGAGACCACCGCGAATTGTGGAACTCCCACTTCGACATGCAGTAGCGGCGCATTCCGAGCCGCGATTGGAGAGTTGCAGGGTGGCGGAAGTGTGGCGCTTCCGGTCGTCGGCAATTTCATCTTTTCGTCAGTGGAACTCGGTGAACTCTCGCTGGGCGGACAGAACCTGCAAGTTGGGCAATTGATTTCCGACGGAAACGGAAATTTGAGCGGAATCGTGGACGCGGTGAAACACGCCGGGGGCACCGACGCGGCGGCTACTACCGTGGTCGTCAGCAGCACAGCGCTCGACGCAACTCTACCTGCGGGATTGTGCTCCACGGCTTCCTGCCCGTTCGAATACGGTTTCACTCCCACAAACTTTGCGGCTCTGGCTGTACAGAACTATCTCGTCTATGTGCGACCGGATGGAACTGGCGGAGTGCTTCTTGGTTTTGAACCGGATATTGACGGGTATATCGACCTGCAATAGGCGTTAAAGAAATAGGCCTCAGGAGAGTTTCACAGCTTTCCTGAGGCGTCCTTCAAAGTTTCTTTCGACAGACGATTTTCCAGGTGAGGAGCTTTATGAGAAAAGGCGCAATCGGAGCGGCAACCGTCGCGAGTCTGTGGTTGATGTTATTGAGCGCGGCATGGTCGCAGAACGTGAACGGCACGCCGGAAGTGGCGTCGGTGGCGGGCGGCGACGCGGCGGCGACATCGAATAACGATCCGGCATTCAAGACTCACTACCCGCGCTATCAACTGGTGGCCGGGGACACGCTCGACCTGCAATTCGAATACAGCCCCGAGTTCAATCAGACGTTGACGATCCAGCCCGATGGCTATATCACGCTGCGCGATATTGGCGACGTGCATGTCGAGGGCAAGACCGTTCCCGAAGTCACCGATATGTTGCGCGACCGGTACGCGAAGATCCTGTCGTCGCCTTCGATTGCGGTGGTCGTGAAAGATTTCGAGAAGCCGTATTTCACCGCTTCGGGACAGGTGGGGCGTCCGGGCCATTATGTGCTGCACGGCGAAACTACGGTGACGGAAGCGCTGGCGATGGCGGGCGGGCTGACCGACAAGTCGAAGCATTCGCAAGTCGTACTGTTCCGCCGGGTTTCAAGCCAGTGGACCGAGGCCAAGGTGCTGAACGTCAAGAAAATGCTGAACGCGAAAGATTTGCAGGAAGACTTGTTTATCCATCCGGGAGACATGCTGTTTGTTCCACAGAACAATATGTCGAAGATTGCGCGGTTCATCCCGAGTTCGGGTGTCACCGCGTATATGAATCCCGCGTCATTTTGATCCGACCGAAAAACCACCGCAGCACGGAGCCATATGGAAGATCAGAAGAAGTTTGAAGCCGCCGACCACGCTTTTTCACCCAGCATTCGTGACATAGTCGCGGTCGCATTCCGCCACCGCAAGTTGACCTATGCGTTTCTAGGTGCGGCAGTCCTCGTCGCCATCGTATTCGCGCTGGCGTTGCCGAAGTATGCCGGAGACGTAAAGTTCATGGTCACGCGCGAGCGTGTCGATCCTTCGATTTCTCCGACTCCTGAGCAAAACACCTTTGCGATGGAAGCACAAGCGACGGTGACGGAAGAAAACCTGAACTCCGAAGTGGAGATCCTGAACAGCCACGAGATGCTCCGCAATGTGGTGCTGGCCACAAATCTCGGACATCGGAAGTCGCTGATGTCCTACGTGACCGGATGGTGGGGATCGTGGCGCAGCGACGACGAAAAACTCGAAGCCGTCGTCCAGAAGCTCGACAAGGACCTCGATATCGAGACAGTGAAGCGCTCGAACATCATCCAGGTGACGTACAAGAACCGCGACCGCGAAGTCGTCGGCCGGGTGCTGAAGACTTTGAGCGCGCTTTACTTGCAAAAGCACATGGAAGTGCACCGTCCATCGGGACAGTTCGCGTTCTTTGATGGAGAGACGGAGCGCTACCACAAGGGATTGATGGCGGCGGAAGAGAGCCTCTCGGACTTTCCGAAAAAGTATGGAGTGGTTTCACCGGCGGCCGATCGCGACCTGGTGCTGCAGAAGTTGAACGAGTTTCGTGCTTCGCTGCAAGTCGCGGGAGCCGATATTCAGGAGACCCAGAAGCGCATCGAAAAGCTGCAACAAGAAGATCACTCGATTCCGGAACGGGTGACGACCACTTCACGCAAAGTTGACAACCCGGAGTTGTTCCAAAAGTTGAAAGGCACGCTGCTGGATTTGGAGTTGAAGCGCGTGGACCTGTTGACCAAATTCCAGCCGGAGTATCGGCCGGTGCAGGAAATTGACAAGCAGATCGCAGACGCGAAAACTTCGATTGCGAAGGAAGAAAGTACGCCTCTGCGCGACGACACCACCGATGTAAATCCCACGCACCAGTGGGTCTGGTCGGAAATGGCGAAGGCAGATGCGGATAGGGTTGGGCTGCGGGCGCGAGAGACGGCATTGCGCAGTGTAGTCGCGAAATATGAAGCGATGGTGCGCGATCTGGACCAGAAGGCGATTCTGCAGAGCGACCTTACGCGAGAAGCCAAAGCGCAGGAGCAGAATTATCTGCTGTACCTGCGCAAGCGCGAAGAAGCGCGCATCACCGACACGTTGGACCAGAGCCGCATCGTAAATATTTCGATGGCGGAAGATCCAAGCGTGCCGGCGTTGCCCAAGCACATGCCGATGACGTTTGCCTTCATTGGGCTGACGCTGACTTTAGTCATGGGGTCAGCGGTGATCTGGACGCTCGAGCACTTTGACTCGACTTTGCGAACTCCAACCGAAGTGGAAAGCTTTTTGAATATCCCGCTGTTAGCGGCGGTGCCTTATCGCAACGGCTTTCACGCCAACGGTAATGGC
>DATBEI010000047.1:0-36871 GCA_036269595.1 Candidatus Sulfotelmatobacter sp.
TTCGCCGAGAAAGGCGCAGTGGCCGCCGTCCGCGGTTTCTATATAAGTAATGTTGGGATTCGAGGCGACGCGCTGCAAGGTCTCGGGCCGCATACGGATGAAGGGATCGTTCGCGGCATGAATAATTAACGTTGGCACGGCGATGCGGTCGACCACGTTGGACGCTGCAGCGCGCGCGTAATAATCATCGGCGCCGGCGAATCCGCAGTAGTAGGCGGTGATGCGGTCGTCGAACATGCGCAGGCTGGTAATGCCTCGGAGGCGCGAGATGTCGAACTTTCCCGGAAAGAGCCGCGCCTTCAACTTCAATCGGCGGAATAATTGCATCAGGAAATAATATTCGTAAATGCGGTTGCACGGCGCGTGCAGCGCGTCGGCTGAGGCGGCCAGATCCATTGCGGGGCAGACGGCCGCGACTGCCCGAAGTTGCGGTGGCGCTTCCCTTCCCCACTCGCCCGCCAGCTTGAGCACGAGATTCCCGCCCATGGAAAATCCGATGAGCGCAAAGCGCGACACGCCGTCATGGTCGAGCACGCTACGCACTACGGCGGCCACGTCGCCCGACAAACTGGAGTTATAAAGCGTGGGCGCGCAAGCGTCCATGCCACCGCAGTTGCGCTGGTTCATGAGGACAACGTTCATGCCGGCGGCGAGGCCGTTGCGGGCCACGCCCAGCATGTATTGCGAATCGGACGAACCTTCCAGGCCGTGCACAACGATGAGCGTCAGCGCGTGCCCACGTTCGGCTTCGCTCTGCCAGTAGCACCAGCATCGTATTTTGATGCCCGGTTCGACTTCCACGAGGCGCTCCTCGCTTGCGGGCAACTGAATTTTTCGCGGTAGCAAAAAACTGGCGATGGTCTGCATATGCCCGCCTCCGAGCCAGCGTCGCGAACGGAAGGGAGCACGGACCGTCCAGGGGGCGCGCGCCGTTGGAGACTCCGGAGCGAACGAATCCGAGGCGCGAGGGTTCGTGTGCACTGTCCCCAAAATTTCAGAATCTGGAATTTGCGAACTTCCCACAAATTGATTCTAATAGAGAACTGATCTGGAGTTGCCTGATGCCCATCTTCGAATACATCTGCAAGGAATGCCATCACCAGTTCGAGACGCTGCTCTACGGCAAGGAAAAAGCGGAGTGCCCCAAGTGCCACGCGACCAAACTGGAGCCGCAACTATCGGTCTTTGCCGTGTCGGCCAAAGGCTCGTCGGCTTCGGCCTCAGCATCCCCGTCGGGGGCATGCGGATCGTGCGGAGATCCACGCGGGCCGGGCGCTTGCTCGCTGGGCGATATGAACTAGATTGCTTTGCGGAGTTTCGCGGCTTTGCGAGTCAGCCGCGAGTGTCGGCTAGCTCTGCATCCTGACGGTTGCTCCACCAGATGGAGGGCTCGTTGGGCGAGGGTTTCTTCTGGACGTCGTAGCCGAGTCGCCGCAGTTCTTGCACGATCGCATCGAGTGCCGCTCCTACAGATTCGCAGACCCCTGGACTCATCGACTGCCCCGGCTCGTAGCGTTTGCCCGCGATTCCAACCAGCAATACATGCTCTGGCATGGCGCCTAGCATGTCGGCAGTCATTAAACATTCCGAAAGCGCGGGCGAGTGCGGATCGAGGCGCTGGGCGGGCGTTTCGAGCAGAATGTCTTCCTTCTTATACAGCAGCAAAGTTCCTGCCGGCTCGTCGCTCGCAACTGAATCCACGAGGATGAGCGCGTGCAGGCCGACAATCTGGTGCGTCAGGTCGAGCGCGGGAGTGCCGAGGTCGGCGAGGGCAACGTTGTCGCCGAAGTCGTAGCGCGATTCGAGAATTCGCAGCACGTAGGGCCCGACGCCGTCGTCGCCGAGCAAGACGTTGCCAATGCCGCCAATGAGAGCGCGGTTCACAGGATTTTCGCCACGCCGATTTTGCGGCCTGAAGGATCGAACGCGTGACATGCACAGGCCATGCAGGGATCGAACGAGTGCACTGTGCGCAACACTTCCAGCGGCTCTTCCGGCCGGGCCAGCGGAGTATGCAGCAGCGAAGCCTCGTATGGACCGTGAGCGCCCGACTTGTCGCGCGGGCTTGCATTCCACGTGGACGGAACGACCGCCTGGTAATTTTTGATCTTCTCGTCTTTAATGACGACCCAGTGCGACAAAGTTCCGCGCGGAGCTTCGTGGGTTCCCACGCCTTCCACTTCATGCGTTGGCATGACGGGCTGGTTTTGAACGGTGTAGTCGCCCTTCGCAATATTCTCAGTCAGCAACTGCAAATGTTTCTGCGCCAGTTCCGCCAGCATGCAGGCGCGAATCGCACGTGCAGCGTGGCGGCCAAGTGTGGAATGCAAAGCGGCCGGAGTAGCGCGAGGGCCTCCGATGGCGGCAATTTTATCGATCGCCATGTCAGTGTACTTGCGGGTGAGTGGGTGGCCCTGCGCATATCCGATGAGAACCTGCGCCAGCGGCCCGACTTGCATGGGCTCGCCGTTAAATCGCGGAGCTTTGACCCAGGAATATTTCTGCTCGCCATTCCATCCGGTGAATGAAGGCTCGGTCTCTCCCTGCCAGGGATGGAGCGGTTTCTCCCCCTCATAGTATGCGTGCACTACGTCTTCAGTCACGGCCTGACGGAAGATTGCGTCCGAGGCCGTCTTGAAACTTTTCACTCCGGCCAGGTCGCCATCGCGAATGTAGCCGCCGGGCAGATCGTACGCCGAGCCTTGACTGTCGAGCGGAAGATCAGGCACAGCGAGATAGTTGCGCACGCCGCTTCCGATCTTGAACCACTCCGGATACATTGCGGCGACGGCGCATACGTCCACGAAATAAACCTGCTGCACAAACTGAACGACCTGCTGCAGCAGGGTGCCAACCATCGCCAATTGGGTCATGCCCAACGCCGAAGGACTGTCGAGGTCGATCGCATTGGCGACTCCGCCGACGGTTAAATTCTGAATGTGAGGCGTCTTCGCTCCCAGGATGCCGACCACCTGCAACGCCTTGCGCTGATATTCGAGGGCCTGAATATAGTGGGAGAAGGCGAGCAGATTCACGTTGGGCGACAAGCGCATCGCGGGATGTCCCCAATATCCATTGGCGAAGATGCCGAGTTGGCCGCTGGCGGCGACGGCGTTTACGCGGTCCTGAGCCTGTTTCAGTTCGTTGCGCGAGTTCCGGTCCCACGGAGATAGTGTCTCCGCCAGCTTCGAGGTCGCGGCCGGGTCGGCTTTGGGAATCTGCAGCACATCCACCCAGTCGAGCGCCGACAGCTGATAAAAATGCACAATGTGGTCGTGCAAGGCGTGGGCAATCAGAATCAGGTTGCGAATGTACTGCGCGTTGAGAGGGATCTCCAGCTTCAGGGCGTCTTCCACGGAACGCACGCTGGCCATGGCGTGCACCGTGGTGCAGACTCCGCAAAAGCGCTGGGTAAAAAGCCAGGCGTCGCGGGGATCACGGCCGCGCAATATCTTTTCGATGCCGCGCCACATGGTGCACGAAGCCCATGCGTTGCTGACCGCGTTGTTGTCGACCTCCACATCGATGCGGAGGTGGCCTTCGATTCTGGTGATGGGATCAATCGTGATTCGTTTCGCCATAAGATCCTGCTGTTAGTCGGAGCTGGAACTCTCCGGAGTTTCGTCTTCGCCGAAATGTCCGTACTTGAAATATCCGGTCCAGCGGATGTAAGGCCGCCGGAAGCGGAAGTAACTTGCCATGTCGTGCCACTCGCTGAGCGGGGCCGGAAGAATGGCGAGGCGCTTCACCGCTACCAGAAATCCCACAATTCCCAGCGAAATGAATCCCAAGGAGACCAGCACTTCGATGGTGACCGGGAAATACAGCGCCTGGGGATTCGGGCGGAAAGCGAGCGTGGTGGGCGCGAAGCGGTAGATCATTCCCCCGAACGAACTGAGGATGTATCCGATGAACATGGGTCGGGGGGAATGGTCGCGAGCCGAGCGGCGCAGGAACACGCCGCCAATCGCGATCAAAATCATTTCAACCCAGAACACGGCCGCGAAGCGGTCAAAACGAAATGCGGTAAGAATCGCGCCGCGAAACAGAATGTCAATCACGCGCAATCCCATCCAGCCAAAGATGAGCCAGGAAGTAATGCGCGCCGCTTCGTCGAGAACTTCCATATCCATGGCGCGCTTCCACATCATGCAGCACAGCATGGTGGTTCCGGCTACGCACCCGAACGACATGAAGGTCGCCGCGCCCAGGTACAGCACCGGCAGCCACGGAGTTTGCCACAGGGGATGAACGCGCTCGCCGGCCAGCAGCATCAATGCGCCCAGCGACGACTGGTGCATTCCGGGCAGAAGGTAAGCCGCAGCGATGATCGCGGGGAAAAAATAGTGCAGCTTCTTTTCAATGCTTTCCACGATCGGACGCAATCGGGAATCGAAATACCACAAGCGCTCCAGCACGGGCGGAATGTTCTCTACCGCGAGGGGAATCATCGCGTAGATCGACATGCAGATCGCTACTTCCGCCAGAGGCGAATGCATGTTCCATCGCCAGGGAAACACGATCCAGTAAAAATTCCAGGGGCGCCCGGCGTCGATTCCCAGCAGCAGCAGACCGCAGGCGTACGCCAGGAAACTTGTGAGCAGCGCCATGCGCATCAGCGCGTGCATGCGCTTGCGGCGAAAGACCCAAGCCGCAATTCCCACGGCGAATGCGCCGGAACCGAGCGCAGTGAGAACCATCAGGTTGAAAGTCTTCCAGATGCCCCAGCCATAGGCGTCGCTCATGCCGCTGACCGGGCCGAGTCCCGCTAATTCCCGGTACGCGCTCAGAAGGACGGCGACGAGCACCAGCGCCAACAGCACCAGGAAGAATCCATTCACTACCGGGAATCCGTAGACCGGCACGTTGCGTTCCCAGCGGGTGGTGCGAGCAACGGGAGTGGTTGCGGCCGTCCTGGTGGTAGCGGGATTTATTGTTGAGGAACTCATAGTTGCGCCCTCAATCCAGTTTCTTTCTCGCGCTGGTGAGCTTCTTCTTCATGGCCCTTCAGATTTTTGCGAATCACCTGCACCAGGCCTGCATAGAGCAGGGCGGGCAGCGCGAAGTATTGGTAGAAACGCCGTTGCCAGCGCAGGGTTCGGGCGGGAACTGATTCCGGTCCAAGTTCCGGCAGGCCGAGTTTTTCGAATGGAACTTTGGAGAGATATAGCGCCTGTGTGCCGCCGTTATCCGTCTCCCCATACACGCGATTCTGGTAATAGCGGCCGGGATTGTCCTTGATGCGCCGCTTGGCATCGAGCAGCAGCACCGAGCGCGGACCAAAAATTACCGCGCCAGTCGGACATACCGTGGTGCATCCCGGCTTCAATCCCTTGTCCAGACGATCAGTGCACAGCTCGCACTTGGTGACACGCGGATTGAAGCCCATCCACTGGAAGCGCGGAATGTGATACGGGCAAGTGATGGTGCAGTAGCGGCAGCCGATGCACTTGCTGGCGTCCCACTTGACTACGCCGCTCTCCGGATCTTTGTGCAGAGCCTGGAATGGGCAGCCGGCCGCGCAGGCCGGATCGAGGCAGTGCATGCACTGCCGCTTCACGAATGAAAAGGCGGAGCCGTCTTCCGGCTTGTAGAGCTTGATGACGTTGCGCGTCAGATCGTTCAAGTCCTGCGGCGCCTGGTGGAGAGCGTCGCCACGAGTGTCGGGAGGCGTGTCGTTGGCCTCGGCGCAGGCGGCCACACAGGCTTTGCAACCGATGCAGACGCTGGCGTCGTAGAGCAGTCCGACGGCGGCGCTGGGTACGGGAATTTTTTCGCCGGCCTGCAGAACGTCGGTGCCGACGGTGACCGCGACCACCGCCGGAACTCCGGCCTTGGCCATGCCGCTGAAGAGTTGTCGCCGAGTGATGGGCACGTTAGTCCTCTTTGCGGAAGACTGGCTTCTCGCTGGTCACTTTCAGTTTTTCGGCGTGCGCGCGGTCCGCTGCAATGCGGCTCACGCCCGCTTCCATGCTGCTCTCAAAGCGCTGCGAGGCGACCCACGCGGCTCCGCCGACCGCTCCGGCAATCGCGCCCACTAGCGCGGCCGCGCCCACTTTCAGTTCTCCCGCCGAACTGAAGATGGGAGGATAAGTATCGGGCGGCGTCGCCAGATGAATGGGGACAGTTTCAAACGTTCCCATCTTCCACACCACGCCTTTTTCGGTGCATCCAACGCAGGGCGCACCAATGCCGATCGGCCAAACGCCGGGAATCTCGTTGAAGTGGCGAGTGGCGCAGGATGCGTGGGTGACCGGACCTTTGCAGCCCAGCTTATAGAGGCAATATCCCTTGCGATGGCCTTCGTCGCCGAAGGCTGCTGCGAATCGCCCGGCATCGAAGTGCGCACGCCGCGGGCAGCTCTCGTGAATCACGCGGTCGTAGGCGAACTTCGGACGATTGAACCTATCCATTTCCGGCAGCCGGCCCATGGTGACGTATTCCAGAACCACGGCTAGCAGGTTGTAAGGATTGGGAGGGCAGCCGGGAAGATTGACGATGGGCTTGCCGGAGATGACGGAATCAACACCGACCGCGCCGGTAGGATTCGGGTCGGCGGACGGAACTCCGCCCCACGATGCGCACGAACCGATGGCAATCACTGCGGCGGCTTGTGCGGAGACGTCTTTGACGACTTCAATGGCGGGCTTGCCGCCGAGTTGCATATACACACCGTCGTCGCGTGCCGGGATCGATCCTTCGACCACCAGCACGTACTTTCCCGCGTTCTCTTCGATGGCGGAGCGGAGCGCGGCTTCGGCCTGCGCGCCCGAAGCGGCCATCAGCGTCTCGTGGTAGTCGAGGGAGATTACGTCGAGGATGAGATGACCAACGTCAGGAGCGGAGGTTCGCAGCAAGGTTTCAGTGCAGCCGGTGCAATCCTGGAAATGCAGCCATATCACCGAGGGGCGCCGCGCCTTGCCGACAATTTTTGCCACTTGGGCGGCGGTCGCTTTGCTGGTCAGGCTGAGGCCGACTGGCGCGGCTACGATGAGGGTGGAACAGAGTTGTAAGAAACTGCGGCGCGAGACGCCGCACTTTTGCAGATGTGCCGCAATCGTATCTTTTTCGCCTGTCTTCATGGACAGTCTCCCTGGCTGCGTGCGTCAGCTCAATCGAGGCCTGGTCCCGGGCGCTTTTTCTGGAAGTGAACAACGGCGTGGTCACCGCGCTTGAGACATTAAGTTGCGGTAACTGCCTTGGTTTCCCGGGATTATTCGATTTCGTTGGGAGTGTCGGTCGCCTGGGCGGTGGATAAAAATGAGAGCTTATGAAATATTCTTACCCGCCAAGGCTCCTCAATCTGAACGAGTCTCCCGACATTCTCCTCGACCGCTATCGACTTGCTGGTCAGGCCCATCGAATCGAATGCAGTGTTTATCGTTCATTCTCTAAACGGCATCAGTGATGGGGATCACAGGTGCGCGTGACACGCGTCATCTAAAGAAAGGAATTTCAGCGACGGGCACGTGGGAATAGCGTGTGGACAGGAAAGCCTGTTCAAAATCAATCAACCGCAGTGTTGCGGAAGCTCTCGCATGAAAGACTTGGACCGCTGAGTTCGCGGAGGAATCGCTGAGCACGCAGAGAAAACAGACATTCTTTCCGCGCGACACAGGGGATAGAGATGCAAGAAACAAACAGGACGTTGAGGAGTCAGGATCGGCAAATAAAGATGCGGCAAGGGAAAAATGTGTGCGGGTTCAGGTCACCCCAGCCTTATCGCTCCGACGCTAGCCTTACCTTTCGACGTCGTCGAGCAGCGATCGCAGCTTTCCCGAGCGAGAGGGATGGCGCAGTTTCCGCAGCGCTTTGGCTTCAATCTGGCGAATGCGTTCGCGGGTTACGTCGAACGACTGGCCCACTTCTTCCAGCGTGTGTTCGGAGCCGTCGTCCATCCCGAAGCGCATGCGGATGATTTTTTCTTCGCGCGGGCTGAGTGTACGCAGGACGTGCGCAGTGCGCTCTTTCAGATTCACGTTAAGCACCGCTTCGGCCGGAGACATCTTGGTGCGATCTTCGATCAGGTCGCCGAGATGCGAATCGCCCTCTTCGCCAATCGGAGTCTCCAGGGAAATCGGCACGCGCATGATCTTTTTGACCTTGCGCACCATGGCTTCGGGAATATCCATCTGCTTGGCGATTTCCGCCGATGTGGGCTCGTGACCCGATGCCTGCACCAACTGCCGCGTGGTGCGAATTAATTTGTTGACCACTTCAATCATGTGCACGGGCAGCCGGATCGTCCGCGCCTGGTCGGCAATCGCGCGGCTGATCGCTTGCCGAATCCACCATGTGGCATAGGTGGAGAATTTGTAGCCGCGGCGATACTCGAATTTGTCCACCGCCTTCATCAGGCCGACGTTGCCTTCCTGAATCAGGTCGAGGAATTGCAGGCCGCGGTTGCCATATTTTTTCGCGATTGAAACCACGAGACGCAGGTTGGCTTCGATGAGTTCGCGCTTGGCCTGCTCCGCATTCATGTCGCCCTGGATCATGCGGCGCTGGGTGCGCTGCAGGTCGGA
The DNA here is from genome assembly GCA_036269595.1 of Candidatus Sulfotelmatobacter sp. Lineage (GTDB taxonomy): Bacteria > Acidobacteriota > Terriglobia > Terriglobales > Acidobacteriaceae > Sulfotelmatobacter. Next base: position 8,526 of record DATBEI010000047.1, read on the forward strand.
GAAGGACATTCCCGCCTCGTCTTCCAGGCGCTTCATTTCCACGCGGTGCTGCCGCTGGGCAGCGCGGTAATTCTTCTTCAACTCCTCGCTGCGGGTCGCCGTGATCTTCGCTTCCAGTTGCACAATCTCGCGATCCAGGGCGCGCATGAGTTCGATAGTCTTATTCACGCGCTCGATCAGGCGCTTGCGCTCGGCTGGGTTCAAGCCAAGATTTCGGATGATGCGCGAGATCCGCACCATCTCGCGGCCCAGCTGTCCGCGATAGCGGCGATATTCCCGCGGCTTCTTCTTCGCGGAAATTGTTTCGATCTTCTCGGCCAGCCGGTTGGCATTTTTGTAGTGCTTGCTCAACCGCTCGATCTGTCCAGCAAAGTCGGCGACGCGCTTTTGCAGGGTTTCATCGGTTACTTCTTCGTCATCGATGACGACCGTGTCTTTGATGGAGCGCAGGCCGCGCTTCAGATCGTCGCCAATGGCCAGCACCTGGTGAATCACGATCGGCGAGCGGGAGAGCGCCTTCATCGAAGTGACCTGCCCGCGCTCGATGCGCTTTGCGATCTCCACTTCTTCCTCGCGCGTGAGCAGCGGCGACGCACCCATCTCGCGGAGATAGACGCGCACCGGATCGCTCGTCGACTCAGCCGCGCCCGGCGTCAGGTCAAGCTCGACCTCTTCGCTCTCGAGGGCAATGCGCCGTTCCAGCGCGGAGAACGGCGAGGGGGAGTCGCTCTCCACCACATCGAGCCCGCGCGTGCCGATGGCGCTGAGCATGTCGTCGACCTCGGCGGAATTGGCGTCGGAGGGGAGCAGTTCGCTTACTTCGTCCTCAGAAACTTCGGTTTTCGTATTGTCCAGCATCGATCGATTCTTTAAGTCAGCGGTCGCCAATGAGAATGCCTCTTCGGTGTCTCTGTATGGGGTGAAGAGAACTTGGCAATGAAGGTGGCAAGTTCAACAGAAAGCGGGAATTAGCCCAATACTGATGCTAGCACAGGCGTGCCCGCATTCCTATGGTTGAAATACGATCAGATTTGGCGTGGGCGGGACGAAAACGCTGGGCGCTTTCGTCCCGCTTTCAGGGTTCCGCTATTCTTTCGGCAGCACGCGGATGATGGCCATCATCCCGTGGTCTTCGTGTTCAAGAATGTGGCAGTGATAAGCGAAATCGCCAATGTCAAGGCCGCGAAAATCCAGGCGAACCGTTACGCTGGGATAAGGCCCAGTGCCTCGATTCCCGATAAACGGACATTTTCGCGGACCTTCGATGCCGGAGGGGTCTCGGAAGTTTGCCAGGGAAATTGGGGTCAAATAGGGTGCCGTGAACTTCCGGGTGCTTTGGATAGGCATATCAAATAGAAAATGAGCACTGCGCGACCGACTCGAAGAGCATCTGATTGGAGCCTTATACCGACATGAAGCCGCTCAAATCACCTCACGGCCAGTCTCGCCGGGTGATGAGTTAAGGATGAGCAGCGGAAGGAAGCCCAATGCGCAATCCAGTTGCGATTCGCTCGTTGCTGTTTTCGTTTTTCTTGCTGATTTTCTCCCACAGCGCCTTCGCTCAAATCGGCGTCGGCATTTCCGTAAGCTTCGGACCTCCGCCGCTACCCGTCTACGAGCAGCCGATCTGTCCCGCTGACGGTTACATTTGGACGCCTGGTTATTGGGGCTACGATCCAGACGACGGCTACTACTGGGTGCCGGGCACATGGGTTGAAGCGCCTGAAGTTGGGTATCTCTGGACACCCGGTTATTGGGGCTGGGGCGACAACGCGTATTTTTTCCACGAAGGATATTGGGGCCCGGAAGTCGGATTTTATGGCGGCATCAATTACGGTTTCGGATACGGCGGCGTTGGCTATGAGGGTGGGCGCTGGGAAGGCAATCACTTTGCGTACAACACCTACGTGAATCGCGTAAACACGACGATCATTCACAATACCTACAACACCAGGGTGACCTATGTCTCAGAAAACCACGTCAGCTATAACGGTGGCAACGGCGGCGTGGAAGCACGACCTAGCCGGCAACAAGAATCCTACGCGAACCAGCATCACGTTGGTCCGGTAGCAGCGCAAACGCAGCACGTGCGAGCGGCCCGCGCTAATCCCGAACTGCGTGCCTCGGCCAACCACGGCAAGCCACCCATCGCGGCTACTGCCAGACCCGCTGATTTCAGGACTGGCGTGGTAGCGTCCAGACAAGCGGGCGGAGAATATAAGGCTCCGCCCGCCAACGCCGCCCGCGGAAGGGAAGGTCGTCCAGGAAATGAAGCTCGCCCGGCCGGAAATGAAGCTCGGCCAGGAACGGAAACTCGACCCGAAAATACTCGCGGAGCCCGGCCCGCTACCGACAATCACGCCAGCGAGTTGCAGCCGCACACATTCACACCGCCAAACACCGGCAATGCTGCAACCGACAAGAAATATCAACAGCAACAGGAAAAGCTAGCTGCCAAGCAAAACCAGGAGCACCAGAAACTTCAACAGCAACAGGAAAAAGAGCATCAGCAGGCCGCCAAGAAAAACTACAACCAAGCGCAAAAACAACAAATGGAACAGCGCCACTCTCAGCAAACGCAACAGGTCGAACAAAAGCATGCCACGCAGCAGAGACAGATGGAGCAGCGCCAAGCGCCGCACCCGGCTGCACAAAGGCCGGAGGGCCGTCCTCACTGATTGCGCGCTAGCCGCACCACGCGCCACAGAAGCCGCGCGGTCTTGGCAAGTCACGGAAATGATCGGAACTGGCAGCGATTGGGTTTCACTGTCGCTGCCAGTGTTTTTTATTTTTCGCCACTCGGAAGAAATAGCCCTGCTGAAGGATCAGGGCCGAAGAAACTGGTCGGGGCGATAGGATTTGAACCTACGACCCCCTGCGCCCAAGGCAGACACGACACTTGATGCCTTCGGTATCCGGTTTATTTTCTAACACTCTTCGGTTCCAGCTTTCCAGCTTTTTCCCCAGTTGCGTCACAAAAATGTCACACTTTGATGCGTGCGTTGGTTGCACATTTCCAGATAGGGTGACTTGCATGGAGACACTCAATTTTGACGATTACATCGCAGGCGGCTACTTCTTGGTGAAGCTCATCGCACGCCCCCAAGAACTAGGGGAAACACTGCCTCAAACTATCCTGACACTCTCGAACTGCTTCACAGACATTGCACCGGACGATTGGACGCTGCAAGGGTACAAGTATGAAGACATCGAAAGAGCTTCGGAGGCCAAGAAGTTTGGCATACCTGCCAACGTCGTTCCGCGGTTGGTGAAGCTTATGACTCAGGAGTCTGGGGTTTTATTGCCCAACGCATTTCCCAGCCTCTCAGTTGGTGAGGAGTTCTATCGTTACAGTGCCACCAAGGATGAAATTGCTCTTGTCGGTATCGGACTTCATCGTTCGCTGACCAGTTCTTTTCACCAGCATCTTGATAAGGACATCAATCGTGGTTACGGACTGGTGGAGCGGGTAGAACTCGACCAGCCGCTTGCAAAGGGTGGTCGTCCGCTTGGCTATGAGCCGCTGGGCTTTTCGGGTACACATTTCCATTCGTGGCTCTGCCACCGGATGCCGAAAGAGGCTTCAGAGCGGCTTGGTCTGTTTCCGAATCAAAACGGGTTCATCGACAGGCTCGATGATGCCGTTCGCATCACTCAGCACATGGTTGCAACTGGGGCTGAGCCTGCAATCTGGGAACCGTGGCTCGTCGCACGCTACGGCGCTTAGGCGCTCAGAAGAGAATCCCCCGCTGGGAGGAGCATGAGAGTTGCACTGTATGCCAGAGTCTCGACCACTAATGGCCAAAGCCCAGAAATGCAGTTGGCAGAACTTCGGGAGTATGCCAGCCGCAGAGGGTTCAAGGTTGTCGGTGAGTACGTTGACGAAGGTGTTTCCGGCTCGAAGGAATCACGACCAGAACTCAATCGGCTTATGGATGCCAAAGACCCCTTCAAGGTAGTTCTCGCATCCCGGCTCCAAACTGGCTGAGTCACCAGAAGCGAGTGAACCGACCATCATGGCGATTGCCGGACACGTGAACCGAGCGATGCTAGAACATTACAGCCACGTGCGGCAGGAAGCGAAGCGCAGAGCCGTGGAGTCGCTGGATAACGTCACAATTAGGTCACAACTGGCAAAGTGGGAAGGAAAGCTAACCGAAGGGGAAACCGAAACCCCTACAAACAATTGGATTGGAAAACAAGAATTGGTCGGGGCGATAGGATTTGAACCTACGACCCCCTGCGCCCAAGGCAGGTGCGCTACCAGGCTGCGCTACGCCCCGACATTCACTGCTTTTTGATTCTAATTCAGTTCACGGAACCGTACCACGTTTTCGTCTCGACTCCTGGGTCGCGGTGGACTTTCCAAATCTTCGCGCAAATGTGCAGGTCGGGCATCCGACAAAGTCAATACAGCGAATTCCCTAGGCTTGTTCGGCATTCGTAACAAGTCTCATCATGGGCGTTGAGTAAAACCTTCGCGTGGCAAACTGTCCGCCAGGAGAGATTGCAAGAAATCATGGACCGTACTTCCGAATCGAAGAGGACGTATTCTTCCCCCGCCTTGACCCCAATGACCCTGGAACAGGCCACACAATTCGTAGCCCGACACGAGCCGTTAACCGAGGAGGCAGCGAATTTTCTTGAATCGCTGCGTCTTCGAGCGGCGGGGCACAAGAAGTGTTCAGCGCGCGGCAACTCAAACGGGAACCGCAGCCATTTGGCCTGATCGGATCGACCGGAGGGTGCGCTGCTGAAAATTGGATCGAGGAACTGCCGGTATTGAGGCGAATCGAGTTTAACGTTCGCGCTCGGAACCATGGAGTTGGCTGCCTCAAAATTGCGACTGCTTCCCGCCGCGGTTGGTGAGCTGCCGTGAGTACGAACTTCGCCGTCCTTATCTCCTTCCCCGCTTCACCGTATCCCGGGCGCGGTCGAAGGTCCCAGAGATATAGAAAAGGGCGGGACGAGGAGTTATTTCAGCCGTTCTTTAACATTCGCTTGGTAACATTCGCTTGGCGTCCGCTGGGGAGATGCCCGCCATCTTCCAGAAATACCATCCAGCGGGTGGCCCCGCCAGTTTTCCCATAATAATCAGGCAGTCGGCCGGAGGTTTCTGCAGGCCCCGCTCCCAGCGGGAGATGACCATCGAGGAGCACTTCAAATGCTTGCCGAACTCGAGCTGATTCAGTCCAAGTTCCTCGCGCAGTGCTCGAATCCGCTTTGCCCATGCTGGCAAGGGGGCGGCTACGAATTGTCGGGGTCGGGCCATGCTGCCCTGAAGGATAACAAATTGGCCCGCATATTACGAAACGCACACTACAACTGGCCTCCAGAGAACTGGAGTTAAGCTGCGCACGAGCGGATGCGATTCCCGAAAGCGTGACCGTCCAGCCGTGTAGCGCGCCTGGTAATCGTTGCGCAAGCCAGTTTAGCACTTTGGTTAAACATGTCAACACCGGCGGTTAAACATGTCAATACTGGGCCGCGGGCGTGGTTTCGGCCGTGCACCCCGCTGGCAGCGCTGTTGGACGCGATAACTCTTGCTCACATTTATAGTTTGTGATAAATCTTCGGGCACTCGCCCTCCCTGGTGGGTATAGCTATGCAGAGCGAACTACGAGCGCGGTTGGCGGCGCTGGCAGCCCGAGTCGCGGCCGAGAAGGATCCGATCCGTTTTCACGCCCTCGTGCTTGAGTTGAATCAATTGCTGGAAAGAAACGACGAGCCCACACGAATCAAGGGGACGAGTGAGTCGCCCACAAGAGATGGCAAATGAGAAGTTGTAAGCAGAAAACCTTAGAAAAAGCTCGGCTAATACTGCCCATGCTGTAGGGCATTAAGCGGCGTTTTCTGGCATTGTAGTGTGGTTGTGCCCTCCCCCTTGGAACAGCGGGTTCGCGATTTGTGTACGATCATCGCGGCGACCACCGGCCCTGAGCAGGACGCCGCACTGGCCGAATTACAGTGTGCCTTGCCCGCCCTCATCAGTGAAGTGCAAAATTTCTCGAACTACAATCTGATTAACTTTCCATCCGCCTTGGAAAAGAGAAAAAAGGCGCTCTGACTGTTCCTGCGCCGGGGTGCCTTACTTAGCCGTGCGACGCTCTGCCTTCGGTCCTATGGCTGTCCGTTTGCGGCTTGGGGAACGTGCGAGGTAATGCCTTTCAGCAGGAATTCGCGGACGAGGTTGGAGACGGCATCAGCGCCGGTACCCGCCAGTCCATTGAACAGCACGAGGGAAGCTCCGCGATCGGCGGCCGGGTAGTAAAGATTGGAAATCCCAGCCGCGGAGAAGTTGCCGAGCACCTGGGAGTAATTTGGCTTCCAGCGTCCATCGTCGCCGCGGGCCATGACGGCAGCGGAGATGGCGTAGAAAGCGCGCTGGCGGATTGTGCCCTTGCCCTTGTAGAAGTAGCGCGGGTCCTGGTGAAAGATCGTAGGGTAAACAGCCCGGCCCAACAACTCTCCGGAAACGCGGTTTGCCAGAGCGGCGCCGTAACGTTTTCCGTATCCTTCAAATCCGCTGCCATATGCGGGAAAGATGTTGCGATACTGCTCGCCGCCGGCAACTCCCGCGATCGTCAAGAACGAAACTGGATCGATGATGGCACGAATGCTGAGCTGAAATTTTTGTTTCGCTTCCATGGGCGGGGCGTTCCAATCGAACGTGCTGTAGAAGTTGGGGAAGACGCCGACGACGCGCTGGCCTTCGGCGATGTGCACTTGCTGCTCCGACAGCTGCAGCTTGGTCTCGGCGGTGACGGTGACGCTGGTTGAAACGGCGGAGACCGACAAAATGACGGCTGGCGCAATGAAGTCCTGGCCGGCACGCAAGGAAACGCGAGACGACGTGAAGGAGTTCATCCCTGGCGCCGTTACGGTGAGAGTGTAGACATCCGGCGGTAAACCTGCGAAGGCGAACTGGCCGTTCGTACCGGATTCCACGGTGCGAACCGACGAGTCATGGGAGCCTGCCAGCGTGACGCGCGCCCCCTGCAGCACATTGCGATTCGTATCAAGTACGGTTCCGGTGAGGCTGCCGGTAGCTGACTGTGCCTCGACAGGTGCGGCTGGACTATAGGCTTGCTGCGGTTCAGGAGCCTCAGGAAGAGGAGTTTCGTGAATTGAAGCGAGATTGTCTTGACCCAGAGCAATTGCTGTAGGCGCGGAGGAGAACAGCAGGAAAATCGAAACCGCGGAAAAAACCAGGTTCAACCTTTGCGAAGTGTAAAACAATGACTTGGGCCCTATCCTAAGTGCGTAAAGTTAAGAGAATTCGAAGTGTCGGCAGACGGGGACTGGCAGCACGCCCAACTGATTCGACGCGCAATTGCGGCGTGGAGTTGCCAATTGGTAGTCGTTTTTAGCTGAATCCGTTTTCGGATAACCGCCCGAATCCCTTATCGGACAAGGGAAGTACGGGATATTCACAGCCAAGTAACCAGGGTCTTGATACTTTGATTTTCGGTTTTTCAGGGATGAGATCGCAGAGAACCCACATCTGGCGCGGGTTTCCCGGAATCGAGTCTCGGCATTGCACTAAATTCGGTCATGCCCTTGTGGACGGGCTGCACTCCATTGAAAATACGCCGCTTATGAAGCGCGTTTTTCGATTGACCTTATTTGTAGAAGGAGTACAACAAGATCGTTCTTTGACAGCTTCTTAAGTTTTTCCGGTTGGTGCGGCGTCCGGGGCTCAAGCGGAGTCACTTTCCCGATCGCAAGATTGGGAAGGAGGGTGAGCGAGGGTCTATAGCAAAGCGCTGGTCGAGGAGAACGGAGAAGAAATGTTGAAGGCGAGATAGAGTTCCGAGGCGTAGGGTAGATTTATCCGGTTGGCGGTGAGCCCGGAGCCCAAGCAAAGATCGCACGCAGCGGCCCGCAAGGGAAGCAGCGACAGCAGGTCGAGCAAGGGTCAAACGCGAGCTACTGGCCGAGACGAATGGACCCTACACCACCTCGGAACTCTTAATTTTTTGGGAGCCATCAGCCATCAGCCATCAGCTTTCAGCTTTTAGCTAAGAGCTTAGCCTCTAGCTTCAGCTCCATCCCGTTGGGCCTACCTTAGCTTTTGTGAATCTGGGACGTCGTACTCCGTGACTACCGTCACCTTGGCAAAAGCGCGTGCGTCAGGATTTTCGGTGCTGGTCGCAGCGACGTGATAGAGCCCAACATGCTTGGGAGCCGTATAGGTTCCATCTTCGGTTATGCGTCCACCGTTGCGCTAGGCAATGGTCCATCGTACGCCAGTGCTCTGAGTGCCTTTGACGACGGCTTCGAATGTTTGAGTTTGTCCCACGTGAACCGTTGCCTCAGGCGGACTGATGGTTACGGAGGCCAAGTTTTGTCTTTCACTTTGTCGCGGAGTTGAGGCGAGGGGAACAGGTCGAACGGCGAAAAGAAGGACAGCCGCCAGAACTGTTTGAATGAGGCCTGTCACAATGGATCACCTCGCCGTGGAGTCTACTATTCCGGGCTACTGCTGGCAAATGCCCCTACACCAACTTGGAACTTTGTGAGCTGTCAGCTATCAGCCATCAGCCATCAGCTTCTAGCGTCTAGCCTCGTCGATCCTGCCCATCCAATCGGTGATGATCCGTGCGAATCCGTGGCCGAAGTTTTGGCTACTTTCGTGGTACGACAATCCAGATTGTTCCGCGGCCGTCGCAGAAGCGGCAGCGCTCGCCTAAGGACGTTCCCGTTCCGTGGCATTCCAAGCGGGTGGGCATTCAGGATATTACAAGCAAGGCAAGGCGAGAAGGTGACGCGCACAAACAACTGAACGATCCTAGTCAACGTGCTCGCCCTCGGCGAAGTCGACCTCGGCATGCGGCAGGATGTCGCGGTCGCTGGCGATCCACACGTAGAGCGTGGGCAATAGGAAGATGCTCATGACCAAGGCCGCCATGAGTCCTCCGACAATCACGATCGCGAACGGGCGCTGAGAGTCGGACCCGATGGCGTGGGACATAGCGGCGGGCAGCAAGCCCAAGGTCGCGACCAGCATCGTCATCATGATCGGACGCAGTCGCAAAACTGCGCCTTCGACTGCGGCATCCTCGATGGTGTAGCGGCGCATTCGCAACTGGTTGATGTATTCCAGCATGATGACACCGGTTTGCACTGAGACGCCGAACAGGGCCAGAAAGCCCACGCCGGAGGAAACGCTAAAGTTGGTCCCAGTGAGGAGGAGGGCAAGAAGGCCGCCAATAGGGGCCATGGCGACATTGGCCATGATCAGCATGGACCACTTAAACGATTTGAACATGGTGTAGAGAATGATGAAGATAATGAGAATGGTGATGGGCAGAACGATCAGCAGGCGCGCGTTGGCCCGTTTCTGGCTGGCATATTCGCCTTCCCACTTCAGGTGATAGCCGATGGGAAGCTTCACTTTCTCATTGACCTTCTGAATGGCTTCCTCGACGGCGCTGCCCAGGTCGCGGCCGCGAACGCTATATTTGATGGCGATATAACGCTCATTACCTTCGCGATAGACTTCCGACGCGCCATCCGCCACCTGAATTTTGCAAAGCTGGGCAAGCGAAACGCGCTCTCCGGAAGGCGAGAGCAGGCGAATCTGTTCGATGGCCTCCTTCGTGTCGCGATACTGGGGTAGGTAACGCATAACCAGATCGTAACGCGCCTGTTGTTGCAGCACTTGAGTGAGGGCGTTGCCACCGACCGCGGTTTGAATCGCGTCCTGCACGTCGGCGACGTTGATCTGGTAGCGAGCCGCCGCGTCACGATCTACGGCGACGTTCAAATTGGGTTGGCCGAGAACGCGGAAGACGCCGAGATCTTCGATTCCCCGGACCTTCCGCATTACGGCGACGATCTGATCTGCTTTCTCTTCCAGAGTTTTCAAGTCATCGCCGTAGACTTTAGTGGCCAGTTCGCCCTTGACGCCACTCACCGCTTCTTCCATGTTGTCTTCGATGGGCTGGGAGAAGCCCCATAGGACGCCGGGAATCTTGTCGAGTTCACGCTGCATGGCGGCGATGAGTTCGTCCTTGTTTTCGTGGAAGACCGGCCGCCACTCGTCTTTCGGTTTCAAATCAACAAAGTATTCGGTATTAAAAAAGCCGGTGTTGTCGGTTCCGTCGTCGGGACGGCCTACCTGGCTGGTGCACTGTGGGACTTCGGGAAAAGAACAGAGGATGATGCGAGCCTGATTGGCGACGCGGATGCCTTCGTCCGGGCCGGTGCTGGGAGCGAGTGTTCCGCGGACCCAGAGAGCTCCTTCATCGAGATGGGGCAGGAACTCAGAACCAATCGCGCCGCCGAAGGCAAGATAATTTCCCAGTACGACGAGGAGCAAGGATACGCCGAGAGTGACCGTACGGTGATGAATCGCCCAGATGAGCGCTTGGCGATACTGCTCGCTGACATAGGTCATGACGGGGTTCCGCCATTCGCGAGTTCCCTTTGAGAAGGCGAAACTGGCCAGCACTGGCGCGACAAGAATAGAAAAAAACAGCGCCCCTAACAGCGCGAAGACCACAGTCCAAGCCATGGGATGGAAGAGTCTGCCTTCGACCCGTTGCAGGGTAAAAATCGGCAAGAACGCAGTGATGGTGATGACAATGGCATAGAACACTGGACGCTGTACTTCATGCGAGGCGAACCCGATTCGTTCGGTAGAAGTTTCGGTGCCGTCGGTGTGACTCAAATGGCGCACAATATTTTCGATCAACACAATCGCGCCTTCGACGACCACTCCGAAATCCAATGCGCCAAGAGAAAGCAGGTTGGCCGGAATCTGCATCAGGCTCAAACAAGTAGCCGCGAACAGCAAGGCAAACGGAATCGTAGTTGCGACGATCACGGCCCCTGGGACATTGCCCAGAAATAGAAGCAGAATCAGGGAGACCAGGACCATGCCTTCGGTGAGGTTATGAAGCACAGTGTGAGTGGTGAAGTGAACCAAGTTGCTGCGATCGATGAAAGGAACGATCTTCACTCCGGGTGGCAGAATGTGATCGTTCATTTCCTGAATCTTTTCGTGGAGAGCTTTGAGAACCGGATCGGCGTCGGCGCCTTTGCGAAGCAGGACGATGCCGGAAACGACGTCGTCGTTGTCGATGATCTTGCCGTTCTCGCGGTGGATGGCGCGGGCGAACTGGCCAAGCCTTATTTTCGGGCCCTGAGCAACTACCGCAATGTCTTTGACGAGGAGCGGAGTGCCGTTCTTGGTGAGAATGACGGTTTGCTCGATGTCGTGGACCTTATCGACTAAACCGACTTCGCGAACATTGATTTGTTGCAGCCCCGCCTGAATGAAACTGCCGCCGGCGTTGGCGTTGTTGTTGGCGAGTTGTTGTTCAACCTGGAAGAGGCTCAGGCCGTAGGCGATCAATTTGTTAGGATCGATACGAACCTGGTATTCGCGCGTGGGGCCGCCGAAGCTGGCCACGTCGACGATATCGGGAACGGACTTCAGATTTTTTTCGACTACCCAATCTTCCAGCGATTTCAGCTCCATGGGGTCATATTTAGGGTTGGAACTGTGGAGCGTGAAAAAATAAATCTGGCCAACCGGACTCCAGTCGGTTCCCATCTGGGGGACGACCCCGTTCGGGAGGGTGACCTGGTTCAAGCGCTCTAGAACGCGTTCGCGGTTCCAGGCGTTGTCGCTTCCATCCTCGAAAATGAGTTTCAGATCGGAAAGCCCGAAGAGCGAAAACGAGCGCAGATGCACAATGCCAGGGATTCCGTTCACGGCGGTTTCCAGCGGGATGGTGACCTGTTGTTCGATTTGTTCGGCGGAGATTCCGGGCCATTGGGTGATGATCTCGACGTAGTTGTCGGCTACGTCGGGATAGGCTTCGATGGGAAGATTGTGAAACGAGATGATGCCCCAGGCGAACAGCACAAACGCCAGCCCTAACACGAGCAGGCGATTGCTGAGCGCGAAATCGACAACGCGGCGAATCATCTTAAGTTCTTTCTCTCAATTTTTCTTCCCAGCACTGCGCCCCATTTACTGCTCCACTGTGTTTTGCAGATCGAGCGCGTTCGATACCACCTGGTCGCCCGGCTTGAGTCCGGAAACGATTTCCTGCTGTTTGTCGGGCAACATGTTTCCGGTGACGACTTCGACGCGCTTGAAATGTCCATTGCCGAGAGGTGTGTAAACCCAGTCGCGATCGTGCAGGTGCAAAATGGCGGTCGAGGGGACGGCAGAGTGCGCCTCGGGCTTTTTTCCGTAGAACGTGGCGGAGACAAACATTCCGATGCGCATCAGGCCAGGATTCTTGACTTCGATGCGCACCTTGGCGGTACGAAGGTTGGGATCGAGAATGGGCAGAATGTTGTCGATGCGCCCCCTGAAAACCTGTTTGGGATAGGCGTTGAGGCGAATGTCGGCATAGTCGCCGACGCGCACCGCGTCGAGATCATTCTCGTAAACGTCGCAGATGATCCAGACATAGGAAAGATCTGAAATCGTGAATGGATTCGGAGAACCCAAGCCTTGCACGCCGGAAGCGTTAGTTACCTGCTGGTCGGAAATGACGCCGGATATGGGAGCGACGAGATCTACGATCTCCGAGGGATGGTCCTTGTTGATGCCAAGAACTTGCAATCCTTCCGTGCCATGCACTAAGTCGGCGTTGGCATCTTGTTCAGTGGCTTCGGCTTGTTCGAGCGCGCTTTTGGCGATCGCACCTTTCTCGTAAAGAATCTGGGCGCGTTCCAACTGGATACGAGCCAGACGCTCGTCATTCACCGCTTTTAAATATGTCTGGTAGGCGCCCGAGACATCGTTGCTCTGGACCCTCAGCAAGACTTGCCCTTTCTTTACCGCATCGCCTAAACGGGCTTTCACGTCTACGACTCGTCCCGCGGCAAGAGAAACTACGGGCACTGCGCGCGAAATGTCGGGTTGCACGACGCCCGTCACGTTGAGAGCTGAAACGGCTTTGTGCTCGACTGCGGTAGTCAAAGGAAACTGGTCCGGATGTTCCGCTTTGAAATTGTTGGCGTCCAGATCGGGTTCGACCACCGCTTTGGGGGGAGCCTCCGCTTTTGGGTCGGCCTTGCCGCTGTTGCAGGCGACCAGAGAAAACGCCAGCGGTAGAAATAAAACTGTCGGCAGAATGCGGAATGGAGAATGAATCTTCATGGAATGACCTCGCGCCCCACCGCCTGGTTCAACTGTGCCTCGGCCGTCAGATACGACCCGACGAGATTGACGTAGCTCAGTTCCACGGTGCGGTAGTCGCTCTCGGCATTGAAAAAGTCCAGCAAGGAGGCGCCGCCGTGCTGGTAGGAGAAAAGGATGGTGTCGCGCACGCGCAAGGCTTGCGCCAAATACTTTTGTTTATACGGACGCAGCAGGGTTAGATTGCTGCTCAGCGTGGCGTAGGCGGAGTCGACATCGCTGTAAACCTGAGTCTCGACACCCTGGCGCAGCTTTTCGTTGCGGTTGATGTCAATTTTCGTGCGGAGCTTCTCGCCCTGGTTGCGATCAAAGATGCGCAGCGGGATGCTGACGCTGGCGCCGATAGTGTTGAGCGCGTCAGGATTATTGAATGATCCATTGTGGGTGAACCAGACCCCAGTAGTCGGGTCGGTTGAGCCATCGGCGACGGCTAGTTCGTAATTGGTCTGCGCCTGCTTGACCGAAAGCAGGGCCGCGCGCAGGTCGGGACGCGCATCCAGTGCGTCTTTGCGATACTCATCCAGAGCGAGAAGGTCTTCACTGAAATCGAACGGCCCCTGAACGTCGAAGCTGTCTACAGGCCAACGGTCGTCGAGCAAGGCGAGGAGATTAATTTTATTGGTGCGCAGATTCACCATCGCCGTCTGCAGGTCCGATTCGTACTGCAGGCGCTGCAGTTCCAGACGGTCGAGATCGATCTGGGCGATGTCCCCAGCGTCGTAGCGGTCGCGGCTGATTTTCAACAACTTGTCGTAATAATCCAGATTGTCGTGAGCGAGTTGCAGCACGGCCTTGGCCTGGAGGACGCCGACAAAGGCAGTGCGGAGATTAAAGAGCAGGGTGCGCTCGGAGTCCGCGTTTTGTGCAACGCCAACCGCGGTGCCTTCTTTGGCGGCCTGGAAGCGAAGGTTCCGCTTGTTCCGCCGCTCAAAAAGCTGACTTATGGCCGGAGATACGAAGGTTCCGGCGAAAGGCTGCCAAACTCCGTGGCTGGGAGCGATCTGAGTGCCGTCGGCCGAGAGGGTGAAATCCGGGTTGGGGCGGAGATGGGCAGTGATTTCTTCCGCTTTCAGTTCGTCAATGTTCAGTCGATTGGCCATCAACGTCGTGTTACTCAGCTCGAACTGTTCTTTCACCGTGTCCCACGTCCATACCTGGGGCTGGATTGAGGGCGGAGCCTGCGGCGTGATCTGCGCGTGCAGGCAGACCGCTCGCAACGCCAGCGCGGCTACTGCGGTTGCCAAGAATGTCGAGCGCATCAAAGACTCCGTCGGGCATCCATTAAGCCACTGGGAAAATATGTGGCCCGTGGACGTCCGGTCATCATTCGACCGGCAACACTACTTATGGAGTTTCCGGCCTTAGAATTTCGTAAAGACAAACTGCAGACTTCGCCAGCTTTTGTGTAGAAAGGTGATTCGAGAGTCTAGCTAAGAGAGGAAACTGGAGGCGCGCGGGCCGCACGCTCGATGACTGGGGATGCGGGAATCGAGATGCGGAGGACGGGCAGGGAGCGCCGGCCTCCGTCGCTTACAATCAGAAAAGTTACAGATGAGACTAGAGCCGGCGGATTTTGCCATTTCCACGAAGAAGTCTTATCGTTGCTTGCCGTGCGGACGGTCCGCTTGCTGGCCGGCGATTCTTCCATCTCGCTGCGCATGGCGCGTAGATCGTCGGTGGCCGAAACCACGGGGAAGAGAACGACGAGCATGCACCCCAAAGCCAGTAAGCATTGCAGAGCCGTGAACTTGCGCACTACAGGCGCAGCCTTGGAACTCCGCCACAGCCAAAAGGCAGGTAGCGCCAGCAGAAGCCACGCAACGTTGAGCAGCAGTTCCATTACAGAGACGGGGGGTGAAAGGCATTTCCCCGGCGAATAGTTTTTCAGAAACAGCAATTTGAAGTCAATGTGATTTCCGTGTTTCCCTGAGACGAGGTACAAGATTGCGGTCCTGAAGCGTTCCTATACGGAATCTTAGGATTCGGAGAGAGAGAAGCGAATGGTAAGTTGGAGAGTCGATAAGAGTTGGCATTCATGGCGAATTTTCTAAACATGCGGGGAATAATCGGACTCCTCCTGTTGCCGGTCTGCATAATCGGGACGGCATGCCGGCTCGGGTTCGCCGAAAACCGTGGCCAGCAACCTGTAACGGTGAATTCGACAGCAGCGCCGCAGGACGGGCCTTCGCTGATCATCGAAAATGAATCGGAATTGCCCGATACGTTTCCGCACGCTTCCTATGAGCTTCGATTTCGAGCACACGGCGGTGTGCCGGTGCTGCATTGGCGGTTGGAAAAGGGAGCGTTGCCCCAAGGCCTGAGGCTGGAGGATGATGGCTTGCTTCACGGCCAACCGGAGCGCACCGGAGAGTTTCAGTTTACGGTTTCGGTGCGAGACGGCGGCAAGCCTCAACAAGCAGTGCAGAAGGCATTTGTGCTTCACGTGCGATCGGGAATGACGCTGAACTGGAAGGCGCCTGCGCGTGTAAATGGGAATCGTATTGAGGGTAGCGTGGAAGTCTCGAACATGACGCCTGACGATCTGGATTTGACCTTCGTCGTGCTGGCGGTGGCGGAGAATGGGCGAGCCACGGCCATCGGATACCAGCATTTCGTGCTGCGCCGCGCCACAACTAACAAGGAATTACCTTTTGGCGAGACCCTGCCGCGTGGCGGATATGTCGTGCACGTCGACGTAGTGGGTGAGGTCGCGCCGAAGCGGCTCATTTACAGGGAGCGACTGCAGACCCCATCCGCCCTGCAAGTTACGGCTGAGCCTTAGTTGAACTGCCAGTTGCGTCTGTTTGCCCTGGTGGAATGAGCTGGCTCTGAGGAAACGGAAATGCCCGAAACAGTTCCGGCAGACAGAACGCGATTCGGAACAGCGGGGATTCTTTTCAACCTGGGCCGCGTGGTGTTTTCGGCTGCGATCATCGGTTTGGGTGTTGAGACCTTGATCTGTGCGCGATTTGTCGGGCATTCCCTGGGTCCCGAATATGCGGTGATTCCCGCGCTTCCCTGGTTGCCGGCCAATCCCTGGATCGCTTATTCGTTTGGCGCCATCTGGGTTCTGTGCGGGGCAGGAATATTGTCGCGAGTAACCCTGGGTGCGGCTGCAATGACACTGTCCGCGTTTTTGTTTGTCTGCGCCTTTGTCCTCGACGTTCCTAAAAATGCCGCGAACATGGGAAGTATCTCGCTGCGCACGACCGCTTTCGAGCCACTGGCCCTGGCCAGCCTGGCCTGGCTTCTGGGCGATCGAGGCGCAACTCCGCTTCTAGCGCGCGGTAGCCGCTTTGTGCTCGGGCTTGCCCTGGTTGTATTTGGGATCGATCATTTTCTGGCTTTCGGGTACATCGCGTCCCTTATACCCCATTGGATTCCATGGCGGGTGTTTTGGGTCGTTTTCTTCGGCGTGGCGTTTCTTGCCGGCGGGGTGAGCGTCGCTTTGAATCTGCGGCAGCGCTGGGGCGCGGCTGGCACCGGGCTCATGTTCGCGACTTGGGTGGTGACTCTCCATCTGCCCCGAGTTCTTGGGCTCTACAGTATCCCTGGGGCGGCGCGGGATCCCAACGAGTGGTCCAGCCTATTCATCGCCGTCGGCTTATGGGGTGGTTTATGGGCGTTAGCGGGAACCGATCCTGGCCTTGACCCTGAACGAACTGAACGAGTCACTCCCGTGCAGCGCGATGGTTATTAAAGTCACAACGCTTGGTGATCCAGATCACGCACCGCTGTGCGGAAAATAACCCAAATCAACTCTCCGGGATTGACCCAGGAATCTATCCCGACCGCTGGAGACTTTAATAACTCAATCATTTTGTTGGGGATACAGAGCTGTGGAGGTAATCCTGGCCCATTCCAGCACATTGGCTCGCAGCGTGCCTTAGCTCTAACGTAAGCGGTCGAGCGCCGAGAGTTTCCGGCAGGCTGGCCCAAAAGGAGGTTGTGATGCGAGCTCCCTACGGTCTAAATATTCTTGATAATTGCGTCACCTGCCCGGTACGAGGCGAGCATCTTTTTTGCAATCTCTCGCTGACCGCTGGGCAACGGCTGAACGAGGTTAAGTCGACGGCCGTATATCCCAAGTCAGCCATGCTCTTCATTGAGGGGCAGCAACCGCGAGGCGTGTTTGTTCTTTGCGTCGGTAAAGCGAAGTTGTCCACTTCTTCGCGCGAGGGCAAGACCATCATTACCAAGGTCTCCGATTCCGGAGATATTCTCGGACTGAATGCCGTGGTTTCGAACCGGCCTTACGAGGTGACTGCGGAGATGATGGAGCCGGGCCAGGCGAATTTCATTCCGCGCGATTCTTTTCTGCACATGCTGAAAGATTTTCCCGAAGTGGCGATGCGAGTCGCCCAACAGTTGAGCCGCAACTACTACACGGCTTACGAGGAGATCCGAACGCTTGGGCTCGCGGTTTCGCCTTCTGAAAAATTCGCCAAGCTGCTGCTCTCCTGGACGAGCAAAACTGCGCAAGACGACGGTTCGGCGCAGGTGAAGCTCACCATGACGCACGAAGAGGTGGCCGAGATCATCGGAACCACTCGGGAGACCGTGAGCCGGCTATTTTCGGAATTCAAGAAGAAACAGCTCATGCAGATGAAGGGCGCGACGCTCGTGATCCGCAGCCGCTTCGCGCTGGAAAAGATTTGCCAGTCGTAGAATTCCCGCTTCGATTGGATTTCAGAAGTTGCCCCGTCGAGTAGATTGCGCTCCCGCCTCGCTCCACCGCAGGCGGGAGCGCAAGTTTTATTCAATACAAGCGCCGCTCCATCCATCCCTCTGATTGTCGAAAAAAACTGTAGCGAAAGATTTACGCGAACCTCACCACCTGACCGCGGAAATTCAAATCGCGATTGTGGTCGTCCAGACATAAAAGCAGGTATACAACTTGGACGCGAAGTGCATCTTATGACGCGGATGGGGGGCTAACTTTAAGTGTTTCGAAAGCACTTGGGGTGCGAATATGCGACGGCTTTCAAAAGTCATCAGCTGCCTGATGTTGAGCTGCGCCAGCGCGGTTTCGTTATTGGCGCAAGCGTCTACCGACATTGAAAGTCCGAAACACAAAGCCTGGGACATGCTGCTAATGGCAGCATTCTCTAAGATCACAATTGAGCGGACGAACGGCATTCGAGCTCTGGGATTGCTTCGCGACAATCCTCGCGCCCGTGAATTGGCCGAGAACGCTTTAAAAGATCCGAAGCCGGAAGTGCGGACAGCCGCGGCCACGGCGCTGGGGCAGATGCATGCCATGGAATCGATTCCAAAGCTGGAAAAGGCGCTTTCCGATACTAAAGTTCCAGTGGTAATGGCTGCGGCCCAAGCTCTACGCCAACTACAGGATGAGGGTTCGGCATACGCGGTGTATTACGAACTGCTCACCGGCGGACGCAAATCGAACGACGGACTCATCGCGCAGCAGATGGAAACACTCAAAAATCCGCGGGAGTTGGCCAAGATCGGCTTCTCGGAGGGCATTGGATATATCCCGTTCGCCGGAATTGGATGGGATGCTTACCGGACGATTCACAAGAAAGATCCGAATCCAGTGCGAGCCGTGGCGGCGACTCTTCTGGCGCACGATCCCGATCCGAGCACCGCTAAGGCGCTGGTGAATGCAACTCGCGATAAGAATTGGATCGTGCGGGCCGCTGCAGTAGAAGCGATTGCGCAACGGGGCGATCCTTCCCTGCTGCCGAAAGTGCAATTGCGGTTTGCCGACAGAAATCCCAAAGTCCGCTATAGTTCGGCCGCTGCCGTAATTCGATTAAGCGGGGTCGAGAGAATCAAAACCGCAAGAAGATAATTTCCCGCGATTGCGAACTGTTGAACTCATTTCTGGACGGTCAGAACGATGACCCGGTCGGTTTCGTCGGCCTTGACTGCAGGAAGTTTCAGGATTATGCCGTTTGCATTTTGGGTGAATTCTGCCGCCGAGTTGTCGCGCAGCGAATTTGTGGAAGTGACTTTTGCTTCAGTCGGCGGAAGGGCCAGCAGCGGCGCGTTCCAGTTTAGTACATGCACATAAATTTTATTTGCTCTTTGAGTTGTCACGCCCCAATCTCCGGCAGGAATTGGTCCTCCGCGGGTGCCGTAGATCGAATCGCCATACTTTGAAAGCCATTCGCCGACGGCGTGCAGGCGCGTGACAAACTGCGGGTCGATGTCGCCGTTTGGATACGGTCCAATATTCATCAGCAGATTGGAATTGTTTCCAGCTGCGCGCACCAGGCGTCGTATCAGTTCATCCGCGCTCTTGTAGTCGCTGTCGCCAATGTTGAAGCCCCAGGAGCCGTTGAGGGTATCGGAACTTTCCAGCGGAAGTTGAGTGCTCACAAAGTTGGTGTTGAAGCCGGCGGAGTTTTGGCCGGGGAGATCGCGCTCGAAAGTTTGCACGTCCTCGCCGGGCTTGGGAGTCTGATGATGGTTGGGAATAACGAGAGCGGCGGGCTGCAACTGGTGAATGAGCGCGTAGGTTTTCGCCAGATGCCAATCGGCGTCGGGCTTGTCCCACATGCCGTCGAACCAGATACCGCCGATGGGCCCGTAGTTGGTGAGCAACTCGCGCAACTGGCCATCCATGTAAGTGTCGAGGTAGGCATTCCAGTCGCCATGGTCGGGGCGGCCATTGTCCCAGCTGGTTGCGCCGCGCGGGTAGTAGTCGGGGTTGTGCCAATCCAGCTGGGAATAATAGAAGAAGAGCTTGATGCCTTGCCGATGGCACTCGTCTGCCAGCATCTTCAGCGGATCTTTCTTGTAAGGCGTGCGCTGCACGATGTTCCAGTCGGAAACTTTCGAATCGAACATCGCGAAGCCATCGTGATGTCGGGAAGTGATAGTGATGTACTTCATCCCGGCCGCTTTGGCGAGCGCGACCCAGGTCTTGGCATCGAATTTCTCGGGATCGAAGAAAGAAGGCAGGCGGTTGTATTCGTCGATCTTCAGCTTTCGATTGTGGAATACCCATTCGCCGTCCCCGAGGACGCTATAGACGCCCCAGTGGATGAACATGCCGAACTTCATGTCCTGAAATTCGCGGCGGGCTTGCAGGTTCTGTGGTGTCGGTTGGTAGTCCGTCTGGGCGAAAGCCGCATGTGTCGCGAGAAGGCAAACGGTTGTGAGAGCAGCTGCCAGCGCGCTTTTTATAATCGTGAACTGCCCTGTGTTGCTCATGTTGGGGTCCTCTATCTTTGGGATCAAGAACCTACTTCGCGGCGGCGTCGGCGTCGGCCAGTGGACCTCCGAGAGTGCCGGCCGTACTCGACTTGAGATCGTAGATGCCAGTGCGAAGGTACACGAATTGGCGGGGCACGTCGATCTCCTTGTGGATCTGGAGTTCTACCTGCTTCACGCTAGCATATAGCTTGGGTCAAGGTTGATTTCACCTTTTGTGACCACAAGTTGAGCGGCTTGCCCTCGCGATCATAAACGAGCAGGGCGATCTCAACGTTGCCGTGGCGGGCACCGTCAGGAGCGGGTTCGACTGTGGCGCGGAGCGAGAGCAGTGGCCACCCTTGCGCAATTGCCGACGAAGCCGAAGGCTTCGGCTTCCGAATCAGGGTGGGGACTTTCATCCTGGACAGGCCCTTGTAAGAGCCGACGGTTGAACCGAAAAGCGGCTTCCGAGACCGCGAGGAGCGAGGAAATGGCACTTCATGCCGCTTGTGGCGTCCTTGGAGCGCTGCCTCGATTTCGCACCATCTTTTCCATACAATCTGTCGATCAGTGTAAGTGAACACCTGGCGATTTGAGGAGTGAATGCCATGGCGAACCGGAACGGATTGGTTCAGATTGCAAGTCGTTATTCGGCGGACGAGACAATGAAGCGGCTGCAGGCGGCTTTTGCGTCGAAGGGATTGCAGGTGTTCGCCGTCGTGGATCATAGCGGCGAGGCGGAAAAAGTTGGGTTGAAGATGAAGCCGACGAAGGTGATCATTTTCGGAAGTCCCAGGGCTGGCACTCCACTGATGGTGGCGGCGCCGAGCCTGGCGATTGATCTGCCTCTGAAAGCGTTGGTTGCCGAAGACGCGGGCGGCAAGGTTTCGGTTACCTACAATGATCCGGAATATTTGAAAGAGCGGCACGGCGTGCCCGCGGAGCTGATCAAAAATCTTGCCGGCGCCGCAGTTGTGATTGCGAAGGCTGTGGAATAATGCAGGCGGCATCTTGAGGGCTGAGAGGCCGAAATGATTCGCACCCGGCAAGCGGCTACTGGGCAAGTTTTGTCGCTTGCTATTGAGCCGTCGGTCCAGAAACGAATAGACCTTTGGAGAAAAATGGCGAACGATCAGGAAAAAGAATCGGCCGCGCGAGCCAGTTTGCAATTCATACAGGATGGGCAAGTGGTGGGCCTTGGGACGGGCTCGACGGCGGCTTACTTCATAAAGTTGCTGGCAGAGAAAGTTAAGGATGGATTGCGCGTTCGCGGAATTCCGACTTCGCTTCGTTCGCGGGAATTAGCTCAGAGCTTGGGAATCCCGCTGATAACGCTGGATGAATGCCAGGAGATCGCCGTCACCGTGGATGGAGCGGATGAGGTTGATCCGCAACTGCGGTTGATTAAGGGCGGTGGCGGGGCCATGCTGAGGGAAAAAATCGTAGCCTCGGCCACCAGGCAGTTAGTGATTGTGGTGGACGCTTCCAAGCAGGTTCCGGTATTGGGGAGGTTTCCGCTGCCCGTGGAAGTGGTCCGATTTGCGCAGGCACTGGTGGCCAAGCGGATCCGGTCATTGGGAGCGGACGTTCAACTCCGAAAGGGACCGGATGGCAGGCCATATCTCACCGACGAGAATAATCACGTGTTGGATTGCTGTTTTGGACAGATTCCGAATGCGGAGGGGTTGGCGAGGACGCTGAGCGAGATGCCCGGCGTGATCGAGCACGGATTGTTCATTGGGATGGCGAGTGTTGTGCTGCTCGCCAAAGGGAGTGAGATTGTGGAGTTGCGGCGGTAGAAAGCGGCAAACTGCGCTGGTCAGTCCGCGGCTGAGACCAACCCAAGATTCCTCGCTTCGCTCGGAATGACAATCCGACAAGAACTCGGAATGACAATCCGACAACAGCTCGGAATGACAATCCGACAACAGCTCGGAATGACAATCCGACAACAGCTCGGAATGACAATCCGACAACAGCTCGGAATGACAATCCGACAACAGCTCGGAATGACAACCCGGCAACAGCTCGGAATGACAACCCGGCAACAACTCGGAATGACAACCCGGCAACAACTCGGAATGACAATCCGACAAGAACTCGGAATGACAATACGGCAACAGCTCGGAATGACAACACGGCAAGAACTCGGAATGACAAGCCGAATCTTGACGAGAACCCGGTCTGACAATCCTGATGACAGAATGACGGTCTGAATTCGGACGGAATTCTGGCTGACAAAGTAAAGGGCTGAAGTAAAGGGCTGAATAAAGGAAAGTTGAATGGCGGCTGAGGCACAGGCACACGGTTGGAGTGGAGTGTCGCGGAGGGGAGTGCCTCGCTTTCCAGTGCAGGCGGCGCTGGATGTGACGGTGCTACGCTCGGGGATTCCGGACACCGTGCCTGGACGTTCGGTGAATGTATGCGAGCGTGGGATTGCCGCCATTCTGGCGCAAGAGTTGGTTCCGGGCGAGGCGGTTGCGGTTGAAGTACAACTCTCCCACGTAACCGCTCCTCTCCGAGCGCGCGCGATCGTGCGACACCAGGACAAACTCTGCAGCGGTTTGGAGTTCGTGGGTCTGCCCGCGGAGCAACGAGATACCATCCGAAACTGGACTCGAGAAGTGAATCAGAAGGCGGAAGTCGGTGGGAGCGCGATCGTGCCCAAGACCGAAAGAATTGGAGATGCGAATGAAGGCGCCCGCAAGACTTGGGTCCGCAGAGTTCCTCCTCCGCCCAACAAGAAGGCTGCAACTGCGTGGATTATTTTTTTTCTTCTAGTCGGCTTCGCGGCGGCCGTCTACTGGCTGCATTGGAACCGCGGCTGGGAAGAGTTGGAATCGGGACTGAAGACCCAGCAAGCAACATCGCCAGCGAACATTCACGTGCCGGTTCCAGCGGAAGTGATGGAGAGATTGCTGGTGCATAGAGTGCCCCCAACCTATCCGGCGGCGGCGCGCAAGGAGAACCTGCAAGGAATTATTGCGGTCGATATTGTGGTGGACCGAGACGGATCGGTGGTGAGCATGCGGGCGCTCAATGGGCCCGACGTGTTGGCTCGGGCCGCCACCGATGCCTTGCGCTGGTGGAAGTTTGAGCCCTATCGCGTGAATGGGGAGCCCGCGGTGGTGGAGACTACGGTCGCAGTGGAGTTCAAAAGATAGAGCTCAATCCTTTTTCCTGCGAAGAGCGTGCAATACGCTTGAACCGCTGATGCCGAAGCAGACGACTGCTCCGAGTGCGGCGATCAGAAGAAGGTTCGGGCTGAGGCGGACAAAGTCGGCGAAAACGGCGGCGATTGCGAAGACCAGTCCCAACACGTTGAGCCATAGCGGAGCTCGCACAGAGGCGCGCAGGTCCTTCCGCAGACGCAGTTGCAACAGTAGTGCGGCCAGTCCAATGGCAGCCACGACCACCAGAGCAAGTGGGCTCAAAAACGCCGACCGGCTGGTGTAGATCACCACCAAAGCGAGGGCAAGCAGAAGCAAACCCGCAGCAAAGATGCTCCAGCGGCGCGTTTTGGGAGTTGAGGACGAATTGGAGATGGCGTCGGGCACGGAATCCAGTTATACAGCGCACAGGGCCAGCTTTCAAATGTGCAACGGTCGGAGCAGAATCTGCCGCATATTTTGATTTCTCATTGCTGGTCGCGAAGATCGAACACTTTCAGGCTCGCGGGATGACTCGGCTGTAGCCGGCCAGCCACTGCGCTTTCCGAGGATCCCCGTTATGGACCGCGTAGAGCACGAGTTCGACTCGGCTCGACACTCCCAGTTTTTCGAAAATCCGAAAAAGATATTTCTTGATGGTGTGCGGGCTCAAATTGAGTTCGTCGGCAATCTGCTGGTTGCCGAGGCCTTCGGCGACCAGGGCAACGACCTGTTCCTCTCGCGGAGTGAGCAAACTGCCGCCGCGCGAGTTGAGCACCCGTAATGACGGCACCTCCGAGATGAGATCAAGAACATAATTGAGCTGGTCGGTATTGGCCCAGATCTGCCCTGCAGCCACGCGCAGCAGGCATTTGCACAGCATCCGGACATTGGCGTCGGTAATCAGAAAGATGCCTCGCACTCCCGAGCGAAAGGCGTTGACCACCAGTTCCCGATCGCAGGTATCGACCAACAAAACCTTCGGTATTTCCGGGTGGGAAAGGTGAAAGCGACGCAAAGCGGTTACGGTCTCGGCGACGCCGACGGCTGCATTCATCGAAAGCACCGCGACCCGCGGCGGCTTCAAGGTCACGGCCTGAAGAATCGAGAGAGCATCCACCTTACAGGTGGCAACGTGGAACTCGGGACGGCGCCGCAGCGCGTTGGTCAGCAACTGGGCCTGCATTCGATTCGAGTCAGCGATAAGCACGCCGATCGCATCCGAGGTGGCAGCAGGGGCAATCATAAGGGCAAGTCTCCAAGCGCTGATCGGGAGACATGTCGCGATTGTAGGGAGCGGCGAAGACCTCTTCAAGGAAACTGGTCACTAAATCTCAGTACGACTTTCAAAATGGGAATGGAGCCCTTGGTGCGGTGACTGCCGGGCAAAATTCGACGCGAGCTGTGCAACTCTCGTAACCAGCGCACAGGCACGAGCCAGAAAGAAGATTAGGCAAGCCGCGTCCGATCTGAGTTTTTGCAGATGGAACGTAACGATGCCCTCACTTCACGGTACGCTAGCAGAAAAATCCGCGCTCTATTCTGTGAGATGACAAACATGCAAGTCTACTTCCGTGGGGGCTCCGCCTGGAGATAGTCGCGCGCGACCATTCAGACTTCCACGCCGCGACAGTTGTTTACAAGCCATTGAGTAAACAAGCCATACGAGTTGGCAAGGAAGATTCCCAGAAAGGGACAGCGTGCCACTTTAGTGGACGGGACTTTCCATGTCTTGCCGGTCTGCATGACTAGGCTTACCTTGCACTGAGGGAAGCCACAAAAACAAGTAACGCTCAACGAGGGTTGTGCGTGATGAAGAAAGTAAAATGCAGCACGTTTTCATATTCGTTCGATTCATAGCGATTGCACTCTCAGTTTTGCAGAGTTATTCGGCCGTTTCCGCGCAGGTGAAAAGCGATCTGAGCGGGAACCAGGATACTTCCCGAACCAGCTTAACCGGGGCAGGGGCGGGAGGCAGTAGGACGGCGGTCGAAAAGCCGGAGGCGGCGGATGGCCTGGGAAACCCCTTACTCGGAGGGCAGCGCCATCCGCTCTACCGGTTGCACATCAGCGACATCGTAGAAATTGATTTTGTTATCGCCCCCGAATTCAACCAGACCCTCACGGTTCAACCCGACGGCTACGTCATGCTGAAAGATGCCGGCATGGTGCAAGCCCAGGGCCTGAACCTGGAGGAGTTCACTTTGACGGTGCAGAAAGCGTATCGCGGATATCTGCACGATCCTCAGGTCGCCGTGTCGCTGAAGGAGTTTGAGCGGCCTTATTTCATTGTTGGTGGAGAAGTTGGAAAGCCCGGAAAGTATGACTTGCGTTCCGACACGACGGTGGCTGAAGCCGTACAGATTGCGGGTGGCTTCACGCAGCAGTCGAAACATTCCCAGGTAGTACTGTTCCGGCGTGTAAATGACGACTTGGTGGAAGCGCGTTTGCTCAATCTTAAAAAAATGCTGAATGAGCGACGCCTAAAAGAAGATACGCATTTGCGCCCCGGGGATCTGATTTTTGTGCCACAGAATTCGATTTCGAAAATTGCTCGCTTCATGAGCAAACCCTCCGTCGGGATGTACATGAACTCTACTCAATTTTAGGAAGCGACTTGTTGCGCTCATGCCAGATCAGGACCTAATTCGGGTTCGAGAGTGGGAACAAAGGCCGACTCTTCGGGAACTGGCAATGGTGCTGTTTCGGAGAAAAAGGGTCTTCGTTTGCGTTTCTGGAGGCGTAATCGCGGCCGCAATCCTTTATGCGATTTTCGGGACACAATACGAGGCCAATATGCAGGTGTTGGTGCGACGCGGGCGGGCCAATGCCCCAGTCTCGGTTGAGCAAGATGCCCCGGTGGATCTGACGCGCCTTGACATCACAGAAGAAGAATTGAATTCAGAAGCGGAGTTGCTGCGCGACGATGAGGTTCTGCACACGGTAGTGCAAGAAACTGGACTGGGCGAGAATGACTGGCTTCATTTTCTGCGGCGAGGCGAAGGAAATGCCCAACGTGTCGAGCGGGCCGCGCGCGGTCTAGCCAAGAAATTGAAAGTCGAACCGATTAAGAAAACGAATCTGCTCGCAGTTCGCTATGCGAGCGACGATCCTCAGATGGCGGCGAAGGTCCTGCAATCGGTGGAGAAAACGTATCTGGAGAAGCATATGGAGGTTCATCGCCCCAACGGCGAATATCGCTTCTTCGAATTGCAGACTAGCGAAGCCCTGCGGCAGTTAGAGCAGTCAAAGCAGAAGTTGCTGTCTTTCGCGGGCAGCCGCGGAGTCGTGGCGGCCGGAGAGCAGCGCGATCTGGCGCTGCAAAAGTTGAGCGAAGTGGACGCCAATTACCGCCAGACTCGAATTCAACTTACCGAGACGCAACAGCGAGTCTGGGAACTGGAAGCGCAGTTGCAGAAGTTACCCCAGCGCGAAACCACCGTGGTCCGCACCGCCGACAATCCTGAACTGCTCAAGGCTCTGAAGTCGACCTTGTTGGATCTGCAATTGAGGCGAACCAGCCTGCTCACGAAGTTCGAGCCGACTCATCGCCTGGTGCGGGAGGTCGACGAGCAGATTGCCCAAGCTGAGCTCGCTGTTGCCAAGGAAAGCGCCTTGCCAGTGAAGGACGAGAGCACAGATAAGAATACGCAATACGAATGGGCGAGATCGGAATTGCAGAAAGCGCAAGTGGACTTCATCTCGCTGCAAGCTCGCGAAGCGGCAATCGTGAATCAGGAAGTTGCCTATCAAACCATGGCGCGGCATTTGGGCGAGGACGCGATTACGCAAGATGATTTGCTCAGTTCTGAAAAAGCAGCCCAGGAGAACTATCTCCTGTATGTCAAGAAGCAGGAGCAGGCACGGATGGACGACGCACTCGATGAGCGCGGCATTGTGAACGTTGCAATTGCGAGGCATCCAGTGGTCCCCGCTCTACCCGTGTGGTCTACATGGGGCGTGCTGGCAATCGGGTTTCTCGCCGCCGGAGTCGCGGGAACCGGGGCTTCGTTTACGGCAGATTATCTCGACCCGGCTTTTCGCACGCCCGACGACGTTCTGGCTTATTTGAATTCGCCAGTTTTGGCATCGCTGCCGGAAAGGTCATCGGGAAGGCTTCCGGCATGAGAGAAGCGGTCATGAGTCGCGGTTTGTTTGTGGCTGGAAAGGCGGAGTCGGAATGCGTTCGCCCGCAGGAAGTGAATTCAAAACCGGGTTGTGGTTGGAATCCGCAAGACTTCGCCCGCGAACAGGTTCGCGGGCTGGTGAGACAGCTTTTCCTGTCGGGCGAGGGCGCGGTGCGGCAGGTTGTTTTCAGTCCGATGGAAGCGGAGACCGACGTTCTAAATCTTTGCCGGCGAGTCGCGGAGACTTTGGCTCTGGAGACCAAGCGGGGTGTTGTTCTCGTCGGAGACTATCCGCAAGCTTTG
The DNA here is from genome assembly GCA_036269595.1 of Candidatus Sulfotelmatobacter sp. Taxonomy (GTDB): domain Bacteria; phylum Acidobacteriota; class Terriglobia; order Terriglobales; family Acidobacteriaceae; genus Sulfotelmatobacter. The sequence goes on from DATBEI010000047.1 coordinate 36,437, forward strand.
CAAGATAACGAGACGGAGATAACGCAGCATCCTGCCGGCAATAGCACATTACCGAACGCAACGAGAGTAGCAGCCAACCTGTGGCTGCTTCCCTCTTTCGCAAGCGATGGGAACACAGTTACCCGCGCGTCCTTGCATTCGTATATAGGCGCGGTGCGCAGCGGTTTTGAATACTCGATTGTTGCAGGTCCTCCTGCCGCAGAGTCAACGGCAACAGAACTGGCGCAAGTGGCAGACGGAATCGTTTTGGTGCTTTCGGCGCGACGCACCCGCCGCATCACCGCGCGCAAAATCAAGGAAAAGCTGGAACTGGCCCAGGCGCGCCTTCTGGGAATTGTCTTAAGCGACCGAGCCTTTCCGATTCCAGAGATGATTTATCGCCGGTTGTAGGTAGGGCTTAGAGTTCGCGCGCAGAATGTCAACACCGTCCTGAAA
>DATBEI010000055.1:0-11689 GCA_036269595.1 Candidatus Sulfotelmatobacter sp.
GTGAACCTCGCTGAAGGGACAGAATGCTGAGAATTCAAAGGTCGGGGAACGAGGAAGTTATCTTTACGTTGAGCGGCCGAATTGACGAAGAAGATATCGCCGAGTTGGAGACACTCGTTAGGTCGGAAGCGGATGGACGCCGCATAGTCTTAGACCTAAAGGACTTGACTTTGGCAGGTCGAGATGCCATCAACTTTCTCGAGCGCTGCGAAGCGGACGGCATCACGCTGAAGAATTGCGCAGCGTACGTCCGCGAGTGGATCAAGAGACAACGAAACGGAAGTTAGTGCTTAAGCAGGGCCTTGGTGCGTGAGCGTCGAACGTATAGCCGACGAACAAAAGGAGTAAAGAATGGCGGCACAAGCAATCTGGGCAAGTGAAGCGCCCGCAATCAACCATACGGCATCCCTCGAAATCGAGGATGCTATGGCCGTGAACGTCGAGTTCGACAGCAACGAACTCTACGCCAGAGGATTACCCCGCATTGTCGGAAACAGCGCCGCTCTACGACGGGTACTCGGGATGGTGCGGACCGTGGCCCCGACCAACGCCACGGTGTTGATCAACGGGGAAACAGGAACGGGCAAGGAACTGATTGCGGAAGCCATTCACAAGTGCAGCGACCGATCGAACGGTCCGTTTGTGAAGGTGAATTGCGCCGCCATTCCGGCAGGCTTGCTGGAAAGTGAGCTGTTCGGTCACGAGCGTGGCGCCTACACCGGGGCGGTCGCGCGCACTCTTGGACGGTTTGAGCGCGCCAACCGAGGTACCTTGTTCTTGGACGAGATCGGTGATCTTCCACCAGAGTTGCAGCCCAAGCTTCTTCGGGTGATGCAGGAAAGGCAGTTCGAGCGCCTAGGCAGTGCTGCAACGATTCACACCGACGTGCGCGTGATTTGCGCCACGCATCGGAATCTGGCTGAGATGATCGACGAACGCCAATTCCGGGCCGACCTCTTCTACCGGCTTAGCGTGTTTCCGATTGAAGTGCCGCCACTGCGTGATCGCTCCGAAGATATCCGTTTGTTAGTCCACCATTTTGCAAAGGATTATGCTGCTCGCATGCACAAGCCGATTACGGCCATTTCGGAGGAGTTCATGGAAGCTGTGGTGCGTCATCCCTGGCCAGGCAACGTGCGGGAATTGCAGAACTTTATCGAGCGTTCGGTAATCCTCTCGCCTGGCACTGTGGTGAATGGTTCGCTGCCCGAACTCCCCCACATACCACAGCTAGGCCGCAAACGGTCGGAATTATTCGCGCCGGTGACGCTGGAAGAGGCAGAGCGTTCGCACATCCTTGAAGCGCTGCAGCAAACCGCAGGTTTGGTCGGGGGTCCGAACGGTGCTGCCGCCCAGCTGGGCCTACGCAGGACGACCTTAATTGCCAAGATGAAACGGCTGGGCATTATCACTCGCAAGCAAAGCTCAGCGTTGCCGGTGCGAGCGTCGTCGTCGGTCCCAATCTCATAGCATTAAATTTCGGATTGCAACGCTGAGTGAAGTTTCCCGTAACGCCCCTTCATTCAAGCGAATACGAATGCGGTCATTTTGCAGAGGATATGTCACCTACAACCACCCACGCGAGCTTACCGTGCACGAAGATAGAGACTGATGCTACCCAGACCTTTGGGGACTCCGGGACGGCACTGCTCATGGCAGGTCATTGGGAGATTACGGCTTTGCGACGCTTACTTCTGTTGGTCTATGCTCTAGTGGGCGTGGCTGCCTGGGCGGCGGCCCAAGACGCTCCTTCAGCCAAACTGAACCTCAACACCGGCAGCGAAGTGTACCACGCTGCGTGCATCGCCTGCCATGGTCCCGACGGTAAAGGCATGCCCGACACAACCGTTGCGTTCCAGAAGCCGAAGACGTTTCCCGATTTCACGCAATGCGACCAAACCACGCCTGAACTCGACAAGGATTGGAAAGCAACCATTCGCGACGGAGGCGCTGGCCGTGGGTTTTCACGTATCATGCCGTCCTTCGGCGAAGCGCTCACCTCCAAACAAATTGACCAGGTGGTCCAGTTTGTGCGAGGGTTCTGCACCGAAACAAAATGGCCGCGCGGAGAGTTCAATCTGCCCCTGGCGCAGTTTACTGAAAAAGCATTTCCGGAAGACGAGGTCATCATCACGTCACACCTCAATGCTCAGCGCACACCGGGCGTTACGAACGACATCATCTCCGAAAATACTTTCGGAGCTCGCAGTCAATTGGAAGTTGATGCTCCCATCGATTTCAACCGCTCGGCGCCCGGACTCTGGCATGGCGGCATCGGCGATGCAACCATCGGCATCAAGCAAGTAGTGTTGGCCGATCTTCACGCCGGTTCAATCCTGAGCGGCTTCGGCGGGATTATTGTTCCGAGTGGAAGTACAGCTCACGGACTTGGAACCGGTGTTACGCAGTTCGAGACCTTCGCCGCGTTTGCGCAAATACTCCCGAGCGAGAGCTTCGTCCAACTGCAAGCAGGAACCGATCAGCCGACCGATACATCGAAGGCACCGCGATCGCTCTTCTGGCGATCGGCCTTTGGCAAGACCTTTCGCCAGTCGAATGGCGTCGGGCGGATGTGGACACCGATGGTGGAACTGGTCGCGAATAAAAACTTCCTGCCGCATACAACGCCGGACTGGGATATTGTGCCTCAGTTTCAGGTCACGCTTAGCCAGCGTCAGCATGTGCGTCTGAATCTCGGGACCAGAATTCCGGTGACCAACACCTCAAACCGTCCCGTTCAAGTCGTGTTTTATGTGCTCTGGGATTGGTTCGACGGTAGTTTACTGAAAGGCTGGCGATAGTGTTGACACGGAAGCTCGCCATCGCGGCACTCTTGTGTACCGGCATGGTCTTCGCGGCCAGCCGGATCCAGCCCAGGAAAAATGAGCCGCAGTTTCAAACCTCCGATCGCTGCCTTGCCTGTCACAACGGTCTCGTTAATTCCGCAGGAGACGACGTGTCCATCGGCTTTCATTGGCGGGCCAGTATTATGGCCAACTCCTCCCGCGATCCTTACTGGCAGGCAAGCTCGCGGCGCGAGGTGATTGATCATCCCGAGGCCCAACCCGAGATCGAAGATGAATGCTCGGTCTGTCACATGCCAATTACGCGCTATCAAGCCAAGCTGCGCGGCAAGACCGGCGAGATCTTCGCCCATCTTCCTATCAATGCTGACGACGCGGAACACCGGCAGGCTGCGGACGGCGTTTCCTGCTCTGTTTGTCACCAGATCACGAAAGAAAAGTTAGGTACGCGCGACAGCTTCAACGGCGGTTTCGTGGTGCATGGGCCCGACGCGGACGGTAGACATACGGAGTACGGCCCCTTTGACATTCAGCAAGGTCTGCAAACCATCATGCGGTCGTCCACCCAAGGTTACCGGCCGAAACGAGCCGAGCACATCCGCGAATCCGACCTATGCGGGACGTGCCACACGCTGATCACCACGGCGCGTGGCCCGGGGGGTCGCGCCATTGGCGCACTGCCGGAGCAGATGCCCTATCCCGAATGGCTCCACAGCGACTACCGCAACAAACAAAGCTGCCAGAACTGTCACATGCCCGAAATTAAGGGCCCCGTTCAGATTGCACGCGTACTCGGTGAGGAGCGCGAAGGCGCCCGCATTCACTCTTTCGTAGGCGGCAATTTCTTCATCTTGCAGCTCCTGAACCGTTATCGTGAAGAACTGGGCGTGTCGGCCCTGCCAAGGGAACTCAAAGACAATGCCGAGGCCACGGCGAAGTTCCTTGGCACCCAATCGGCAACTCTTGCGATCGAGAATGTGTCGACGGAAGCAGGCCGCCTGCGAGCCGATGTCGTGGTTCGAAACAAGAACGGTCACAAACTCCCCACCGCCTTCCCATCGCGCCGTGCCTGGCTACACTTTGTGGTCCGCGATCTTAATGGCCAGCCTGTTTTCGAATCCGGAGCGCTGAAGCCGGATGGCTCGATCACCGGTAACGACAACGACGAAGACCCCGCACGCTATGAGCCGCACTACAATGAGATCCGCAGCGCAGATGAGGTTGAGATCTATGAGTCGATTCTTGGGAACGACCAGGGTCACGTCACAACCGGGCTCCTCGCAGGCGTACGTTATCTGAAGGACAATCGTTTATTGCCGGACGGTTTTGACAAGCGGACTGCAGGCCCTGACATTGCGGTGGTCGGCGATGCGCTGAACGACCCGGCGTTCACGGGCGGCGGTCATCGCGTCCGCTATTTCGCGCCGCTTGGGACGGCGAGCGGACCTTTCACCATTGAAGTGGAACTGTGGTACCAGCCCATCGGCTACCGCTGGGCCAATAACCTGAAGCCTTACGATCACACGCCCGAACCACGCCGATTCAACACTTACTTTGATTCGATGCAATCCAGCACAGCCACCCTGCTTGCGCGTGCGACCTCGAATGGCGATGTGAGGCCGTAAGTGGCTTACAGTTCAGAATCCCTTCGGGGTGTTAATTTGCCGTTTGTGGCTTCAGATCGCTCCACCTCGCAAAGTTCCTCGCTTGCTGGAAACGTTGCCTTTCCCTTAACTTCGGCGTCAGCATTGAGTTGATTGGTCGCAGCACCCGGGTACCTTCGCAACGCTTCTGAAAAGGCTATCCCCGCGTGCGGCGAGTTCTCACATCACTAATTCGAAGGAATCCTTGGCTACGGCCGGCCTCTGATTGAAGTGCTGGCTCTGATTCGTGCGGTGGCGCCGATGGCGATTTCCAACGTGTCCGACCTCGCTGTATTTGCGTCGTGGCAGTAAATCGCAAACCGATCTACTTTGGGACTGTATGCAAGTGACCTTAGGAGAAACCGCAATAGCCACCATGACAATAATGCAACACCATTACTTACTGTCGTATCTGGTGCACCTACTCCCAGCGGAGGCCGCTCATCAGGATACCGTTGGATTCAGTTCGACTCATCAAGGAAAACCAGTTGGCCTCCACTAAGTCAATATAATGACACTGCTTTTGACTTTTGATGTTTAGCCGCCGCCAACTCAGATATCTGGCCTCTGTTACAAGGCGCCCTGTCGTCGTCTTGTCTGTCCACTTTATCCGTCAATTTAAAACGCTTAAGCAAACGTCACAATCCTCAGAGCTATGTCCGACTTAGCGCCCATGTCCGACGCGCCGGCGAACTCAGCTAGCTTTCTGCGAAACGCCGAAATGGTTGAACTCCTACTTAATAGACACAGATTACGATGCGCATTATCGCAGTTTGGAGACTGAACTGCAGTAAAGCGACCGTACCGAATCCTCAAGCCGACTTAGACCGCGGTACATCCAAAAGCCAACTGTGGAAGACAGAAATTCTGAAAGTGAGAAATTCATAGTGTCAACACCCGAACGTTTTACCAATGCAACCGGTGCTCCCGTACCGGACAACACAAATATTCTGACAGCCGGTCGTCGTGGTCCGGCTCTGCTCCAGGACATCTGGCTGATCGAGAAGCTCGCGCACTTTGATCGCGAAGTCATTCCCGAGCGCAGGATGCATGCCAAAGGCTGGGGCGCGCATGGAACCTTCACGACGACTCACGACATCACGAAGTACACCAAGGCGGCGATTTTTGCGAAGGTTGGAAAGCAGACGCCTATGTTCGCGCGCTTTTCGACCGTGGCTGGCGAACGCGGGGCAGCCGATGCGGAGCGCGATATCCGCGGGACTGCTCTCAAGTTCTACACCGAGGACGGAAATTGGGACATTGTCGGAAACAATACTCCAGTCTTTTTCTTCCGCGATCCGCTACGCTTCTCTGACCTCAACCACGCTATCAAGCGCGACCCCCGCACCGGCCTTCGGAGCGCTCAGAATAACTGGGACTTCTGGTCTCTTCTTCCAGAGGCACTCCATCAGGTCACAGTCGTCATGTCCGACCGCGGAATTCCAAAGTCCTTCCGGAATATGCATCTTTTCGGAAGTCACACCTTCTCGATGATCAATGCTGAGGACAAGCGTACTTGGGTGAAGTTCCACTTCCGCACACAGCAAGGTATTCAGAATCTCACGGACGAAGCTGCTGCTGCGGTTGTGGCGAACGATCGCGAGAGCCATGGCCGAGATCTACTTGAGGCGATCGACGGTGGAAAGTTTCCGCGGTGGACGCTCTACATCCAGGTCATGACAGAGGAACAGGCAAAGACACACAAGCACAATCCTTTTGACTTGACCAAAGTCTGGCCCAAGGCTGACTACCCACTGATCGAAGTTGGCGTAATGGAGCTCAATCGTTATCCGGAAAACTACTTCGCAGAGGTGGAGCAAGCCGCTTTCTCCCCGGCGAATGTGGTTCCCGGAATTAGCTTCTCTCCTGACAAGATGCTCCAAGGCCGCCTGTTCTCTTATGGAGATACCCAACGATACCGCCTCGGTATTAACTTCAATCACATCCCTGTGAATGCGCCGAAGTGTCCCTTTCACTCCTATCACCGCGATGGCAAGATGCGCACCGATGGAAACCTGGGAGCGACGACGACTTATAACCCAAATAGTTACGGATTGTGGGACAACCAACCGGAATACGCTGACCTGCCGCTCGCGCTCGACGGCGACGCTGCCGATCACTATGACCACCGCTTAGAGGATGATCACTGGGAACAACCGGGCAATCTCTTCCGGAAGATGACCCCTACGCAAAAGCAGTTGCTCTTCGGCAACACGGCTCGCGCGATCAACGGCGCCTCTCAGGAGGTTCTGGAGCGGCATGTTGCAAACTGCAGAAGAGCCGATCCTGCCTATGGGCAAGGCGTGGCGGAAGCGCTCGGTATGGCCGTACGGGAGGACCAACTTGCACCTGCAAAGTAAGACTGCCGGGATGCCTCTATCGAAAGTCGAAGAAGGTAGCTTATGAAGAAATACCTCGCTGAATTCATCGGAACCTTTTTCCTGGTTCTGACCGTTGGGTGCACAGTCATCGGCCACGGCGCCGGTCCGCTCGCGCCGCTGGCAATCGGGTCCGCGCTCATGGTGATGATTTTTGCCGGCGGCCACATTTCCGGAGGACACTTCAATCCGGCCGTTACGCTCGGTGTCTGGCTGCGCGGGAAGTGCGAGGCCAAAGATGTAGCGCCGTACATGATCTTTCAGATCATAGGCGCTGTGCTGGCGGCCTTGGCGGTCAAGTTCTTAAAGGGCGGGGCCGCGGTTACACCGCTCCAACCGGCGACTATACCAGCGCTTCTGGCAGAGTTTCTCTTTACCTTTGCGCTTGTTTACGTCGTGCTGAACGTTGCTACGGCCAAGGGCACGGCGGGCAATTCTTTCTACGGGCTGGCGATCGGATTCACGGTGCTCGTGGGGGCATTTGCCGTCGGCAATATTTCCGGTGGAGCGTTCAATCCGGCGGTGGCGGTGGGCATCTCCGTTATGGGGCTGTCGGCCTGGCCCAATATCTGGATTTACCTCGTAGCTGATTTTCTGGGCGCTACGATAGCGGCCGGCGCTTTCAACGCACTGAATCCAGCCGACCGTGAAGATGTTCGTAAACCCGATTCAAGGGATCAACAGCAAGCGCAAAGTAAAGCTGCGTAACTTGCTGCCCCCGAGGGCAGTTAGTCGCAGAAGCTAGATCGTCTTTTGAGACTGTTCCGGCCTCCGCCAGTGTGGGCACTCGTGCAGCCACACTCGTACAGCCACACTGGCGGCAACCCAATTACAAACGTTCATATTTGATTCGCGTCACGCCCATCGCGAGGTGGACCAATAACAGCAGTGAAAGAGCGCGAAGACGACTTCGGATTATTGAAAGGATTGAAGAGAAATGAGAAAAGTATGGATTATATCGGCTGTGCTGGCGACTTTGTCGGGCACAGCAGCGCTGGCGCAAGCGCAAGACAGCACCCCTGCGCAAGACAGCACCACTGCGCAAGACAGCACGCCTGCGCAAGTTAACACAACCACGCACGAAGGCCCTACTCTGGGCGGCCATATTGGCTTCGCCATTCCGGTGGTAACGGAGTCCCGAGGCAACTGGACCAACGATGCGGCAAATCAGTTTGCGATTACATTCCCTGTGGGAATCACTGTCAAGGGCAGCGGCCGCCTGGCCTTTGACTTTGAATTGGACCCAACTATAAACACAACGGGGACAAGGGCAACCACTCTCGCTGTTGCACCTGGTCTTATTTATGGCCTGGGACATGGTTGGGCGTTGGGAACGCGGTTGGCGTTCAACGTAAATGCCTCCTCATGGGGAGTTGTGCCTCTGATAAACCACAGTTGGCCCATCAAGCGCGAGGGCAGCTTCTTCAAAACTTATTTCATTGAGGGAGACTTCCCGGTAGTTTTCAATCGCACCGTAGGCCAGCCTGCGTCGGATCCGTTCACGTTCCAGATGCACTTCGGATTGGGCTTCTGAGCGCGCCTCCACTTGGCAAACGCAACGTAAGCAAAACATTGGATATTTCGGCGGACCTCCTGCAACACTCGGAAGAAAGGAAACGAATGGAACGGAGACTTAGCGTCGGCACGCTTATCTGTGTATTTGTCGCTATTGCCTTTGGCGTTTACTGCCTATATCCGTCAGCAGTATTGACTAGCCGAGGCCATGACGTGAGTCGCGCCCTTACGCAACAATATAGGCTCGTTCATGAGTCAACCTCAGCCGCAGCGAAGCGGCAAACAACACAAACAGCCACGTCCCACGTCACTGCTCGTTAATTACTGCTTGGACGGAAAGATTGGGAGTTGAGCTGATCTGGCTTATTCAACACGATTGAAGGGGAATTATGTCTATTGTTGAAAAAATGCACTTTGAAGATACGCAAACTACAACTGCAGCGTCATCTGCAACGGGTATGATCATACGCCAGAAGGACCCTGTCAACCTCGAGTTTCCTTTTGACAAGCTAGATTCATTTCTAACTCCCAACGACTTGTTCTACATTAGGAGTCACTTCGAAGCACCAAAGCTAACTACCGATTCTTATCAGCTGCGCATCCATGGAGCTGTCGAGAACCCACTGAGTCTGAATTACCAACAGCTACGAGAGTTTCCTTCTGAGACTCGTACGGCGACGCTTGAGTGTGCAGGGAACAGTCGAGTGTTCCTTGTTCCCCAAGCTGAGGGAGCCCAATGGGAACTAGGCGCCGTGGGAAACGCCGAGTGGACCGGCGTGCCACGGCGGGTTTTACTCGAGCAAGCAGGTCTGGCCAGGAACGCCTGTGAAGTCGTTTTCGAAGGTGCCGACCGCGGTAGTCCAAAAGAAAGGCCGCTCCCCCCTGGACCGATCTCATACGCTCGAAGCCTTCCCTTGGAAAAGGCAGGCAGGCCAGAGGTTCTCGTGGCTTATCAAATGAATGGCCGAGAGCCGTCGCAAGATCACGGATATCCTGTTCGACTGATTGTACCGGGCTACTACGGAATGGCATCGGTTAAGTGGCTGATTTCCATTCAAGTGCTTGTAGAACCCTTCCAAGGTTACTGGCAGACCTCTGATTACGGGTACTGGGATTACATAGACGGCAAACCCGTGCGGCGGCCGCTATCCGAGATTGTGCTGAAGTCTCAAATTGCCCGTCCGAGCATGTATGAAGTCATTCCGGCAGGCTCAGAATATATCGTGACCGGCGCCGCCTGGTCCGGCAATATTGATGTGTCCGACATAGAACTAACCACTGACGGCGGCAAGCATTGGACCGCAGGCAAATTTATAGACATCGCTCAGCGGTACGTTTGGCGACGGTGGCAGTTCGTTTGGCATGTCCCTCAAAAACCCGGCCAGTATACTCTGGCGGCTCGGGCTAAAGATACAAACGGTGCTGTACAACCGGAAGGACATGACCCTAGTCACGGCCCTTACATCATCAACCACCCTTTGCCCATTGATGTCATTGTTCAGTAACGTAGCGTGGTCACAGCAAAGCGACAATGTTCTCTCTCAGTGCCAGAATGCTCTCTCTGGAATGATTGCAATACGAAAAGTCGTGATTGTCGGCCCGCCGCCGGTTCAGGTTCTCGATGTCACGGGTCCGCTTGAGGTCTTCTCGAGTGCAAACGGTTACGACGTAACCATAGGTACTCCGGGTCCTGAACGTACTCTGCAAACCAACCGGCGATTTGCTCTCACCGACGCCGCGCCCATCACCGAGATAAACGGTCCGATTGACACTTTGGTTGTCGTTGGCGGCCCGGGAGCAGAGACAGGTGTCTACGATCCATTCTTCGTGACCTGGATCGGAGAGGCGGCAAAACGATCGCGACGCGTGGCCTCAATTTGCACAGGCGCCTTCCTGCTCGGAGCGGCTGGACTCATCGACGGAAAACAGGTCGTGACACACTGGCGCTTTTGTGACCGCTTGGCTAAAGAATTTCCGCGCGCTATCGTTCGACCCGAGCCAATCTTCATGAAGGACGAGAATGTGTACACCTCGGCGGGAATTACCGCGGGAATCGACCTTGCGCTTGCATTAGTGGAAGAGGATCATGGTCACGAAGTGGCGTTGAACATCGCAAGATTTCTTGTGATGTTCCTGGTGCGGCCCGGAGGCCAGGCCCAGGTCAGTCACATGCTCTCGCATCAGGCAGTGACTTCGAAGCCGCTGCGCGAATTGCAGGTCTGGATGGTTGAAAATTTACGCGAAGATCTTACAGTTGATAAATTAGCCGACCGGCTCGGGATGAGTCCCCGGCATTTCACGCGCGTATGCCTCCGAGAAACAAAGATGAATCCCGGCCAGTTTGTCGATCGCATGCGCGTTGAAGCTGCACAGCAGATGATTGACAACTCCAACATGGGACTGAAGGAGATGGCCGATGCCTGCGGCTTTCGGAACGCCGACGCTATGCGCCGGACCTTCTCGCGAGTGATAGGAATTACGGCCGGAGAATATATGGACCGGTTCCGGCGATAGTAGCTATCGCGTCCAGATGTCCTAAATTGACGTATCCGCGTCGTGGCGTCTCAATACGGAAAGCTCTACGGTGGAGGTGAAAGGTGATTCAATTATGTTTACCACAACAAGAGACACGACCGAAGCAACCTCGATCTCAGGAGTGATGATCCCCAACAGCAAACTTGCTCGAGAAGCAACGGAGCTGGTGCGTGACACCGAGTCTGCGTTGCTGTTTAACCACTCGACTCGCGTGTATTACTTTGGCTCGCTTGCAGGAAAAAGGCAGGGATTGAAGTTCGATCCCGAGCTGCTTTATGTTGGCGCGATGTTCCACGACATGGGATTGACTCCGCAATACAGCAGTAAGGCGGACCGGTTCGAAGTGGATGGTGCGAACAGTGCGCGAGCTTTCCTGCGCCAGCACAATATCTCTCAGCAGGAGATTGATACTGTGTGGACAGCAATTGCGCTACACACTACGCCGGGCATTCCAAAGTACATGCATCCGGTTGTTGCGCTATTGACTGCTGGTGTGGAGATGGATGTGCTTGGAATCGGATACTCCGACTTTGCTGAAGCGGATCGCAAGACAGTTGCGCAGGCGTACCCACGGACCGAACGCTTCAAAGAGGACATCATCCAAGCGTTCTACGATGGCATCAAGCACAAGCCTGAGACGACATTCGGCAATGTGAAAGCAGATGTACTGGCGGATAAAGACGCGGGCTTCCAGAGAGGAAACTTCTGCCGTGTGATCCGCAGGTCAGCTTGGCACGGTTGAGGGCATTTGCGGCTGCGCGTGGGGGTTTGGTCCTCGCTGAGACTCACGCGTCACCTAGAGTCGACGTTCTCT